>NZ_JBSKJN010000006.1:0-260977 GCF_053709515.1 Enterobacter sp. UPMP701 | reverse complement strand
AAACCCTAAAAACGGCAACGTGCGTTGCCGTTTTGCTTTTATTACGGTGCCGGGTATGTGTATACCTGATGCACCGCTTCAATTTCTGCTAACACCTCTTCACTCAGCTCCAGATGGAAGCTCTCAATGTTAGTTTTCAGCTGTTCCATGGTTGTCGCACCCAGCAAGGTACTGGCAACAAACGGCTGACGACGCACGAAGGCCAGCGCCATCTGCGCAGGATCAAGACCGTGGCGCTTCGCGATGTCCACATAGGCTGCGACGGCTTTCTGCGTCTGTTCGCCGCTATAGCGGGTAAAGCGGCTAAAGAGGGTATTACGTGCCCCGGCCGGTCTCGCACCGTTCAGGTATTTCCCCGTCAGCGTGCCAAAGCCGAGGCATGAATAGGCGAGCAGCTCCACCTCTTCATACTGCGTCACTTCGGCCAGCCCCACTTCGTAGCTGCGGTTAAGCAGGCTGTACGGGTTCTGGATAGTCACGATGCGCGGCAGATCGTGTTTATCCGCCAGGTGCAGATAGCGCATTACGCCAAAAGCCGTTTCGTTGGACACGCCAATGTAGCGGATTTTTCCCGCGCGCTGGCATTCGGTCAGCGCCTCCAGCGTTTCCAGCAGCGTAACGGCGGGTGCGCTCTCATTCCAGCTGTAGCCAAGCTTACCAAAACAGTTGGTTGGACGCTGAGGCCAGTGGACCTGGTACAGGTCGAGATAGTCGGTTTGCAGGCGCTTCAGGCTGGCGTCCAGCGCGGCGCGAATATTTTTGCGATCGAGGATCTGGTTTGGGCGGATCCCGGCATCGTTGTTCCGCGCGGGGCCACTCACTTTCGAGGCGATAACCAGCTTTTCACGGTTACCGCGTTTTGCCAGCCAGTTACCGACGTAGGTTTCGGTAAGTCCTTGCGTTTCAGGGCGTGGAGGCACAGGATACATCTCTGCGACATCAATCAGGTTAATTCCCTGGCTGACGGCATAATCGAGTTGTGCATGGGCATCGGCTTCGCTGTTTTGTTCACCAAATGTCATCGTGCCCAACCCCAGTTGACTTATCTCCAGAGCGCTGTGGGGGATACGGTGATAATGCATAGCCGGCTTCCTTCAATAGACATGTAGACCGCGTCAGGAACCTCCCGACAAAGGAATATAAACATGGCAGAGGGGAAGCAAAAGGGGAAGAAAAAAATCAAAAAGGCCAGTAGGCTACTGACCTCTGACTGTTATCGCTCAATAATTTGCGAGACTTCGTCGCGATTAATCTGCATTTTATTGCCTGCCTGATCGTGGTAGCTG
This sequence comes from Enterobacter sp. UPMP701, assembly GCF_053709515.1. Lineage (NCBI taxonomy): Bacteria > Pseudomonadati > Pseudomonadota > Gammaproteobacteria > Enterobacterales > Enterobacteriaceae > Enterobacter > Enterobacter sp. UPMP701. The sequence goes on along the minus strand of NZ_JBSKJN010000006.1, from coordinate 259,691 downwards.
ACCAGACCGGTATCATCGTCGACTTCAGGTTTGCCGTCGGTCAGAATCATCCTGCCATCTTTTGTCGCCATGACGTAATCGCTGCTACAGCCCGATACGGCAAACGCCAACCCGACTGCTGAAATCAACACCGCCCATTTTTTCATCGTTATCGTCCTCATCTGGCTCGTATCAAATCATAGTGTAGTATTAACCCGTTATAGCAACAGGGTGAAGCGGTAAAATCTTAAAAACCAGGCGATTATGTTTGTGAGCTCGCAAAATAAGTAAAAAACTATGTTTTTAGTAAGAAATGACGAGCAAGCAGCGCGCCGGTGAAATTCTTTTTGAGATAAAAACCGCGCGGCAGCGTCAGGATTGGCTCGCCCAGCGCGCCGATCGCCTCGGTCAGCGCTTTGCTGTTAGCCGCTTTTGGACGCAGCTGTAAGACCTCTCCGTGTCGGGCGGTGATGCGTTCGACCTGACCGAGCACAATCATGTCCATCAGCTCTTCCCAGTCCAGGCGCAGCTGATGCTCCTCCCCTTCATCCGGGCTCCAGAGCAGCGGGGCGCCTACGCGGCGTTCCGCCAGCGGAATTTGCCTTTCACCTTCAACCGGCACCCAAAGCACGCGTTTCAGCTTATGACGCACATGGCTGGTTTCCCACGTCACCCCGGTATTGCCGGTTAAGGGGGCCACGCAGACAAAGGTGGTCTCCAGGGGCTTACCCTGGCTGTCGATGGGAATGGTTTTTAGCTCGACGCCAAGGGCGGCAAAGTCTTGCTCTGGCTTGCTGCCAGCGCTGGCACCCAGCCACAGCTCCAGCAGCATGCCGATCCACCCTTTATCTCGTTTCAGATCCTTCGGGATCTGAAGCCCTGCCAGCGCCGCCAGTTCGCCCAGTGAGAAGCCTGCCAGGCGCTGAGCCTGCTGTAGTAACTGGCTTTCGCTCGACGGCGGTGAGAGCAAGGGTGTAAGCGGATGCATGGCGATAACCTTTTGATTAAAAAATAAACGAAGAAATTCTCCCCTGTGGATAGAGTTTAACTTTTTCTGTGCCAATATTCCATGTGTATGATTTATAGGATTTTTTATGGTTTCTTCACGGTTTCATCAGAGACGCAAAATGGGTTGTTCAAATCTGGTCACTGACAATAAACAGGATCTTACACCATGTTATCCACAGAAAAGTGGGATAACTGGGCATAACCCTGACTACTGTTTCAATTTACAGCCTTGACGTGCGACGAAAATCCAAATTTCAGACAATTTGTGCCTAACTTATTGGCACAATCTGTGGATAAAACCGACGCTGTTCGATCTTTCATCAGCACGAGGATCACTGATGTGATGATCGTCACGCTATTGCGCATTTTTCTTATGCGTGCTTAGTTAACTGAATGAAAATAAATAATTTATTATTGTTGGCAGTAAGGGGCGTTCAGAGAGCATTTGAGGTTGTTCATCGGTAATCAGACACTTCTTCACAACTATATCCACAGAAAAGGTGAATAAAATTCGCTTCGCCACCGCTTATCTGTTTATAACTCTGCACTTATTTGTGAGTTATTCAAATGTTATTAGGTTGCAGGCCTGTAAGAGAGTGGTTTACCGCCTCACTGGAGTGTGAAACAATCATTCATATATCAGATTTAGTTTGGGGTAGTCCGGTGATTGATGACGATGGCTACCGCCCGAACGTAGGAATAGTAATTTGTAATCGTCAGGGCCAGGTCATGTGGGCCCGTCGATATGGTCAGCACTCCTGGCAGTTCCCGCAAGGCGGGATCAATCCGGGAGAGTCCCCAGAACAAGCGATGTACCGGGAGCTTTTTGAAGAGGTCGGTTTAAGCCGAAAAGATGTTCGCATCCTGGCCTCGACCCGCAACTGGTTGCGTTACAAGTTACCGAAACGTTTGGTGCGTTGGGACACAAAGCCGGTTTGTATCGGCCAGAAACAGAAGTGGTTTCTTCTGCAGTTGGTGGGCAACGATTCAGACATCAATATGCAAACCAGCAGTACGCCGGAGTTCGATGGCTGGCGCTGGGTAAGCTATTGGTATCCTGTTCGTCAGGTCGTGTCATTTAAGCGCGATGTTTACCGTAGGGTGATGAAAGAGTTCGCAAGTGTCGTCATGCAGCTTCAGGAGATCCCGCCTAAGCCGCAGAGCGCACCTGCCTGGCGACGTAAAAGAGGTTAAGCTACGCAAATCATGCTCACCCGCTTGCGAGAAATAGTCGAGAAAGTGGCCAGCGCCCCGCGTCTGAACGAGGCGCTGAATATTCTGGTCACTGACATCTGTCTTGCGATGGAGACCGAGGTCTGTTCGGTGTATCTGGCCGACCACGATCGGCGTTGCTATTACCTGATGGCGACCCGTGGTTTGAAAAAGCCACGGGGACGCACCGTAACGCTCGCATTTGATGAAGGTATCGTCGGTCTGGTTGGGCGACTGGCTGAGCCCATTAACCTTGCCGACGCGCAAAAACACCCCAGCTTTAAATACATTCCATCCGTAAAAGAAGAGCGCTTCCGCGCGTTTCTGGGTGTGCCGATTATTCAGCGTCGTCAGCTGCTCGGCGTGCTGGTCGTCCAGCAGCGCGAGCTGCGTCAGTATGATGAAAGCGAAGAGTCCTTCCTGGTCACGCTGGCTACGCAGATGGCCGCGATCCTCTCTCAGTCTCAGCTTGCTGCGCTCTTTGGTCAGTATCGCCATACGCGCATTCGCGCCCTTCCGGCATCGCCAGGCGTGGCGATAGCGGAAGGCTGGATGGACGCCACGCTGCCGTTGATGGAGCAGGTCTACGAAGCCTCTACGCTTGATGAAGCGCTGGAGCGCGAGCGTCTTACTGCCGCGCTGGAAGAGGCGGCCAATGAGTTCCGTCGCTACAGCAAGCGCTTTGCCGCTGGTGCGCAAAAAGAGACGGCTGCCATTTTCGACCTCTACTCGCACCTGCTTTCCGACGCGCGTCTGCGCCGTGAGCTGTTTGCCGAGGTTGATAAAGGCGCAGTCGCGGAGTGGGCCGTTAAAAAGGTCATCGAAAAATTTGCCGAGCAATTCGCGGCGCTGACCGACGGTTACCTGAAAGAGCGGGCGGGGGATCTCCGCGCGCTGGGACAACGCCTGCTGTTCCACCTCGATGACACCATTCAGGGGCCGAATGCCTGGCCAAAACGGTTTGTGCTGGTGGCCGATGAACTTTCGGCAACAACGCTGGCCGAGCTGCCGCAGGACAGACTCGCCGGGGTTGTCGTACGCGATGGTGCAGCGAACTCCCATGCCGCCATTATGGTGCGCGCGCTCGGTATCCCTACCGTTATGGGGGCGGATATTCAGCCCTCTGTGCTGCACCGCCGCACGCTGGTGGTTGATGGTTACCGTGGTGAACTGCTGGTGGATCCTGAGCCCGTTCTGCTCCAGGAATACCAGCGCCTTATCAGCGAAGAGAATGAATTAAGCAAGCTGGCGGAAGATGACGTTAACCTGCCCGCACAGCTTAAGAGTGGTGAGCGGATCAAAGTCATGCTCAACGCCGGTTTAAGCCCTGAGCATGAAGAAAAGCTTGGCAGCCGCATCGACGGTATTGGCCTGTATCGTACTGAAATCCCCTTCATGCTGCAGAGCGGTTTCCCCTCCGAAGAGGAACAGGTGGCGCAGTATCAGGGGATGCTGCAGATGTTTAACGACAAACCTGTCACTCTGCGAACCCTGGACGTCGGGGCGGATAAACAGCTGCCCTATATGCCGATCAGCGAAGAAAACCCGTGTCTGGGCTGGCGTGGGATCCGCATTACGCTCGATCAGCCGGAGATCTTCCTGATCCAGGTGCGCGCTATGCTGCGCGCCAACGCGGCGACGGGCAATCTCAGCATCCTGCTGCCGATGGTCACCAGCATTGATGAGATCGACGAGTCCCGGCGACTGATCGAACGTGCTGGCCGTGAAGTGGAAGAGATGATTGGCTATGCGATCCCGAAACCGCGGATCGGTGTCATGCTCGAAGTGCCGTCTATGGTCTTTATGCTGCCTCAGTTGGCAACCCGCGTCGATTTTATCTCTGTCGGCACGAACGACCTGACGCAATATATTCTGGCCGTCGACCGGAACAACACCCGCGTGGCCAGTATCTACGATAGCCTGCACCCGGCGATCATTCGTGCGTTAGCGATGATCGCCCGCGAGGCTGAACAGTTCGGCATTGATCTACGCCTGTGCGGTGAAATGGCCGGAGACTCGATGTGCGTTGCGATCCTGATTGGTCTGGGATACCGCCATCTGTCGATGAACGGTCGCGCGGTGGCGCGCGTGAAGTATCTGTTGCGGCATATCGACATCAATGATGCCCGCGAGCTGGCTGAACGCAGCCTTGACGCGCAGCTGGCGGCAGAGGTTCGTCACCAGGTCGCGGCGTTTATGGAGCGACGCGGCATGGGCGGCCTGATCCGCGGCGGTCGCTAATCGTCTTACGCCCTCTCCCTGTGGAGAGGGCGCCAGCGCGCACAAAACCCTATACACATCTTTTACATCTCTGGCGCATCCTCCGCGCCCGCCTTATGCTATGATTCGCAACTTTGGAGCCTCTGCTTAAGGCAGAATCGCATTTCTACCGCTGTCCACTTTCAGCGGAATAACAACATCTTGTGGTGACAGATGAACAGTGGTTATCTGCATTTTCCGGAGTTTGATCCGGTCATTTTCTCAGTAGGACCTGTCTCGCTTCACTGGTACGGTTTGATGTACCTGGTGGGCTTCATTTTTGCCATGTGGCTCGCTGGCCGTCGCGCCAGCCGTCCGGGCAGCGGCTGGACTAAAAACGAAGTTGAAAACCTGCTGTACGCGGGCTTCCTCGGCGTGTTCCTCGGTGGCCGTATTGGGTATGTGCTGTTCTATAACTTCCCGGTATTCCTGAATGATCCTCTCTATCTGTTCCGCGTCTGGGACGGCGGCATGTCCTTCCACGGCGGCCTGATTGGGGTGATCCTGGTGATGGTGATTTTTGCCAAACGCACCAAACGCAACTTCTTCCAGGTTTCAGACTTTATCGCACCGCTGATCCCGTTTGGTCTCGGCGCTGGCCGTCTGGGCAACTTTATCAACGGTGAGCTGTGGGGCCGCGTCGACCCGAGCGTGCCGTATACGATGCTCTTCCCGGGCTCACGCGCAGAAGATATCGCGCTGCTGCCGTCGCACCCGGAGTGGCAGTCCATTTTCGATACCTACGGCGTGCTGCCGCGCCATATGTCTCAGCTGTACGAGCTGGCGCTGGAAGGCGTGGTGCTGTTTATCATCCTCAACCTGTTTATCCGCAAACCGCGTCCGATGGGCGCTGTCTCCGGCCTGTTCCTGATCGGCTACGGCGCATTCCGTATTATCGTCGAGTTCTTCCGTCAGCCAGACGCACAGTTTACCGGCGAGTGGGTACAGTACATCAGCATGGGGCAGATCCTCTCCATTCCGATGATCGTAGCGGGTGCCATTATGATGATTTGGGCGTATCGTCGTCGTCCACAGCAACAACTTTCCTGAGGAACCATGAAACAGTATCTTGAATTGATGAAAAAAGTGCTCGACGAGGGCACGCCGAAAAACGACCGCACCGGCACCGGTACGCTCTCCATTTTTGGCCACCAGATGCGCTTCAATCTGCAAGAAGGCTTCCCACTGGTGACGACAAAGCGCTGCCACTTGCGCTCGATCATTCATGAACTGCTCTGGTTCCTGCAAGGCGATACCAACGTTGCGTATCTGCACGAAAACAACGTCTCAATCTGGGACGAATGGGCAGATGAAAACGGCAACCTGGGCCCGGTTTACGGCAAGCAGTGGCGCGCATGGCCAACGCCTGATGGCCGCCATATTGACCAGATCACCACCGTCATGAATCAGCTGAAAAACGATCCGGACTCGCGTCGGATTATCGTTTCCGCCTGGAACGTGGGCGAGCTGGATAAAATGGCGCTGGCACCATGCCACGCGTTCTTCCAGTTCTATGTTGCTGACGGCAAGCTCTCCTGCCAGCTCTACCAGCGCTCCTGTGACGTGTTCCTTGGCCTGCCGTTCAACATTGCCAGCTATGCGCTGTTAGTTCACATGATGGCGCAGCAGTGCGACCTCGAAGTGGGTGATTTCGTCTGGACAGGTGGGGACACTCATTTGTACAGCAACCACATGGAGCAGACGCATCTTCAGCTGACGCGCGAACCGCGTGCGCTGCCGAAGCTGATTATCAAACGTAAACCGGCGTCAATCTTCGATTACCGCTTTGATGATTTTGAGATTGAGGGCTACGACCCGCACCCTGGCATCAAAGCGCCCGTCGCTATCTGATGTGGTAAAGCGTGACATAACCGGTGCTAATTAGCGCCGGTTTTTTTTCGCCTTTATTCCGTTTTCCGGGGTGTTATCCAGAAAGCATGCAACGCGCTGCAACACGCTAAATTCTCCGGATAACGCCTCGTAAAACGAAAATCCCTTGCTCGCCACGTCCACGGCGCTTCGCCACACTCCCGGCATGAAAAAAGAGAACGGCTTTACGCTTATCGAAACGCTGGTTGCCATTTCGCTTGTCGTTATCCTCAGTGCCTCAGGCCTGTACGGCTGGGACAGCTGGCAACGGCAGCAACGGCTGTGGCAAACCGCCAGTCAGGTGCGCGACTACCTGGTGTTTCTGCGCAACGACGCCAACCGGCACAACCGCGACCATCAAATTCGCCTTCAGCGGGTGGGCGAAAAGGAGTGCCTCGTGAGCTCTGCCGTGCAAGGCTGTGAGAAGGAGAGCCCTTTTGTACTGATTCTACTTTGGTCAGAGGTCGCGGTGAGCGAAGTAACGCCGTCATTAGGGTTCTATGGGTTAAGGGATACGGCATGGGCAGGGCGGATCCGCGTGCATAGCCGCGCAGGAGAATGGTTGATTATTGTTTCTGATGTAGGGCGCATCAGGATGTGCAAGATCTCAGAAGGAGGTTCATGTCGATGAGACAGCGCGGTTTCTCACTGACTGAAGTTCTGATTGCTACGGCAATCAGTAGCCTGTTGTTGATTGGCGCATCGCGCTTTTTACCCGGATTGCAGCGAGCGGTATTACTGCAATCCGGCCAGAGAGAACTGGAAGAGGAGGTCTGGCAGCGCCTGTTTGCCCTTGGCAAACAGCTTCAGCGTGCGGGTTACTGCGCGGGAAACTGCCAGGAGCAAGGTCTGGCGATTGCAAGGCAGGGTAGTTGTATCATTGCACGGTGGGATGCCAACAGTAACGGCCGCTGGGATCGTAGTGCATCAGAAAATGACAGCACCGGCTTTCGTCTGGAGTCGGGCGCGCTGGAAACCTTGCGTGGCGCAATCTCATGTGACGGTAAGGGATGGGAAAAGCTTACAGACCCGGACAGGCTTGTTATCACGCATTTTGTGGTGAGTAAGGTTGAACACGCCGGGTTTGCGCCTGAGTTGAATATCGAACTGTCCGCCATTCACAAAGGCGAGCAGGGGACGCCTTATCAGGCTTTGTACGTGGTCACGGGGTATAACCTGTGAACCGTCAACGCGGTATGTCTTCGTTGGCGCTGGTTCTGCTTTTACTGGTGCTTGGTACGCTGATCCTCACCGGCCTTAACCAGCAATTGACAACGTTCAGTACGCTTGTTGGCCGTGAGAGCCGTTCGCTGCAGCAGCAGGCCGCTGTCCAGTCAGTGCTTGAGTGGGGACGTGTTCAGAGCTGGTCACCCAATCCTGAAGTCCAGTGCAAACAGGCATCGTCGTGGCGAGTGTGTCTGCGCCCGCTGGGTGAGACGACTGTTTTACTGATTGCCGGAGACAGCGACCTGCTGCTCTGGCGTGCAGGAGAAATTGTCGACGGGAAAATTCGCTTTTCCCCTCACGGCTGGAGTGATTTTTGCCCGTTAAAGGAGCGTTCGCTATGCCAACTGCCGTAAACAGAGAAAAAGGATTTAGCATGGTAGAGGTGCTTCTGGCGATGATGCTGCTGGTGATCGTCGTGACGGCTCTGTCGGGTTATCACCGGGCGCTGGCGGCGCGGTTTAGCGTGTTTAACCAGTATCGCCAGCTCTGGCACCATGCCTGGAATCAGTCTCAGCTCTCAACAAATGTTCTCCCCGCAGGGTGGCAGGCCAGTCGGGGGCAGACAACGCACGCAGGATGTGTCAGCATCACGGCTACACTTATTTCTCCTCTGGGGCGGCGCGGTGAGTTAACGCGTCTGCATTGCCCGGTTAGCCAGTAGTCGGGAGCGTCTATGTTAAGGGTCTACCACTCAAATCGTCTGGATGTGCTGGAAGCACTGATGGAATTTATCGTTGAGCGCGAGCGGCTTGACGATCCTTTTGAGCCTGAAATGGTGCTGGTGCAGAGCACCGGCATGGCACAGTGGCTGCAAATGTCGCTTTCCCGTAAATTTGGCATTGCCGCGAATATTGATTTCCCCCTGCCCGCGAGCTTTATCTGGGAGATGTTTGTTCGTGTGTTACCAGACATCCCCGAGCAGAGCGCCTTTAACAAGCAGAGCATGAGCTGGAAGCTGATGGCGCTTCTGCCGGAAATGCTGCAGCACGATGAATTCGCCATGCTGCGCCACTACCTCAATGACGATACCGATAAGCGCAAGCTATTTCAGCTGGCGTCGCGCACCGCCGATCTCTACGACCAATACCTTGTTTACCGTTCTGACTGGTTAATTCGCTGGGAAGCGGGCGAACTGGTTGAAGGGCTACCGGAGGCGCAAATCTGGCAGGCACCGCTCTGGAAAGCGCTGGTAGAGCATACGGAGAAACTTGGGCAGCCTAAGTGGCACCGTGCCAACCTGTACGATCGGTTTATCTCAATACTAGAGAATGCGTCGGAGCGTCCAACCCGACTGCCGTCACGCGTTTTTATCTGTGGGATATCCGCACTACCGCCTGTTTATCTGAAGGCATTGAATGCGCTGGGTAAACATATTGATATCCATATTTTGTTCACCAACCCTTGCCGACAGTATTGGGGGGATATCCTCGACGAACGTTGGCTTGCGCGGCTGGTCACTCGCCAACGAAAGCGCCTTTTTGAAGAACGATCCGTCCCGCTGTTTAAAGACGGCTCGACTGCCGGGCTGCTTTTTGATGAAGACGGCATCCAGAACCTGCCCAATCCACTGCTTGCCTCATGGGGGAAGCTGGGGCGTGACTACATTCATATGCTTTCCGATATTACGTCATCAGGCGAGGGCGACGTGGATGCCTTTGTTGAGATCGCCCCGGATTGCCTGCTGCATAATATCCAGTTAGATATCCTGGATCTGGAAAACCGCGCCGTCATGGGCGTGACGGCGAAAGAGTTTGAACGCAGCGACAGCAAGCGAAAGCTGGACGCAGACGATCGCAGCATCACAATTCATGTCTGCCATAGCCCGCAGCGTGAGGTTGAAGTGCTTCACGATCGGCTGCTGGCGATGCTTCAGGACGATCCCGAACTGACGCCGCGCGATATCGTGGTGATGGTGGCGGATATCGACAGCTACAGTCCCTTTATACAGGCTGTCTTCGGCAGTGCGACGGGTGAGCGATACCTGCCTTACGCCATCTCTGACCGTCGTGCCCGTCAGTCGCATCCGGCATTGCAGGCATTTATCACCCTGCTTTCACTGCCAGATAGCCGCTTTATCTCCGAGGATGTCCTGGCGTTGCTGGATGTTCCCGTGCTGGCCGCCCGCTTCAACATCAATGAAGAAGGGCTGCGCTACCTTCGCCAGTGGGTCAATGAGTCCGGCGTTCGCTGGGGCATTGATGACGACAATGTCCAGGAGTTCGAACTCCCGCCAACAGGGCAACACACCTGGCGGTTTGGCCTGACGCGTATGCTGCTGGGCTACGCCATGGAGAGCAGCCAGGGTGAGTGGAACGAGGTACTGCCTTACGATGAGTCCAGCGGGTTAATTGCTGAACTGGTAGGGCATTTAGCTTCTCTGCTGATGCAGCTTAACCGCTGGCGGCATGAGCTAATGCAGCCGCGCCCGCTTGAAGAGTGGCTCCCGGTTTGCAGGGCGTTACTCAATGATTTCTTCCTGCCAGACAACGACACAGAAGCGGCGATGGCGCTTATTGAAACGCAGTGGCAGGCTATCGTCGACGAGGGCGTGAATTCCCATTATCTCGAAGCGATCCCTTTGTCACTGTTGCGGGATGAGCTGACGCAGCGCCTTGACCAGGAGCGAATCAGCCAGCGTTTCCTGGCTGGCCCCATCAATATCTGTACCCTGATGCCAATGCGTTCAATTCCCTTCAAGGTGGTCTGCCTGCTCGGTATGAACGATGGTGTTTATCCGCGCGCCCTGGCGCCGCTGGGGTTTGATTTGATGAGCGCAGATCCAAAGCGGGGCGATCGTAGCCGTCGCGATGATGACCGCTATCTCTTCCTTGAAGCGCTCATATCCGCCCAGAGCAAGCTCTATATCAGCTATATCGGCCGTTCCATTCAGGACAACAGCGAGCGTTTCCCCTCCGTTCTGGTGCAGGAGTTGGTGGACTATATCGGCCAGAGCCACTATCTGGCTGGCGATGAAGGGCTGAACTGTGATGAAAGCGAACAACGGGTGAAGGCGCACATTACCTGTATCCACAGCCGCATGCCGTTTGACCCGATGAACTACGTTGTCAGCGAACAGCAGAGCTATGCCCGCGAATGGCTGCCAGCAGCGAAAAAAGAGGGGAGAGCGCATACGGATTTCATTCAGGCGCTTGACCCGTTGCCCATTAACACCCTCACTTTCGAACAGCTTCAGCGGTTTTGGGCCCATCCGGTGCGGGCCTTCTTCCAGCAACGATTGCAGGTCAACTTCCGTTCTGAAGAGAGCGAAATTCCGGATGCAGAGCCCTTTACCCTGGAAGGGCTGGAGCGCTATCAGCTAAACCTCCAGCTGCTGAATGCGCTGGTTGAGGAGGAAGATGCTGACAAACTTTACCGCCGCTACCGTGCCGCAGGCCAACTGCCTTACGGCGCATTTGGGGAAATTGTCTGGGAGGCGCAATGCCAGGAGATGACCGCTCTGGCGGAGCGTGTAAGGGAGCACCGTCAGCCTGGCCAAAGCATCGAAATCGATCTCAGCTGCAACGGCATCCAACTTACGGGTTGGCTAACCCAGGTTCAGCCGGATGGATTGCTGCGCTGGCGGCCCTCCATGCTCAGCGTTTCACAGGGATTGCAACTCTGGCTGGAACATCTTGTCTACAGTGCGAGTGGCCATCAGGGCGAAAGCCGGATATTCGTGCGCAAAGAGGGGGAGTGGCGCTTCCCGCCAATGGAGGCAGAACAGGCGTTACGCTATCTGTCCTTGTACATTGAGGGCTATCTTCAGGGAATGAATAAACCCCTTTTGCTACTGCCTGAAAGCGGCGGTGCGTGGATAAAAGCCTGTTATGACGCGCAAAATGATGCGATGTTAACGGATGAGGCATCGCTGCAGAAAGCGCGCAGTAAATTCATGCAGGCCTACGAAGGAAATATGATGGTGCGTGGTGAAGGTGAGGATGTCTGGTATCAACGCTTATGGCGAGCGCTTGAGCCAGAATACTTCGAAGCAATCACGGAAGAGGCGCAACGCTACCTGTTACCGTTGTTTAAATTTAATCAGTCCTGAGCGCTGTATAAAAATTGCGCAGTACGGGGTGTTCATTTATGATGCACTTCTTATCACGGACTGATGTACCCAATAAAGAGATGTTGGCGTGTCCAGCACGCAATGTGTTAATGATGTTTGCCCTAAATAATTCGAGTTGCAGGAAGGAGGCAAGGGCGTGAATCCCCGGGAGCTTACATGAGTAAGTGACTGGGGTGAACGCATGCAGCCGACGCACATGCAACTTGAAGTATGACGGGGATAGCCGTGATAAAGAGGTCGTAATGCCAGGCAGCACCTTGTTCAAAGCGTTTGTTTTGTTTGTCGCCCTTTGGGCTCCCGTCACTCAGGCAGACTCCGGTTGGCAACCCGTTCAGGAAACTATCCGTAAGAGCGAAAAAGATACCCGACAGTATCAGGCTATCCGTCTTGATAACGGTATGACCGTGCTGTTGGTTTCCGATCCGCAGGCGGTGAAATCCCTCTCAGCGCTAGTGGTGCCGGTTGGGTCGCTTGAAGATCCTGAGGCGCATCCTGGTCTCGCGCATTACCTCGAGCACATGACGCTGATGGGCTCTAAAAAATATCCACAGCCGGATAGCCTGTCCGAATTTCTGAAAATGCACGGCGGTAGCCATAACGCCAGTACGGCGCCGTACCGCACGGCCTTTTACCTCGAAGTCGAAAATGATGCGCTGGCAGGGGCAGTGGACCGTCTTGCGGATGCTATTGCCGCGCCGCTGCTGGACAAAAAATACGCCGACCGCGAGCGTAATGCCGTCAATGCGGAACTGACCATGGCGCGTACCCGAGACGGCATGCGCATGGCGCAGGTCAGCGCCGAGACCATCAACCCGGCGCATCCGGGGGCACGTTTCTCGGGCGGTAACCTGGAGACGCTGAGCGATAAACCGGGTAGCCCGGTGATTGACGCTCTGCATGCGTTTCGCGACAAATACTACTCCGCTAACCTGATGAAGGCGGTTATTTACAGCAACAAACCGTTGCCGGAGCTTGCCGGTCTGGCGGCACAAACGTTTGGCCGGGTGCCGAATAAAAATATCGATCTGCCAAAGATAAACGTTCCGGTTGTTACGGACGCGCAAAAAGGGATCGTCATCCATTACGTGCCGGCCCTGCCGCGTAAAGTGTTGCGCGTTGAGTTCCGCATTGATAACAACACGGCACAATTTCGCAGTAAAACCGACGAGCTGGTGACCTACCTGATTGGTAACCGCAGCCCGGGAACCTTATCTGACTGGCTGCAAAAACAGGGGCTGGTGGAAGGGATCCGCGCCGATTCCGATCCCGTGGTAAACGGCAACAGCGGCGTGCTGGCGATCTCCGCCACGCTGACCGACAAAGGGCAGGCCAACCGTGATGAAGTGGTGGCGGCGATCTTCAGCTACCTCTCTTTGCTGCGCGAAAAAGGCGTTGATAAGCGCTACTTTGATGAACTCGCGCACGTGCTGGATCTCGATTTCCGCTACCCGTCCATTACCCGCGACATGGATTATGTAGAGTGGCTGGCCGATACCATGATTCGTGTGCCGGTGGAGCACACTCTCGACGCGGTCAATATTGCCGATCGTTATGATGCTGAGGCGGTAAAAGCGCGGCTGGCGATGATGACCCCGCAGAATGCCCGCATCTGGTACATCAGCCCGAACGAACCGCACGACAAGATGGCGTACTTTGTTGATGCACCTTATCAGGTGGACAAAATCAGCGACCAGACCTTCGCCGACTGGCAGAAGAAGGCCGGTGAGATTGCGCTGAAGCTGCCGGAGGTGAACCCTTACATCCCGGATGATTTCTCGCTGATTAAAACGACTAAGGATTATCCGCACCCGGAACTCATCATTGATGAGCCGACGCTGCGCGTGGTGTACACCCCCAGCCGCTATTTCGCGAGCGAGCCGAAGGCCGATGTCAGCGTGGTTCTGCGTAACCCGAAAGCGATGAATAGCGCCAAAAACCAGGTCATGTTCGCGCTCAATGACTATCTGGCCGGTATCGCGCTCGATCAGCTCAGCAACCAGGCGGCCGTGGGCGGGATCAGCTTCTCCACTAACGCCAACAACGGTTTGATGCTCAATGCAAACGGCTATACCCAGCGTTTGCCTCAGCTTTTCCAGGCTCTGCTGGAAGGCTACTTTAGCTACACGCCGACGGAAGAACAGCTTGAGCAGGCCAAATCCTGGTATGCGCAGATGATGGACTCGGCGGAGAAGGGCAAAGCTTACGATCAGGCGCTTATGCCAGCGCAAATGCTGTCGCAAATACCTTATTTCCAGCGTGAAGATCGCCGTGCGCTGCTGCCCTCTATCACCTTAAAAGACGTGCTGGCATACCGTGATGCGCTTAAAACCAATACGCGTCCCGAGTTCCTTATCGTCGGCAACATGAGTGAACAACAGGCCAAAACGCTGGCGGAGAATGTCCGCACGCAGCTCGGTTCGAAAGGCGACGAGTGGTGTCGCAACCAGGACGTGCTGGTTGAGAAAAAACAGAATGTGATATTTGAAAAAGCGGGTAGCAGCACGGATTCTGCGCTGGCTGCGGTGTTCGTACCAACGGGCTATGATGAATTTTCCAGCTCCGCGCAGAGCGCCGTTCTGGGACAGATTATTCAGCCGTGGTTCTATAACCAGTTGCGCACGGAAGAGCAGCTTGGCTATGCGGTATTTGCATTTTCGATGAACGTGGGCCGGCAATGGGGGCTGGGCTTCCTGCTGCAAAGCAGCGACAAGCAACCGGCCTATCTCTGGCAGCGCTATCAGGCGTTCTTCCCGCAGGTGGAAGCAAAACTGCGCGCCATGAAGCCGGATGAGTTTGCCCAGATCCAGCAGGCCGTTATCGCGCAGGTGATGCAGCCGCCGCAGACGCTGGGTGAAGAGGCGTCGCAGCTGAGCAAAGATTTCGATCGCGGTAATCTGAAATTTGATTCGCGTGATAAAGTAGTGGCCGAGATTAAACAGCTGACGCCGCAGAAGGCTGCCGATTTCTTCCATCAGGCAGTGATTAAGCCGCAGGGCATCACCATCCTGTCTCAGGTTTCCGGTAGCCAGAACGGGAAAACGGACTACGTGAACCCGGAAGGCTGGAAAGTCTGGAAGAGCGTCAGCGCGCTGCAGCAATCTATGCCCTGGAGTAAGAAAGAATGACCGATACCGCTGAGTCCCTTGATCCCTTACGTTTACCTCTGCAGGGTGAACGATTGATTGAAGCCTCAGCGGGAACGGGAAAAACCTTCACCATCGCCGCGCTCTATCTGCGCCTGCTGTTAGGGCTTGGCGGTAACGCCGCTTTTCCTCGTCCTCTGAGCGTGGAAGAGCTGCTTGTCGTCACCTTCACCGAGGCCGCCACCGCTGAACTGCGCGGCCGTATTCGTACCAATATCCACGAGCTGCGTATCGCCTGTCTGCGCCAGAACACGGATAACCCTCTCTACGCGAGCCTTCTGGAAGAGATTGCCGATAAGCAACAGGCGGCCCAGTGGCTGCTTCTCGCTGAACGGCAGATGGACGAAGCGTCCGTCTTCACCATTCACGGTTTTTGCCAGCGCATGCTGAGCCTGAATGCGTTTGAATCCGGCATGCTGTTTGAACAGCAGCTTATTGAAGATGAATCCGTGCTTCGCTATCAGGCCTGCGCGGATTTCTGGCGTCGCCACTGCTATCCGTTACAGCGCGATATCGCCGAAGCGGTACATGCGTTGTGGAAGGGGCCCGAAGCGCTGCTACGCGCCATCGATCGTTATCTTCAGGGTGAAGCGCCCGCGATCAAATCTCCTCCCCCGGCGGATGAAACCCTGGCCTCACGCCATGAAAAAATCATCGCGAAAATTGCCGACATCAAGCAAAAATGGATTGAATCAGTCGGCGAGATTGACGCGATCATCGAGAATTCCGGGATCGACCGACGGAAGTTCAACCGCAGCAACCAGGGAAAATGGATCGAGAAGATCAGCGCCTGGGCGCAGGAAGAGACGCGAGGCTACCAGCTCCCGGACGCGCTGGAAAAATTCTCACAGCGTTTCCTGGTTGAGCGGACCAAAGCTGACGGTATTGTGCCAGAACATCCCCTGTTTGTGGCGATTGAAACCCTGCTTGCAGAGCCATTGACGCTTAACGATCTGATGATCGTCCGCGCCATGACGGAGATTCGCGAAGCCGTCGCGCGTGAGAAACGCCGCCGGGGCGAACTGGGGTTTGATGATATGCTGAGCCGCCTTGATGCGGCGTTATGCAGTGAAAATGGCGAGGCGCTTGCCGCCGCGATTCGCACCCGCTTCCCGGTCGCGATGATTGACGAATTTCAGGATACCGACCCTCAGCAATACCGTATTTTTCGCCGTATCTGGCGTCAGCAGCCCGGCACCGCGCTGTTGCTAATCGGCGACCCTAAGCAGGCCATTTATGCTTTCCGCGGTGCGGATATTTTCACCTACATGAAAGCCCGTAGCGAGGTCGACGCGCACTATACGCTCGACACCAACTGGCGATCTTCTCCCGGCATGGTGGAAAGCGTCAACGCCCTTTTCGGCCGCATGGATACGGCGTTTATGTTCCGGGAGATCCCGTTTCAGCCGGTCAAATTCGCCCCAAAAAATGCCTCGTTGCGCTTCGAGTTCAACGGCGAGACGCAGCCCGCCATGAACTTCTGGCTGCTGGATGGAGAGGGCTGCGGCGTTGCCGACTATCAAAACGCCATGGCCCAGCACTGTGCAGCACAAATTCGGGACTGGCTCAGCGCTGGCGCGCGCGGTGAAGCGCTGCTGTGGAAGGGGGATAAACCTGCCCCGGTAAAGGCATCTGATATCACGGTGCTGGTTCGCAGCCGTCAGGAGGCCGCGCTTATCCGCGATGCCCTGACGTTGCTGAATATTCCTTCTGTCTATCTCTCGAACCGCGACAGCGTCTTTGAAACGCTGGAAGCCCAGGAGATGCTATGGCTGCTGCAGGCCGTGCTGGCCCCGGAGCGGGAAAGCACGTTGCGCAGCGCACTGGCGAGCGCGATGCTCGGGCTGAATGCGCGTGACATTGATGCACTCAACAATGACGAATCCGCGTGGGATGCCGTGGTAGAAGAGTTTGTTCGCTACCGTGAAAAATGGCAAAAGCGCGGCGTGATGGCGATGGTGCGCGAGCTCATGGCACAGCGTCACATTGCGGAGAACATGCTCGCGACAGCGGGCGGCGAGCGTCGGCTGACCGATATTTTGCACATCAGCGAACTGCTGCAGGAGGCGGGCACGCAGCTGGAGAGCGAGCACGCTCTGGTGCGCTGGCTGGCGCAGCAGATTGCCGATCCGAACAGTAATTCGTCCAGCCAGCAGATGCGCCTTGAGAGCGATAAACATCTGGTGCAGATCGTCACCATTCACAAGTCGAAAGGTCTGGAGTATCCGCTGGTCTGGCTGCCGTTTATCGCCAATTACCGCGTACAGGACCAGGCTTTTTACCACGATCGTGAATCTTTTGAGGCGGTGCTCGATCTCAGCAACGCGGAGTCCAGCGTTGAGCTGGCCGAAGCCGAGCGTCTCGCGGAAGACCTGCGCCTGCTTTATGTGGCGCTGACCCGATCAGTCTGGCACTGCAGTCTGGGCATTGCGCCGCTGTTCCGCCGTCGTGGCGAAAAAAGCGGAGAGAGCGATTTTCATCTGAGCGCGCTGGGGCGGCTTATTCAGCGTGGCGAACCCAAAGACGCCGCAGGGCTGCGCCAGTGCATCGAATCGCTTTGCACCGAGCATGTTGCCCTGCATATTCCGACCCAGCCCGACAACAGCCGCTGGCAGACGCCTGAGCAGCAGGCCTCCGAGCTGCAAGCCCGACAGGTTGCCCGCACGATTGCCGACGACTGGCGCGTTACCAGCTACTCCGGCCTTCAGCAGCATGGGCAGAGCATCGCGCAGGATCTGATGCCAAAACTGGATGTCGATGCTGCAGGCACCGGGAGCGTGCCCGTTGAGCCCGTGCTCACGCCGCATCAGTTCCCACGCGGCGCCTCGCCGGGCACGTTTTTGCACAGTCTGTTTGAGGAGCTGGATTTTACCCAGCCGGTTTCCGATGAGTGGGTGCTGAAGATGCTGCAGAGCGGTGGCTATGACGCGCAGTGGCAGCCGGTTCTCACGGAATGGATCCGCGCTATTCTGCACGCGCCGCTCACGGCGCAGGGGATTTCGCTGAGCCAGCTGACCGCCAAAGATAAACAGGTGGAGATGGAGTTTTATCTTCCTATTGCCAGCCCGCTCAGGGCCGAGGCGCTTGATGCGTTGATCCGCGAGCACGATCCGTTATCCGCCGGGTGCCCGCCGCTGAACTTCCGCCAGGTGCAGGGGATGCTCAAAGGCTTTATTGACCTGGTTTTCCGCCACGAAGGGCGCTACTACCTGCTGGATTACAAATCGAACTGGCTGGGTGAAAGCAGCGAAGCCTACACGCAAGACGCGATGGCCTCTGCCATGCAAATGCATCGCTACGATCTGCAATACCAGCTTTATACCCTGGCGCTGCACCGTTACCTGGGTCATCGCATGGCCAATTACCGTTACGAAGACCATTTTGGCGGCGTAATTTACCTGTTCCTGCGCGGAGTGGATGCTAACGATCCGCGTTCCGGTGTCTTTTGTACGCGTCCGGCTGCGGAACTGATTGAAAAAATGGATAACCTGTTTGCCGCAGGCACGGAGGAGGTTGCATGACGATGCAGGCGCTACTGCTGGGCGCGGTTGAACAACGATTACTGCGTCACCTGGATGTGCAGTTTGCCATGATGGTGGCGGGCGAAGAGCCTGCCGTCATGCTTGCCGCCGCGATCCTGAGCAAAGATGCGGGGGAGGGGCATGTCTGTCTGCCGCTTTCACGTCTGGTGGTGGATGAGAAAATGCCTCCGGCTTTGCAGGCGTGTTTCGCGCTGCTGGGTGAGGCAGTGGACTGGCAGGAAATATTACTCCGCTCGCCTGCCGTCAGCGGCGCCGATACCGGTACGCCAATGATTTTGACGGGAGAGCGTTTGTATCTGAACCGGCTGTGGCGTAATGAGCTGACGGTGGCGCGCTTCTTCAGCGAGACCAATGCTCCGCTACCGTGCGATGAAGCACTGCTCCGGCAAACGCTGGATACGCTGTTTACCTCTGACGACGCGACAGACTGGCAGAAAGTGGCGGCAGCGGTGGCATTAACGCGGCGGATATCGGTGATTTCTGGCGGTCCGGGCACCGGAAAAACGACTACCGTGGCAAAGCTGCTTGCCGCGCTGATTCAGTTATCGGGTGAGCAAAAATGCCGTATTCGCCTGGCGGCCCCCACGGGGAAAGCGGCGGCACGTCTGACGGAGTCGTTGGGCGGGGCGCTGCAACAACTGCCGCTTACCGGCGAGCAGCTCGCGCTTTTCCCCAATGAAGCCAGCACGCTGCACCGGTTGCTGGGCGCTCAGCCGGGCAGCCAGCGTCTGCGCTATCATGCGGGTAACCCCTTGCATCTTGACGTGCTGGTGGTGGACGAAGCGTCGATGATTGACCTGACGATGATGTCCCGGTTGATTGATGCGTTGCCGCCGCACGCGCGGGTTATTTTCCTCGGCGACCGCGATCAGCTTGCCTCCGTTGAGGCCGGGGCCGTGCTGGGCGATATCTGCACCTATGCCAGCCTGGGATATACCGCGGAGCGCGCAGAGGAGCTGGCCCGCCTGACCGGATGTTCGCTCGCGCCGGAAAAACATTCACTTGCGGGGGCGCTGCGCGACAGCCTGTGTCTGCTGCAAAAGAGCTACCGTTTCGGCAGCGACTCCGGCATTGGTCAGCTTGCGGCGGCGGTGAACCGGGGGGACCGGCACGCTACCTGTGCGGTATTTGACGGTACCTTTACCGATATTGAGAAGAAATCGCTGCAAACCGGGGAAGAGTATCAGGCGATGCTCGATGACGCCCTGCTTGGGTACCAACATTTTCTGAAGGGCGTACAGCAGCAAAGTCCGCCGGAGCAGGTCATTGCCGCGTTTGGCGAATACCAGTTGCTCTGTGCGCTGAGAGAAGGCCCCTTTGGCGTCAGCGGCCTGAACGACAGGCTGGAACAGCTGCTGGCGCAAAAGCGTAAAATCAACCGTACCCCGCACTCCCGCTGGTATGACGGACGGCCGGTGATGATCTCCCGTAACGACAGCGCGCTGGGGTTGTTTAACGGGGATATCGGGATTGCGCTCGATCGCGGCCAGGGGCTTCGCGTCTGGTTCCAGATGCCGGACGGTAGCGTGAAGTCCTTCCAGCCCAGCCGTCTGCCCGAGCATGAAACCGCATGGGCGATGACGGTGCATAAATCTCAGGGCTCTGAGTTTAACCATGCAGCGCTGATCCTGCCCACACAGCTTTCACCGGTCATTACCCGCGAGCTGATCTATACCGCTATTACGCGCGCGCGTCAGCGCCTGTCGCTCTATGCCGACGAACGGGTGCTGGTGCAGGCGATTGCCACCCGTACGGAACGTAGAAGCGGGCTGAGCGCGATATTTGAATCCCTTTGAACGATACAAGACCTGTAAGCCGGGCAAGCGCAGCGCCGCCCGGCAATGGTGTATTATCCCAGGTCAGCCATCAGCACTTTTGAACGGCGCTGATAGTTGTACATCTCTTTCTTCGTTTCCGGCAGGGAATCGATATCCACCGGCGTGAAGCCGCGCTCCTGGAACCAGTGAATGCTGCGCGTCGTCAGGACGAACAGCTTGCTCAGCCCCATCTGACGCGCCTGTGCCGCCACGCGCTCAAGCAGCATTTCGCCGCGGGAAGAGCTGCGGTAGTCCGGGTGCACCGCCACGCAGGCCATTTCACCAATCTTCTCTTCCGGGAACGGATAGAGCGCGGCGCAGGCGATGGTCAGGTTATCGCGCTGGATAATGGTGAATTTGTCGATCTCCATCTCCAGCTGCTCGCGGGAGCGACGAACCAGAATACCCTGCTGTTCCAGCGGGCGGATCAGCTCCAGAATGCCGCCGATGTCGTTAATGGTGGCGCGGCGGATCTGCTCCGCACTCTCCATCACAATCTGTGTACCAATACCGTCGCGGGAGAACAGCTCCTGCAGCAGAGCCCCGTCTTCCTGATAGCTGATCAGGTGGCTACGGCGCACGCCGCTGCGGCAGGCCTTCACGGCGCCGCGCAGGAAACGCACGGTGCCGGAGTGGTAATCTCCTTCGGCTTCCAGCGCTTCCACGCGGGCCTGGGCTTCATTCGGGAAAAGTTCCGGCACGATTACCCCTTCATCGTTTACGACCCCCTGGGAGGAGCAAAACCCAATCATTTTTTCCGCCTTCAGCTTGATCGCCAGCTGCGTGGCAATCTCTTCTGAGGTCAGGTTAAAGCTTTCACCGGTTACGGAGACCGCCACCGGGCCCATCAGCACGATGGCACCGCTGTCCAGCTGACGATGAATGGCTTCTTCATCAATACGACGAATACGGCCGCTGTGGCAGTAATCCACGCCATCGTCCACGCCGAGCGGCTGAGCGATGATGAAGTTGCCGCTCACGACGTTGATATGCGCGCCCTGTAACGGCGTGTTGTTCAGGCTCATCGACAGGCGAGCGGTAATATCCAGCTGCAGCAGACCCGCCGCCTGTTTCACCAGCTCAAGGGTTTTTGCATCCGTGACGCGGGTATGTTTGTGGTAAATCGGCTCGTGATGGTGAGCAGCCAGGTTGGCGTCAATCTGCGGGCGTGCGCCGTAGACCACCACCAGGCGGATCCCAAGGCTATGCAGCAGGCCTATATCATTGACGATGCTGGAAAAATTTTCATGCTCGATGGCTTCGCCGCCCAGCATGATGACAAACGTTTTTCCCCGGTGGGCGTTGATATAGGGAACAGAATGGCGGAATCCCTGGACCAGTTCGGTTCTACGTTCCTTCACCATGGCACAACCCTTAATGAATGTTTATTCGTAATTTCTGTATTTTTATTCGATTGTGGGCGCGTGTGCAAGTGCAAATTTTCTGCGACCTACAGAAATTAATAAGTAATCCGTGCGTTAACGTATGATTGTTTACCCTTTTATAGATGACAGTTTATGCGTCATTCGTTAAAGTTTTCGGTCAATCTGACCCTTTTGTATATCAGTTCGTTTTCTTGCTCGGGAGAAGCATGTCGGGATCCAATTCAGCAATAAGCCGCCGCCGTTTGTTAAAAGGGGCCGGGGCAATGTGGTTGCTTAGCGTCAGCCAGGTCGGTCTTGCCGCCACGAGTCAGGTGGTGGCGGTGCGCGTCTGGCCGTCGTCGACCTATACGCGCGTAACGGTCGAATCCAACCGCGTGCTGAAATATAAGCAATTTGCTCTCAGCAATCCTGAACGTGTGGTGGTGGATCTCGAAGGTGTGAACCTCAACTCCGTGCTGAAAGGGATGGCGGCGCAGATCCGCGGCGACGATCCGTTTATTAAATCGGCGCGCGTCGGGCAGTTTGATCCGCAAACCGTGCGCATGGTGTTTGAGCTGAAGCAGAACGTTAAGCCACAGCTGTTTGCCCTGGCACCTGTCGCGACGTTTAAAGAGCGTCTGGTGATGGATCTCTACCCGGCCAATGCGACGGATATTCAGGATCCGCTTCTCGCCCTGCTTGAGGATTACAACAAAGGCGATCTTCAGCGTCAGGTACCGCCTGCGCAAAGCGGCCCGCAGCCGGGGAAAGCAGGGCGCGATCGTCCCATTGTGATCATGCTTGATCCCGGCCACGGTGGCGAAGACTCCGGTGCGGTGGGGAAATATCATACGCGTGAAAAAGACGTTGTGCTGCAGATTGCCCGTCGTCTGAAGGCGTTAATTGATAAAGAGGGCAATATGCGCGCCTACATGACGCGCAATGAGGATGTCTTTATCCCGCTGAAAGTTCGCGTGGCGAAAGCGCAGAAGCAGCGCGCCGATCTTTTCGTATCAATCCATGCGGATGCTTTTACCAGCCGCCAGCCAAGCGGCTCGTCGGTGTTTGCGCTCTCAACCAAAGGCGCGACCAGTACCGCAGCAAGATACCTTGCAGATACCCAGAACGCCTCGGACTTGATCGGTGGCGTAAGCAAAAGCGGCGACCGCTACGTCGACCATACCATGTTCGATATGGTGCAGTCGCTGACCATTAACGACAGTCTGAAGTTTGGAAAAGCGGTACTGGGCAAGCTGGGTAACATCAACAAGCTGCATAAAAACAGCGTTGAACAGGCCGGGTTTGCGGTACTGAAGGCGCCGGATATCCCCTCCATTCTGGTTGAAACCGCGTTTATCAGTAATGTCGAAGAGGAGCGTAAGCTCAAGACCGCTAAATTCCAGCAGGAGGTTGCGGAGTCGATTCTGGCAGGGATACGGGCGTACTTCTCAGACGGGGCGACGCTGGCGCGACGCGGATAGATCTTTCAGCCGGGTAAAACGCCCGGCAAATTCACAAACGGCAGATACAAAAAAACACCCTTAAGGGTGTTTATTGTTTTTAGAAGTGTTGGTTGCGGGGGCCGGATTTGAACCGACGACCTTCGGGTTATGAGCCCGACGAGCTACCAGGCTGCTCCACCCCGCGTCCGTCTTTCTACTCTTGTAGAAACTTACTTCTTCAAATTTGATTGGTTGCGGGGGCCGGATTTGAACCGACGACCTTCGGGTTATGAGCCCGACGAGCTACCAGGCTGCTCCACCCCGCGTCCGTCTTTTTGCTTCGTATTTCAAACCACATCTGCGTTGACTTTCCTCGTTCACCTCAGTCACTTACTTGAGTAAGTTCCTAAGGATTCACTGCGTCGTCGCCTTGCTGTGATTCGAACTACTTCGCAAAAATTTCTACTGTCGTAGAAGATACTTCATCAAATTTTAATTGGTTGCGGGGGCCGGATTTGAACCGACGACCTTCGGGTTATGAGCCCGACGAGCTACCAGGCTGCTCCACCCCGCGTCCGTGGAAGCGCACTATACTCGGATAGGTTTGTGATGCAACCCCTTTTTCACATAAATCATTAACTTTGTATGTAAAGTGAACGGCATTGCGATATTTGGACTATTTTTTGCTCAGAATTTGCCAAAGGGCATGCGATCGCATTTCATTCGCTTTGTCGGTTTGTTATCTTCATCACGCGGAAATGGGCAACTTAAAGACGAGATATAATGAAAGGACGTTGGGCGAAGTATCTGATGGCGGGCGCAATGGTAGCGATTCTTGCAGCCTGCTCTTCCAAACCGACCGATCGCGGTCAACAGTATAAAGACGGGAAACTTTCCCAGCCTTTCTCTTTAGTTAATCAGCCTGATGCCGTTGGCGCGCCAATTAACGCTGGCGATTTCTCCGAGCAGGTTTACCAGATCCGCAACGCGTCACCACGTCTGTATAGCTCACAGAACAACGTATATAGCGCGGTACAGGACTGGCTGCGTGCAGGCGGCGATACGCGCAACATGCGCCAGTTTGGTATTGATGCCTGGCAGATGGAAGGGGCGGATAACTACGGCAACGTCCAGTTCACTGGCTACTACACGCCCGTGATTCAGGCGCGACACACGCGTCAGGGCGAATTCCAGTATCCTATCTACCGTATGCCGCCAAAACGCGGTCGCCTGCCGTCTCGCGCCGAGATCTACGCCGGTGCGCTGAGCGAAAACTACGTTCTGGCCTACAGCAACTCTCTGATGGATAACTTCATCATGGACGTGCAGGGCAGTGGCTACATTGATTTTGGTGATGGTTCGCCGCTTAACTTCTTCAGCTATTCCGGTAAAAACGGTCATGCCTATCGCAGCATCGGTAAGGTGCTGATCGACCGTGGCGAAGTAAAGAAAGAAGATATGTCGATGCAGGCGATCCGCGAGTGGGGCGAAAAACACAGCGAAGCCGAAGTGCGTGAGCTGCTGGAGCAGAATCCGTCGTTCGTCTTCTTTAAACCGCAAAACTTCGCGCCGGTGAAAGGGGCGAGTGCGGTACCGTTGATTGGTCGCGCATCGGTCGCCTCGGATCGGTCGATTATTCCTGCGGGCACCACGCTGCTTGCTGAGGTTCCTCTGCTGGACAACAACGGCAAATTTAACGGCAAGTATGAGTTACGCCTGATGGTGGCGCTGGACGTCGGCGGCGCAATCAAAGGCCAGCACTTCGACATCTATCAGGGTATTGGCCCTGACGCAGGCCATCGTGCGGGCTGGTATAACCACTACGGACGCGTATGGGTGCTGAAGGCGGCTCCGGGTGCCGGAAACGTATTCAGCGGCTGATTGTGGTATTCTGAGCGCAATACGGATTACTGTTCAGGGTGAGGAAAACCTCACCCTTTTTACATCTGAGGTTTTATGTCTGTGGTAATCAGCGACGCCTGGCGCCAGCGTTTTGGCGGTACGGCACGTTTATATGGTGAAAAAGCCCTCCAGCTGTTTGCGGATGCGCATGTCTGCGTCGTGGGCATTGGTGGTGTAGGGTCGTGGGCGGCGGAAGCGCTGGCGCGAACCGGTATTGGCGCAATCACGCTGATTGACATGGATGACGTTTGCGTGACCAACACCAACCGTCAAATTCATGCCCTGCGTGATAGCGTCGGCCTGGCGAAGTCTGAGGTGATGGCGGAGCGTATTCGTCTCATCAACCCCGAGTGCCGCGTGACGGTGATCGACGATTTTGTAACGGCAGATAACGTCGCGGAGTACATGAGCAAAGGCTACAGCTATGTGATTGACGCCATCGACAGCGTGCGGCCAAAAGCGGCGCTGATCGCATACTGCCGTCGCTACAAGGTGCCGCTGGTCACGACGGGCGGGGCGGGCGGTCAAATCGATCCGACGCAGATCCAGGTGGCCGATCTGGCGAAAACAATCCAGGATCCGCTGGCCGCCAAGCTTCGCGAACGCCTGAAAAGCGACTTCAACGTGGTGAAGAACAGCAAAGGCAAGCTGGGTGTTGACTGTGTGTTCTCAACTGAAGCGCTGGTTTATCCCCAGGCAGATGGGTCTGTCTGTGCGATGAAGAGTACGGCGGAAGGGCCAAAACGAATGGATTGCGCCTCCGGCTTTGGTGCGGCCACCATGGTGACCGCCTCCTTTGGTTTTGTGGCGGTCTCTCATGCCCTGAAGAAGATGATGGCGAAGGCGGAACGTCAGGCCTGAGCCTGACGGGCTGCGTCCAGTACCGCGTCGCTGAGCGCGATAAGACCCTGACCGCGCGAGGCGCTAAGCTGGGCGCGAAGCCCCAGTTCGTCGAACAGCGCCAGCGGCGAATGCGTTAGCAATTCCGCCGCGCTTTTCCCCTCTATGGCGGTTAACAATACCGCCAGCAAACCCCGGACGATACGCCCTTCGCTGTCGCCAAAGAAGTGCAGCTTCTCTCCCGAGGCGCTCACGCCCAGCCAGACGCGGTTTTCACAGCCTGCGATCTCTTTCGCCTGCGCTTTGAGATCGTCTGAAAGGGCAGGGAGCTGTTTACCCAGCAGGATCAGCTGACGATATTTATCTTCCCACTGCTGGAGCGGGGCGAAAGTCTGTTTTAAGGTCTCTTCTGTGATGACCGTGCCAAACGGATGTCCGGCTAAAGCAGCGCTAGTCATTAATCCACCAGTATTTCAAGGGCGCGGTCAACGGCGCTAACCAGCGCGTCGACATCGCTTTGGGTATTATACGGCGCAAACGAGGCGCGCAGGGTTCCGTTTACACCGAGCGCCGCCAGCAGCGGCTGGGCGCAGTGCTGTCCGGCACGCAGGGCAATGCCATACCCGGCCAGCAGCGTCACCATATCGCTGTGATGCACACCTGCAAAATCAAAGGCGAGCAGGCTGGAATCCTGAACGCGAAACGAGCGGAAACCCGGACGCTTTTTCAGTTCTTCCTCGGCCAGTGTTGCCAGCCCCCGGCTCCAGCTTTCCGCCTGAACCACGTCCGTTTCCGCCAGCCATTCAAGTGCGGCACTCAGTCCTATGACTCCGGCCACGTTTGGCGTGCCTGCTTCCAGACGGTAAGGCAGCTCCTGCGTTTTGAAGCCATCGAACGATACTTCGGTAATCATTTTGCCGCCACCGAGCCACGGCGTCATTTTTGCCAGCAGTTCCGGTTTACCGTACAGTGCGCCAATCCCGGTTGGCCCGTAGAGCTTGTGGCCTGAGAAGGCGTAGAAGTCGATATCCAGCGCCTGCACATCAGCGGGGAAATGGACCACGCCCTGAGCACCGTCGACCATGACCACCACGCCGCTGGCATGGGCAATTTCAATGGCGCGAGCCAGATCCGGGCAGCCACCGGTAACGTTCGACATCTGCCCCAGCGCCAGAATGCGGCTGCGGGGGGTAATCAGCTCAGGGAGACGGGCCACGTCGGGCAGGAAGTCTGCACCCAACGGGAGCTTTACCACGCGAGTACCCGTTTGCTCGGCCACCATCAGCCACGGTACGAGGTTAGCGTGGTGCTCCGCTTCGCTGACGATAATCTCGTCTCCTGGCTGCAGCAGCGGGCGCGCATAGCATTGAGCCACCATATTGATGGCTTCAGTCGTGCCGCGCGTCCAGACGATATTTTTCCCGCTTTCGGCATTGATCAGGCGTGCAACCTGATCGCGTGCGGCTTCGTAGCGCGCGGTCAGGCGCTGCGCTTCGGCAAACTGACTGCGATGTACGTTGCCAGCACTCAGGCTGTAGAATTGCTGCGTTGCTTCAATGACCGCCTGAGGCTTCAGGGCCGTGGCAGCGCTATCAAGGTAAATACCGGCATCGGCCAGCGCCGGAAACTGTGCGCGAAACTGCGCAGGACTGAAAGCGTTCATGGAATTCCTCATGTCGATAATGAGATCGTCGCGCAATTTCAGCGGCAGGGCAAGGAGGTTGATATCTATCAGATTCGTCTGCTTATCCTGGCGACCTCGAAAAAGCAGGTTATGCTAAATAGTGTTAGGCGGATGTTTTAGCCTGTTATAAATCGAGGTTTGAATAGCATTAATTGCTAAAGGAGAATAATCATGAATAAGACAGCTGCAATCATTTCTGCCTGTGCGTTTACTTTTGCCCTGAGCGCCTGTTCTGGTAACAACTACGTGATGCACACCAACGATGGTCGTTCTATCGTTTCGGAAGGGAAACCGACAACCGATAACGATACCGGGATGATTTCGTACAAAGATGCTAACGGGAACAAGCAGCAGATCAACCGCACGGACGTGAAAGAGATGAAAGAGATCGAGCATTAACCGATCGCAGGCGAAAAAAAAGCACCGCAAATTGGCGGTGCTACATTAATCACTATGGACAGACAGGGTAAATGTACAGGAAGTGAAAAATTGGTAGCGTTGCTACCGTGGTCTGAATCGCAGACCAATTGCAAACACAACAACACAACATCACAACCGTAAGCCAAAAGCCCTTCAGAACACGCATTCCGAAAAAAGCTCTTCGTTCCGGCTCAGGAAGTGCCGCCACTATAGGTATTTGCTGGTAGTTCCTCAACGGACAAATTATAATGGCTCAGATAAAAAAAACTAATAGGTTAAACATTGTTTCCTGTTTGTTAAATCCCGTTAACATCTAAGCCAGATAACCATGTCAAAGCGATTGCCACCCCTTAACGCATTACGCGTTTTTGATGCAGCAGCACGTCACCTGAGCTTCACCCGTGCGGCAGATGAGCTTTTTGTGACACAGGCCGCAGTAAGTCACCAAATCAAGTCTCTGGAGGATTTCCTGGGCCTTAAGCTGTTCCGCCGACGCAATCGTTCCTTGCTGTTGACCGAAGAGGGGCAGAGCTATTTTCAGGATATTAAAGAGATTTTTTCCCAGCTCACAGAAGCCACGCGTAAGCTGCAGGCTCGCAGTGCAAAAGGTGCCCTGACTGTCAGTTTATTGCCCAGTTTTGCCATTCAGTGGCTGGTGCCAAGACTCTCAAGCTTTAACTCAGCTTATCCGGGGATCGATGTTCGAATCCAGGCGGTGGATCGTCAGGAGGACAAGCTGGCCGATGATGTGGATGTCGCCATTTTTTATGGCCGCGGCAACTGGCCGGGGTTGCGTGTCGAGAAATTATACGCAGAATATCTGCTGCCAGTGTGTTCGCCTCTGCTTTTAACGGGCGATAAAGCGCTGAAGACCCCCGCTGACCTGGCGCAGCATACGCTTTTACATGATGCCTCTCGCCGTGACTGGCAAACTTATACCCGTCAATTAGGTCTTAGTCATATAAACGTGCAGCAGGGGCCCATTTTTAGCCACAGTGCGATGGTGCTACAGGCTGCCATACACGGACAGGGCGTGGCGTTGGCAAACAACGTGATGGCGCAGTCCGAAATTGAGGCAGGCCGTCTGGTTTGCCCTTTTAATGATGTACTGGTCAGCAAGAATGCCTTTTATCTGGTTTGTCATGACAGTCAGGCAGAACTGGGTAAAATAGCCGCCTTCCGGCAGTGGATACTGGCGAAAGCGGCAACCGAGCAAGAAAAATTCCGCTTCAGGTATGAACAATAACGTTTGTGTGCCGGGCACGCATCAATTCAGGACTTAAACATGACCAGCCGATTCATGCTGATTTTTGCCGCGGTGAGTGGCTTTATTTTTGTTGCACTGGGCGCCTTTGGCGCACACGTTTTGAGCAGGACGTTGGGCGCCGTTGAGATGGGCTGGCTCCAGACCGGTCTTGAATACCAGGCGTTCCACACGCTGGCTATTTTTGGTCTGGCGGTGGCGATGCAGCGTCGGATTAGCATCTGGTTTTACTGGAGCAGCGTGTTTATGGCGCTGGGTACCGTGCTGTTCAGCGGTAGCCTGTACTGCCTTGCGCTCTCGCATCTGCGCCTGTGGGCGTTTGTTACACCTGTCGGCGGCGTCAGCTTCCTGGCGGGTTGGGTATTAATGTTTATCGGAGCCATCCGTCTGAAACGCAAGGGCGTTGTTCATGAATAAGGTTGTTTTATATTGTCGCCCGGGGTTTGAGAAAGAGTGCGCCGCGGAAATTACCGATAAAGCGGCGAAGCGCGAAGTCTTCGGCTTTGCCCGCGTAAAAGAGAACGCGGGCTATGTGGTATTCGAGTGCTATCAGCCAGAAGACGCAGACAAGCTGGCGCGCGAGTTGCCGTTCAGCTCGCTTATCTTTGCGCGTCAGATGATTGTCGCGGGTGAGCTGCTGAAAGATCTCCCGCCGGAAGACCGCATCACGCCGATTGTCGGCATGCTGCAGGGTGTGGTGGAGAAGGGCGGCGATTTGCGCGTTGAGGTTGCCGATACCAACGAAAGCAAAGAGCTGATGAAGTTCTGCCGCAAATTTACCGTGCCGCTGCGCGCAGCGCTGCGTGATGCGGGTGTACTGACGAACTACGAAACGCCGAAGCGTCCGGTGGTGCATATCTTCTTTATCGCGCCGGGCTGCTGCTACGCAGGCTATTCGTACACCACCAACAACTCCCCGTTCTTTATGGGCATCCCGCGTTTGCGCTTCCCGGCGGATGCGCCGAGCCGTTCAACCCTGAAGCTGGAGGAGGCGTTTCACGTCTTTATCCCGGCGGACGAGTGGGACGAGCGACTGGCTAACGGCATGTATGCCGTCGACCTTGGCGCGTGCCCTGGCGGCTGGACCTATCAGCTGGTGAAACGCAACATGTGGGTGTCGTCCGTCGATAACGGCCCGATGGCGCAAAGCCTGATGGATACCGGCCAGGTCACCTGGCTGCGTGAAGATGGCTTCCGCTATCGTCCGAACCGTAACAACATCTCCTGGATGGTGTGCGACATGGTCGAGAAACCGGCGAAAGTGGCTGCGCTGATGGCCTCCTGGCTGGTGAACGGCTGGTGTCGTGAGACCATTTTCAACCTCAAGCTGCCGATGAAAAAGCGCTACGAGGAGGTTTCTCAGAACCTGGCCTACATTCAGGAGCAGATGGATGAACACGGTATCAACGTGGAGATCCAGGCGCGTCAGTTGTATCACGACCGCGAAGAGGTGACGGTACACATTCGTCGCTGGTGGGCGGCGGTTGGCGGACGTCGCGACGAGCGATAGTGCGCTGATTGCCCCTCACCCCGGCCCTCTCCCCAAAGGGGCGAGGGGGAAAAGACCGCACCGAGCAGTTCCCTCTCCCCCATGGGGAGAGGGTTAGGGTGAGGGGATATTAACGCTCTAATCTCAACTGCTGCAAATTCCCGTCCAGCTGTAAATCCGTCTGCAGCGTCGCCACATCCCGGCAGATAAACGCCATCTCTTTATGCGCCTCCAGCTTCTTGCGCCACTTTTCCGGCACGTCATCCAGACGAGCGTAAATGCCTTCCAGATTCTGAAAGTCCGTCAGGAGCTGCGCGGCGCTCTTAGGCCCGATGCCTGGAACTCCCGGAACCTTAGAGCTGCTTATTCCCGCCAGCCCCCAGTAGTCAGGCAGTTGCTCTGGTGAGACGCCAAACTCGCTTGCAATGAAAGGGGCATCGAGCCAGCGCTTCTGGAAGTAATCGCGGATGCGGATCGTGGGGGAGAGAAGCTGGCAGTAGCCTTTATCGGTTGAAACGATTGTCGCCTGGTGTCCGGCACCGGCCACTTTTACCGCAAGCGTTGCGGCCAAATCGTCAGCTTCATTGCCGTGTGCGCCCCAACAGGGAACGCCGCGCTGCTCAAAGGCGGCTCGGAGAGCGGGCATTTCGTCATGCAGATCGTCCGGCATCGGCGCGCGTCCGGCCTTGTAGTCGGGAAGGTGCTGATGTCGCCAGCCGCTGTTGCGCGCTTCGTCATCAAACACCGCCACGGCATGCGTCGGCTCGCTGTGGCGGATAAGCTGCTCCAGCGCGTGCAGGCAGGTATCTCTACAGGGCGTGCCTTGTACCGCATGGATCCGGCGAATCAAATTAAGCGCGTCGACGATAAGCAAATGAACAGCCACAGATATTCTCCCTAAAATCTAATGGGTAAAGGGTATCACTGTCGGCAGGATGAAACGAATAGCGAGAGGGAAAACAGGAAGAAGCCTCGCAAAACGAGGCTTCCTGAGAGGCTTAATCGCAGGTCACGATCTTCATCGCCAGGCCGCCGCGAGAGGTTTCGCGGTATTTGGCGTTCATATCTTTACCGGTTTCGTACATGGTTTCGATAACCTTGTCGAGGCAGACGCGCGGTTCGCTGGTGCGACGCAGCGCCATACGCGCCGCGTTCACCGCCTTCACAGAGGCAATGGCGTTACGCTCGATGCACGGTACCTGAACCTGTCCGGCAACCGGATCGCAGGTCAGCCCCAGGTTATGTTCCATGCCGATTTCTGCCGCGATGCATACCTGCGCCGGGCTTGCGCCCAACAGCTCCGCCAGGCCCGCCGCCGCCATGGAGCACGCCACGCCGACTTCACCCTGACAGCCAACTTCCGCACCGGAAATGGAGGCGTTCATTTTATACAGAGAACCAATCGCACTGGCGACCAGCAGGTAGCGCGCCAGAGAGTTAGCGTTCACTTCACGAATAAACTTGTCGTAGTACGCCAGCACGGCCGGAACGATACCGCAGGCACCGTTGGTTGGCGCAGTGACTACGCGGCCGCCTGCGGCGTTCTCTTCGTTCACCGCCAGGGCGAACATGTTGATCCAGTCCACGACGGCCATCGGGTCCGTTGTCGTTTTGTCGGTGCTTACCAGCATACGGCGCAGCGCTGCCGCACGACGCGGTACGCGAAGCTTGCCCGGCAGAACGCCTTCGGTAGTGATCCCGCGTTCAATTCCGCCACGCATCACTTCCCAGACGCTGGCAAAGTGCTGCTCCAGCTCCTCTTTGCTGTGAAGAGCCAGCTCGTTTTTCATCATCAGGCCGGAGAGGGAAAGCCCCGTCTCCTGACAGTGACGCTGAAGATCCGCCGCAGTTTTGTACGGATAGGGCACGTCGACAGAAGAGGTGCTGGTTTGACCAAAGTGGTCTTCGTCGACGATAAAACCGCCGCCGATAGAATAATACGTCTGGCTGTAAACCGCTTTGTCGCCGGCCAGCGCGGTAATGCGCATGCCGTTTTCGTGCAGCGACAGGTTGTCCGCATGGAAATTCATGCAGTGGTCAACCGGGAATTCAACCTCATGCTCACCGTTTGCCAGCAGCAAACGACCGTGGGTGTTCACGTCCTGGATAAAGCCAGGGATCGCGTCAATATCAACGGTATCCGGCAGATTACCCGCCAGGCCCATGATAATGGCGATATCGGTATGGTGGCCTTTACCTGTCAGGGAAAGGGAACCGTATACATCGACAACCACGCGGGTGATGTCGTGCAGGATGCCGCGTGCAATCAAGTCATCCGTGAACTGCTTACCGGCTTTCATTGGTCCGACGGTGTGAGAGCTGGAAGGACCAATACCGATTTTGAAAATATCGAATACGCTAATCATGATGCGTCCATTGCTTTCAGTCAGAGAGGAAGGAGTGCGCCGTCCAAAGACGGCGCGGGCGATCGTCAGAACATGGTGTACAGGGAGTAGAAGATCGCAGAGATTGCGATAAGACCCATGATAACTACGAACACGTTGCTGACATGACCGCTGTATTTGCGCATTGCAGGCACTTTCTGAATCGCATACATCGGCATCAGGAACAGAATCATCGCGATGACCGGGCCACCCAGGGTTTCAATCATACCCAGGATGCTTGGGTTCAGGGTCGCTACCGCCCAGGTGGTGAGCAGCATGAACAGCGCAGTGATTTTGTTCAGCTTGTTGATTTCAATGCTCTTGCCTTTACCACGCAGAGATTTAATCACCATACCGTTGAAGCCTTCACGCGCGCCCAGGTAGTGGCCGAGGAAGGATTTGGTGATAGCGATCATCGCGATGATCGGTGCCATCCACGCAATCAGCGGGGCGTTAAAGTGGTTCGCCAGGTAAGACAGAATCGAGATGTTCTGCTCTTTCGCTGCCGCCAGGTCCGCTGGGGAGAGGCTCAGTACGCAGCTGAAGACGAAGAACATAACGGTCAGCACCATCATCACGTGGGCGCGGGCCAGGATGCTGGAGCACTTCTTCTCTGCACCATTACCGTACTCTTCGCGTTTCGCCACGGCGAAAGAGGAGATGATTGGGGAGTGGTTGAAGGAGAACACCATTACCGGAATTGCCAGCCACAGGGTCATCAGCAGGCCGTTACCGGTCGCGGACGCGCTGCTCAGGGACAGGGTTTCCAGCGCTGCGCCGTTCCACTGTGGGATCAGGTAGCAGGCCAGCAGCATCAGCGCGGCCACAAACGGGAAGACCAGCACGCTCATGGCTTTAACAATCATCTGCTCGCCGAAGCGCACGATGGTCATCATGCCCACGATCAGGATCAGAGACAGAATGGCACGCGGTGGCGGCGTCATGTGCAGCTGGTGCGTCATGAAGCTTTCAACGGTGTTGGTGATCGCCACGCTGTAAACCAGCAGGATTGGGTAAATCGCAAAGAAGTAGAGCAGGGTAATCAGTTTACCTGCGCCAACACCGAAATGTTCTTCAACCACTTCGGTGATGTCTTCGCCCGGATTTTTACCGGAAAGCACGAAGCGGGTCAGACCGCGGTGTGCAAAGAAGGTCATCGGGAAAGCGATGATGGCCATGATGATCAGCGGAATCAGACCGCCGACGCCTGCGTTGATAGGAAGGAACAGTACACCAGCGCCGATTGCCGTGCCGTAAAGGCCAAGCATCCACATGGTATCCGTTTTGCGCCAACCACTTCGGGATTCAATCGAAGCAACGGTGCTGGTTTGAGTGGTTTCCATCTGTATCTCCTGGAGGAAGCAAATTGTCAGGTTTCTAGTCAAATCCGATGAAAAAACGCCTGACGGTAATATGAAATTCGTTCAGTGACGGTTTTTTAATAATTTTCGCCCGTAACTATTGGCGGGCGGAAAGATACATTCTAGTTATGAATCTATCAGTGATCGTGATCCCAAATGCAATAATCCACTTATGAAGTGGGCATCTTTAGACCATTTATCTGTTAAAAAAACATCAAAGAGAATTTACGGGCGCGAAGGCTACCACCAACGACATGTGAGCTAAAAGAGTGGCCTGTGAGATAGGTGTCTTTCGCTGTAAAGAAATGGCTTTTTAGGATTTTCTGGCGGGTAATTTAGATTAAGGCTGATAATTTACGGTTGTAAAATAGAAGTAATCGTTTGCGTTCGGGGCGAAATTGTAAAAGACATAAGCAATATCTATGAATTGATTCGTTAATAAAAAAGCCGGGACGCACAACAGCGTTACCCGGCTTAGAAGAGAGGAAGCGGAGCGTTACGTGCAGATTTCGTAGCACGGAATGTAGGCTGAACCTGGAAGCTTCATACGGTGTTGTGCGACAAAGCCCTGCAGCATGTCGTCCATGCGGCGCATCATCTCCGGGTCGCCGTGGATCTTGTACGGACCATACTGTTCGATTGCGCGGATGCCCATCTCCTTCACGTTCCCCGCCACAATCCCGGAGAAGGCGCGGCGCAGGTCGGCGGCCAGCACTTCCACCGGCTGGTCCGGGTAAAGCTTGAGGTTCGCCATATTTTCATGGGTAGGCTCGAACGGGATCTGCAGGTCAGGCGCAATACGGATTGACCAGTTGAAGCTGTAAGCATCGCCGGTATCACGACGGTTCTCTTTCACCAGCGGCATCGCTTTTTTCATCTGACGTGCCACTTCCGCCGCGTCATCAATGATGATGCGGTAATGGCGACGCGCGTTTTCCCCCAGCGTATGCACGATAAACTCGTCCAGCACGCGGAAGTAGTCGGCGCTCTCTTTCGGCCCGGTGAGGATCAGCGGCAGAACCTGATCTTTGTTGGCCGGGTTCATCAGAATACCCAGCAGATAGAGCAGCTCTTCCGCCGTCCCCACGCCGCCAGGGAAGATGATGATGCCATGAGCGATACGGACAAACGCTTCGAGGCGCTTTTCGATATCCGGCATGATAATCAGCTCGTTAACCAGCGGGTTGGGTGGTTCAGCGGCGATGATGGACGGCTCGGTCATGCCGATAAACCGTCCCTCTTTGTAACGCTGCTGCGCGTGACCGACTGCCGCACCTTTCATTGGCGCTTCCATCGCACCCGGACCGCACCCGGTACAGATGTTCAGCTCACGCAGGCCGAGCTGGTTCCCCACCCGGCGGGCATAGAGGTATTCGGTTTCGTTAATGGAGTGGCCGCCCCAGCAGACCACCATGTTCGGTGCCTCGCCAACATGCAGAGCGCGGGCGTTACGCAAAATGGAGAACACCAGGTTGGTGATATGAACGGAGCTTTCAAGATCGAGATGCTGGAAGCGGCCCGCGTTGTGGATCTGCCCGTTAACAAACAGAATGTCGCGCAGGACGGCAAACAGGTTGGCTTGCAGGGAGCGAATAATACGCCCGTCGACAAAGGCCTCTTCCGGCGGGTTGATCACTTCCAGTTTCACGCCACGCTCGCGGCGCAGCACGTTGATATCGAAGCTTTCGAAGCGGGACAGCAGTTCTTTACTGTTATCGGTCAGGCTTCCGGAGTTCAGGACGGCAAGTGAACAGTTACGAAACAGTTGATAAAGATCGCTGCTGGCCGTGCGTTTAAGCATGTCCACTTCCAGCTGCGACAACATATCCATTGAGCCAAGCGGGCTAATATGTGTAATCAAGTGAGCTCCTTATGGGACGATTATCGTCATTCCCTTTGATTACAATAGCCCTGCCGTATGACGTTTCACAACCTAAAGCGCGGAAGATACCGCGCATATTGTGAAAATATTTATATTATTGACGCACCAGCCGTCCCGTTGCGGGCATAAAATCGGTGTTGGTGCGCCACGGGTTAATGTCCAGCCCGCCGCGGCGGGTGTAGCGCGCGTAAACGCTCAGCGTTTCTGGCTGGCAGAAACGCTGAATATCGTTAAAAATGCGCTCCACGCACTGCTCGTGGAATTCGTTGTGATGGCGGAACGACACCAGATAGCGCAGCAGCTTTTCCCGATCGATTTTCGGGCCGCGATACTGGATTTGCACCGAACCCCAGTCCGGCTGGTGGGTGATCAGGCAGTTGGATTTCAGGAGATGGCTGACCAGCGTCTCTTCGACGACCTTTCCGCTCGCCGCGTTTTCAAGGTAATCCGCGCTGAATTCATAATTCTCCACCTCGATGTCCTGATCGTCGATGCAGGTTCCGTGGAAGTGGGCAATCGGCTGCCCCTCCAGTTCGTGCAGGCGATACAGCGAAACGCTCACCTTGCCTTGTGCACAGGCGGCTAAATCGCGCTCCAGCGTCTGCTGAACATCGTCCCAGCTGTTGAATTTGGTCTGGTTAAAGCTGTTGAGATAAAGCTTGAAGCTTTTGGATTCCACCAGATTCTGGCTGGCGTAATCCAGCTCAACGTGGCCGACCGCTACCTGCGGCAGGCCGCGCGCGTTGAGCCACGAGAGTTCATACAGCGTCCAGATATCGCCGCCCACGAACGGCAGCGCGTCCGCGTGCAGTCCCAGCGGATCGCGATTCAGGCTGCGCGGCACACCCTGCAGCAGGCTTGCATCGTAGGTGTCGCGGTAATCGGTCGATTTACCCAGCGTTAAGCCGGTTAACGCCTGATGATTTTCGTAAGACATGTTTCATAGCCACTTTACAGGTACACTTATGGGCTGAGTTTATCCTGTCTTACAAGAAGAGAGAAATCGGTGGACATCGAAACCGCAAATGCCATTACTTCCTTCACCACCCGTTATTGCGACGCATGGCATGAAAAGCACGGCACATGGCCGCAAAGCGCTGAATTATACGGCGTCCCATCGCCATGCATTATTTCTTCAGTTGACGATTATGTCATCTGGCAGCCAAAACCTTTCGCCGGCGAGCAGAATGTAAATGCGGTTGAACGGGCGATGGACATTGTGGTACAACCAGCGGTTCATGCGTTTTATACCACGCAGCTGGCAGGGGATATGCCTGCGCGCTTTGCTGATATGACGCTGACGCTGTTGCAGACCTGGAGCGAAGACGATCTGCAGCGTGTTCAGGAAAACCTCATTGGTCATCTGGTCACGCAAAAGCGCCTTAAGCTTTCTCCGACGCTCTTTATCGCCACGCTGGACAGCGAACTGGATGTGATATCAGTCTGCAACCTGTCCGGGGAAGTGATTAAAGAGACTCTCGGCACCCGCAATCGCGACACTCTCGCCCCCTCCCTTGCGGATTTCCTTACCCGACTTGAGCCACTTCTGTAATCCAGGATGCTACGGCGCGTGTGAGAGATCTCTTACACAGTTTGTGAGAGATCGCTGGAACATTCAGTATTACCTTATTTAATTCAGATTAATATCACTCTGTTTTTCAATGAATTAGTTGTTTATGTCATCTTTTTTAGGGATTTCTTACGGCTTACAGTGCTCGCAGGGTGGGTTGTAAGACGAAGCGGAATAGCGGATTCTATCTCCGTCGACAGGACGCCGACACGAGAAACGAACATCAGGATGATGGCGTTTCTTACTCAGGACACGTCAGGATGGCGCTGCAGGAAGGCTTCAGGATGAAGCAAAAGGATAACGCAGGATGCGTAAGGGACACCTCCAGGAAGGAGAACGAGAACCGAACAGGATGGTCGGTGGGTCAGGAAGGCCAGGACGTTTCAGGATGAAACAAACACGTCAGGAAGATGTGTGCAGGATGCAAAAGGTAGACGGATGACCAGGCCTTCGGGCATCAGGAAAAGTTGTCACGGATGAGCAGGGAGCACGAATTGTAGCTGGAATGCTGCGAAACGAACCGGGAGCACTGTTTTTACAGTGCTCCCTTTTTTTATTTCTGCCTTCCGCAATGCTATGCTGCGCGCCGTTCACTTTTTCAGTTGAGGTTACTATGACGCAACACGATAGCGTTCGTGCTCAGTTGCACGCCATCGAAGCCCTTTTGCGCCAGCATCAGCTGTGGCAGGAGACCGCGCCGCAGCCGGAAGCGTTCGCCAGTACCCAGCCATTCTGCCTGGACACGCTGGCACCGTTCGAGTGGCTCCAGTGGGTATTAATTCCGCGCATGCACGCCCTGCTGGAAGGGGGCCACCCGCTGCCGCAGGCGTTTGCTGTCTCTCCCTATTATGAAATGGCGCTTGAGGCGACTCACCCTGCGCGCGATGTGATGTTGGTTGAGCTGGAAAAACTGGACGCGCTGTTTGCCGGTGAAGATGCATGACGCTTGAGATCCTCTATCAGGACGAGTGGCTGGTGGCGGTGAATAAACCGTCTGGCTGGCTGGTGCACCGCAGCTGGCTGGATCGCGACGAGAAAGTGGTAGTGATGCAAACCGTGCGCGACCAGATTGGTCAGCATGTTTTTACCGCCCATCGTCTCGACAGGCCCACTTCCGGCGTGCTGCTGATGGGGCTTTCCAGCGAAGCTGGCCGCCTGCTGGCGCAGCAATTCGAACAGCACCAGATCCAGAAGCGCTACCACGCGATCGTTCGTGGCTGGCTGACCGAATCCGCCACGCTGGACTATCCGCTGGTGGAAGAGCTGGACAAAATTGCCGATAAATTTGCCCGCGATGACAAAGGCCCGCAGCCCGCGGTGACGGATTATCGCGGCATGGCGACCACGGAAATGCCGGTAGCAACCAGCAAATTCCCCACCACGCGCTACAGCCTGGTTGAGCTTTTGCCCAAAACCGGGCGTAAACACCAGCTTCGCCGCCACCTTGCGCACCTGCGCCATCCGATTATTGGCGACAGCAAGCACGGCGATCTGCGCCAGAACCGCAGCGCGGCAGAACACTTCGGCTGTAACCGGCTGATGCTGCACGCCAGCGAGCTTAGCCTGACGCACCCGTTTACCGGTGAACCTCTGACTATCCGTGCGGGGCTGGATGACGTCTGGATGCAGGCGCTGTCACAGTTTGGCTGGCTGGGACAACTCCCCGAAAATGAAAGGGTTGAGTTTGTAACAGGCAACGTTCAGGATGAACGGTAAGCGCAATAATTACGGGAGCAAAGCATGGCTGAAGTAGGCATTTTTGTCGGCACGATGTACGGCAACTCGCTGCTGGTAGCGGAAGAGGCTAAGGCGATACTGGCAGGTCAGGGCCATAAAGCTACGGTCTATGAAGACCCGGAGCTGGCTGACTGGGAAAAGTATAAGGATAAATACATTCTGGTGGTGACCTCCACCACCGGGCAGGGCGATCTCCCGGACAGCATCGTCCCGCTTTTCCAGGGCATTAAAGACCAGCTTGGCTACCAGCCGGACGTTCGCTACGGCATCATTGCCCTGGGCGACAGCTCTTACGCCAACTTCTGCGGCGGCGGCAAACAGTTCGATGCGCTTCTTCAGGAACAGAGCGCCCAGCGCGTCGGCGAGATGCTGCTGATTGATGCCGGTGAGCATCCTGAACCCGAAAGCGAGTCGAACCCGTGGGTTGAACAGTGGGCAACGCTCCTTAAATAGTTTCTTAGGCCGGGTAAGGCGTAGCTGCCACCCGGCAGTACACTCTGCACCAAACGCCAATTCCGTGAACCACCTTCCACTCACCTGGGCTTATGCCATAAACAACCTCTCACATGCCCTTTAATACTGTGTATTTGCACGGTGAGAGAACGCGTCACTCCTTCATATACTTTTCCGGTCACTATAAAACGGCTTCAGGCCGTACCAAAACGACAAAACTAATCTCATTCTGATTACCCTACCGGTGCTGTACAGAATGAACCAGGCGAAAGCTATGTTTCAGGAGTGCAACAATGAGTACATTAAGCCACGCAGCGAGCAGCGCTGAAAAGCGCACCAATGCCCGCTACTGGATAGTGGTGATGCTGTTTATCGTCACATCCTTTAACTATGGTGACCGCGCCACGCTGTCGATTGCCGGTTCAGAAATGGCAAAAGATATCGGCCTTGATCCGGTGGGCATGGGTTACGTTTTCTCTGCATTCTCATGGGCCTACGTCATCGGGCAAATTCCAGGCGGTTGGCTGCTGGACCGCTTTGGCTCTAAACGCGTCTATTTCTGGTCCATTTTTATCTGGTCTGCTTTTACCCTTTTGCAGGGCTTCGTCGATATCTTCAACGGCTTTGGCATCATCGTGGCGCTCTTTACGCTGCGCTTCCTGGTGGGCCTGGCGGAAGCACCTTCCTTCCCGGGCAACAGCCGCATTGTCGCGGCCTGGTTCCCGGCGCAGGAGAGGGGAACCGCGGTGGCGATTTTTAACTCTGCACAATACTTTGCAACGGTCATCTTCGCGCCAATCATGGGCTGGTTGACGCATGAGGTGGGCTGGTCGCACGTCTTCTTCTTCATGGGCGGGCTTGGGATTGTCATCAGCTTTATCTGGCTGAAAGTGATCCATGAACCAAACCAACACCCGGGCGTGAACAAAAAGGAGCTGGAGTACATTGCCGAGGGCGGGGCGCTGATCAACATGGATCAGAAATCCGAGAAAGTAAAAGTTCCGTTTAGCCAGAAATGGGCGCAGATCAAACAGCTCGTTGGCTCGCGGATGATGATCGGGATCTATCTCGGCCAGTACTGTATCAACGCCTTAACCTATTTCTTTATCACCTGGTTCCCGGTGTACCTGGTGCAGGCGCGCGGCATGTCGATCCTGAAAGCAGGGTTTGTCGCCTCGGTCCCGGCAATCTGCGGCTTCATCGGCGGCGTGCTCGGCGGGGTGATTTCCGACTGGCTGATGCGTCGCACGGGCTCGCTGAATATCGCGCGTAAAACGCCGATTGTGCTCGGCATGCTGCTCTCCATGACCATGGTGTTCTGTAACTACGTCAGCGCCGAGTGGATGATTATCGGCTTTATGGCGATGGCCTTCTTCGGCAAAGGGATTGGCGCACTGGGCTGGGCGGTGATGGCGGACACGGCGCCAAAAGAGATCAGCGGCCTGAGCGGCGGTCTGTTCAATATGTTCGGCAACGTTTCCGGAATTGTTACGCCTATCGCTATCGGCTACATCGTCGGCACCACCGGCTCTTTCAATGGCGCACTGATCTACGTAGGTGTGCATGCTCTGGTGGCGGTGCTGAGCTACCTGGTGCTGGTGGGCGATATCAAACGCGTCGAACTTAAACCTGTTGTGGAGCGCGGATAATGACAACGCAATCAAGCCCCATCGTCACGGAAATGAAAGTTATCCCTGTGGCCGGGCAGGACAGCATGCTGC
Organism: Enterobacter sp. UPMP701; assembly: GCF_053709515.1. Classification (NCBI taxonomy): domain Bacteria; kingdom Pseudomonadati; phylum Pseudomonadota; class Gammaproteobacteria; order Enterobacterales; family Enterobacteriaceae; genus Enterobacter; species Enterobacter sp. UPMP701. The sequence continues at coordinate 218,053 of NZ_JBSKJN010000006.1, read as the reverse complement.
TCAACATTGGCGGCGCGCATAACGCATGGTTTACCCGCAATATTGTGGTGCTGACCGACAGCGCCGGGCATACCGGGGTGGGGGAAGCGCCCGGCGGGGAAGTGATCTACCAGACGCTGGTAGACGCTATTCCGCAGGTCGTGGGCCAGGAAGTGGCGCGTCTGAACAAGGTGGTTCAGCGGGTTCATAAGGGTAACCAGTCTGCTGATTTTGATACGTTTGGAAAAGGTGCCTGGACGTTTGAACTGCGCGTCAACGCCGTTGCTGCGCTGGAGGCGGCTCTGCTGGACCTGCTCGGTAAAGCCCTGAATGTGCCTGTCTGCGAGCTGCTGGGGCCGGGTAAACAGCGTGATGCGGTCACCGTGCTGGGCTATCTGTTCTACGTTGGCGATCGCAATAAAACCGACCTCCCGTATCTGGCTCGAACCACGGGCGATCACGACTGGTATCAGCTGCGCCACCAGGAGGCGCTGTCCAGCGAAGCGGTTGTGCGCCTGGCGGAAGCCGCACAGGATCGCTACGGCTTTAAGGATTTCAAACTAAAAGGTGGCGTGCTGCCCGGCGAGCAGGAGATTGAAACGGCACGGATGCTGAAAAAACGCTTCCCGGAGGCGCGCATCACCGTTGACCCGAACGGCGCATGGCTGCTGGATGAAGCGATCGCCCTGTGTAAAGGGCTGGGAGACGTGCTGACCTACGCGGAGGACCCGTGCGGCGCCGAGCAGGGCTTTTCTGGCCGCGAGGTGATGGCCGAATTCCGCCGCGCTACCGGGCTGCCGGTTGCGACCAATATGATCGCCACCAACTGGCGCGAAATGGGCCACGCGGTGATGCTGAACGCCGTCGACATTCCGCTGGCAGACCCGCATTTCTGGACGCTCTCCGGCGCGGTGCGCGTGGCGCAGCTGTGCGATGACTGGGGCCTGACCTGGGGCTGCCACTCCAATAACCATTTCGATATCTCGCTGGCGATGTTTACCCACGTTGGCGCGGCGGCGCCGGGTAACCCGACCGCCATCGACACCCACTGGATTTGGCAGGAAGGCGAAGCCCGCCTGACGAAAAATCCGCTGGAGATCAAAAACGGCAACATTGCCGTACCGGATGCGCCGGGGCTGGGCGTGGAGCTTGACTGGGATCAGATCCATAAAGCGCATGAGGCGTATAAAAAGCTACCTGGCGGCGCGCGTAACGACGCGGGCCCGATGCAGTACCTTATCCCCGGCTGGACATTTGACCGTAAGCGCCCTGTTTTTGGACGTCACTGATAAAAGGATTACACGATGAGTACTTTTACGACCCCTGTCGTCACCTCCATGCAAATCATTCCGGTCGCGGGTCATGACAGCATGCTGATGAACCTGAGCGGCGCGCATGCGCCGTTCTTTACCCGCAATATCGTCATTATCAAAGACAATTCCGGCCATACCGGCGTGGGTGAAATTCCGGGCGGGGAGAAGATCCGCAAAACGCTGGAAGATGCTGTTCCGTTGGTAGTGGGCAAAACGCTGGGTGAATACAAAAATATCCTCAACGCCGTGCGCAATACTTTTGCCGATCGCGATGCGGCCGGCCGGGGTCTGCAAACTTTCGACTTGCGCACCACTATTCACGTGGTTACCGGCATTGAAGCCGCGATGCTCGATCTGCTGGGCCAGCACCTGGGTGTGAACGTTGCGTCGCTGCTGGGCGAGGGACAGCAGCGCACGGAAGTGGAAATGCTGGGCTACCTGTTCTTTGTCGGCAACCGCAAGCTGACGCCGCTGCCGTACCAGAGCCAGCCGGATGAATCATGCGACTGGTATCGTATTCGTCACGATGAAGCCATGAATCCGGATGCGGTGGTGCGCCTGGCGGAAGCCGCGTACGAAAAATATGGCTTTAATGATTTCAAACTGAAAGGCGGCGTGCTGGCGGGAGAAGAAGAGGCGGAAGCCATTACCGCGCTGGCAAAACGTTTCCCACAGGCGCGCGTCACGCTGGATCCAAACGGCGCGTGGTCGCTTGATGAGGCGATCAAAATTGGTAAGCAGCTCAAGGGTGTACTGGCCTACGCCGAAGATCCGTGCGGGGCTGAGCAAGGTTTTTCCGGTCGTGAAGTGATGGCGGAATTCCGTCGCGCCACAGGGCTGCCGACCGCGACGAATATGATCGCCACTGACTGGCGTCAGATGGGACATACCTTATCCCTCCAGTCCGTCGACATTCCGCTGGCGGATCCGCACTTCTGGACGATGCAGGGATCGGTTCGTGTGGCGCAAATGTGCCACGAGTTTGGCCTGACCTGGGGCTCACACTCTAACAACCACTTCGACGTGTCGCTGGCGATGTTCACGCACGTTGCCGCTGCTGCGCCAGGCACGATTACTGCAATCGATACGCACTGGATCTGGCAGGAGGGTAACCAGCGCCTGACTAAACAGCCGTTTGAGATCAAAGGTGGCATGGTGCAGGTGCCGTCCACGCCGGGGCTGGGCGTTGAGCTGGATATGGACCAGGTAATGAAAGCACATGAGCTGTATCAGAAACACGGTCTGGGCGCGCGCGACGACGCGATGGCAATGCAGTATCTGATCCCGGACTGGACATTCGACAATAAACGTCCGTGCATGGTACGATAAACGCATTGGGACCGCTCCCATGAGCGGTTCTCTACGTGGTGTATGCTTAACGTAACGACTATGCGTAAGGATGGCTTATGAAAATTGTTATCGCACCGGACTCGTATAAGGAAAGTTTGAGTGCGCTTGAGGTTGCGACAGCGATAGAGCGTGGTTTCCGCGAGATTTTTCCCGAGGCGGAGTACGTCAAACTGCCGGTTGCAGATGGTGGTGAAGGCACGGTTGAGGCAATGATCGCGGCAACCCGCGGGCGAATTGTACATGTCCCGGTGACCGGTCCCCTCGGCGAGCGCGTGGACGGGTTTTATGGGATATCCGGTGACGAGCAAAGCGCCTTTATCGAAATGGCGGCGGCAAGCGGTCTGGAGCTGGTTGCACCTTCGCAGCGTGACCCCCTGAAAACTACCTCGTGGGGCACCGGTGAACTTATCCGCCACGCGCTGGATGCGGGCGTTAAGCATATCATCATCGGTATCGGCGGCAGCGCCACCAATGACGGCGGCGCCGGTATGGTGCAGGCGCTGGGGGCGAAGCTGCTGGATGCCAGTGAACAGCCTCTGAAGCAGGGCGGGGGCGAGCTGGGAAAACTTGCGCGTATCGACCTGAGCGAGCTGGACACGCGGCTGGCGGAGTGCCGGATTGAAGTCGCCTGTGATGTGACGAATCCGCTCACCGGCAAGGAAGGCGCATCAGCCGTTTTTGGCCCGCAAAAGGGGGCCACACCCGAGATGATCGTCACCCTGGACAACGCGCTTGCGCAGTATGCGCGGATCATTGCCCGGGATCTGGATATCGATGTGCTGAACCTTGCTGGCGGCGGCGCGGCGGGAGGCATGGGAGCGGCGCTGTACGCCTTCTGCGGCGCGCAGCTGCGCCAGGGCATTGAGATCGTGACCGATGCGCTTCGCCTGGCCGATCAGGTGGCCGATGCGGATCTGGTGATCACGGGGGAAGGTCGTATCGACAGTCAGACGATCCACGGCAAAGTTCCTGTGGGCGTGGCGAAAGTGGCGAAACGCTTTAACAAACCCGTTATCGGCATTGCGGGCAGCCTGACGGCGGATGTTGGCGTGGTACACGATCACGGCTTAGACGCGGTGTTTAGCGTGATCTACACCATCTGCTCGCTGGAGGACGCACTGGAAAATGCCAGCGCGAATGTACAGATGGCCGCAAGGAATATCGCGGCGGTGCTGAAAATAGGGCAGGGAATGTAGTTCTCCCTCTCCCTAACCCTCTCCCCAAAGGGGCGAGGGGCTTTTACCTCAGCTCCCCAACACCTTCATCGCTTCCCGCGTCACGTTATCCATCTCATCCAGCAGCTCCAGGAACTCCGGCTCAAGCTCCGATTCCGGCGTACCCGCACGCAGCTGCTGTTCCAGCAGCTGGCAGAGATTTTTCAGCCGCGGTACGCCGCTGTAGCCGCAGCTGCCGTGCAGTTTGTGGATAGCGTCCACCAGTTCTTCCGGGTTCTCGCCCACCAGCTGCTCTTCCACCTTATTACGAATTTCCGGCAGAAACGCGACCAGCATCTGCAGCATGTCACGGGCTAAATCGGCTTTACCGGCCGCCTGGCGCAGGGCAAGCTGCCAGTCAAAGGTTGCGTTCTGATTGACGCTGAGCTCAACCGGCTCGCTGGACACCGTGTACGTCCCGCCAATATGTCCCGGCTTATAGCGTAACAGCAGGTTATGAAGCTTTTCTTCGTCGATTGGCTTCGCCAGATAATCATTCATCCCGGCGCTCAGCAACTTCTCTTTCTGACCGGCCATTGCATGCGCGGTGACCGCAATCACCGGGGTCTGCTGTTGATGCGGAAGCTGGTGGATCAGCTCGCAGGCACGAATGCCGTCCATACCTGGCATCTGAATATCCATCAGGATTAAATCGAACTGCATCTGTTTAGCCTGCTCCACCGCCTGCGCGCCGCTGGTACAGAGCTCAACATGCTGAACCTGGTCTTCAAGCAACGCGCCAATGAGCTTCAGGTTTGCCGGATTATCATCCACCGCCATCACGCTCATCGGCAGTTTTTGCTCATCGTTAACCAGCGGCAGGGCATGCTGGCTCAGCAGGCAAAACTCGGTGAGCGCGGGCAGCAGGCGGGTTGCCGTGAGCGGTTTCAGCAGACACGCGGCCGCTCCGTCATTCTTCAACTCCTCCGCATTGAGCTGGGCATGGCAGGGCAGCGCCAGCAGCAGATAGTCTGTCATTGACGCGGCTTTCGCCAGCCGCTCCTGCTGCATAGTCAGTTCTCCGGTGAAGGTGACCGGGATCCCCATCAGCAGAATGTCGTAGTGCTCAACGGCAAGTGCAGAGAAGGTGGGGCTGTAGACCACCTCCAGCGGCGTGGTGCTGAGGATATCCAGCGCGCACTGTGCCGCCGCCGCGTTAGGTTCGACGTAGGCAAGACGCTTACCTTTCAGACAGTCGGTCACCGGGCCGTCGGTCAGCACGTTCGGATTGAGGTCGAGGTTAATATGGAACCAGAAGGTTGAGCCACGGTTTGGCTGGCTGTGGAAAGAGATATCGCCGCCCATCTCGTTTACCAGCCTTTGCGTGATCACCAGCCCCAGGCCGGTACCGCCATGACGGCGGGAAATACTGGCGTCAGCCTGGCGGAACGCCTGGAACAGACGCGACTGATCGCGCTCAGGAATACCGATGCCGGTATCGCGGATCTGAACTTCAATCTGTACCTTGTTATTACTGATCGCGCGTTTTTCTACCAGAATGTCGATGTTGCCACTTTCGGTGAATTTAATCGCATTCCCGACAAGGTTGGTAATGACCTGCTGCAGGCGCAGCGGATCGCCAATGACGTTATCCGGCACGTCATTTTTAATGTTGAGCGTCAGCTCAAGACCTTTGTCGTGCGACGAGTGCGCGAGCAGCGTCACCACCTCATCCAGCGTACTGCGCAGCGGGAAGGGAATGCTCTCCAGGATCAGCTTGCCGGCCTCCAGTTTGGAGAAGTCCAGCACGTCGTTAATGATCGCCAGCAGGTTATTGGCCGAGCGTTCAATGGTGTGCAGGTGATCGCGCTGGGTGGGGTTAAGCTCGCTTTTGAGCGTCAGGCGGGTGAAGCCGATCACGCCATTGAGCGGCGTACGCAGCTCGTGCGACATGTTTGCAAGGAATTCCGACTTGATACGCGCCGCCTCCTGGGCACGTTTCTTCGCCAAATCCAGCTCAACGTTCTGGATCTCCATCTGCTCCAGCGTTTCGCGCAGGTCGGAGGTGGCCTGGTCAACGTTATGCTGCATCTCTTCATGGTAGGCCGCCAGCGACATCGCCATCGAGTTGATGCCGTTCTTCAGCATATCCAGCTCGCCCAGCATAAACCCTTCCACCCGGCTGTCGAGCTGCCCACGGCGGATGCGGTCAACGGTATTAACCATGTTGCGGATAGGGCCCGTGACGTCGCGCATCAGACGCCAGCCGAAGATCAGCGCGATACCAATGCAGAACAGCATCATCACGCCAGAGATGAAGATTTCTTTGTATTGCTGAAGCCGTACCGACTTGAGATCCAGCTCCAGCGCCACATATCCCAGCATGTTATCGCTGGATTTAGCGTCGGATTGCGCAGACTCATCGGGTGAATAGCTTTCCGACACGATCGGCGTACGCAGGATCATGATATCGCCGCGCCGCAAGACGGTGAGATGGCGTGGGAAGGGCGTACCGTCCGGGATCTTCAAAGCCGCCGGATCGAGATGAAAATTCGAGGTGACAAACAGGCGGTTATGTTCGTCGTAGACGGAAATGGCGCGGACGATATCCGAGTGGCGCCGGTGGAGCACGCTGATCAACTGCCCAATGGATTCGCGGTTTTGCAGGTTCATCCCGTACTCGCTGGAGACGGCGAGCGGTTCGATGATGCTGGCGCCTGCATCCTCAAGCTGCCGCTGCAAATCGTTATAGCGGTGCACCACAAAGAAGATGCTCAGCAGCAAACCGATGAGAACGGTGGGGGCGAGGATCAAAATCATCATGCGCGCGCGCAGGCTGTAGTTGGTCATGGCGTTCCGTTATGGGACAATTAAGATAATTATGTTTATGTGAGAAAAATCTCGGCGATGGCGCAATTCTACTCTGCAAAGCGACGCGTGACGACGCGTCAAATCATTACTGTTGAAGCCACGGACCTCGATCCTTTTGGTCAGGGAGTGGCTCGTCACAATGGTAAGACTCTGTTTATAACAGGTTTGCTGCCAGGAGAACGAGCAGAAATTACGCTGACGGAAGACAAACGCCAGTACGCGCGCGGGCAGGTGAAGCGTCGCCTCAACGATAGCCCGGAGCGCGTGGAGCCCCGTTGTCCACATTTTGGCGTGTGCGGAGGCTGCCAGCAACAGCATGTGAGCACAGAATTACAGCAAAAAAGTAAAAGCCGCGCGCTGGCGCGTCTCCTCAAACACGAAGTTGACGAGATTATCGCTGATGAACCCTGGGGATATCGTCGCCGCGCGCGCCTTAGCCTGAGCTATCAGCCCAAAACGGAGCGGCTGGAGATGGGTTTTCGCAAAGCGGCCTCCAGCGAAATTGTTGATGTAAAGCAGTGCCCCATTATGGTGCCCCAGCTTGAAGCATTGCTTCCTGACGTGCACCGTTGTCTTGCATCGCTGGATGGGGTGCGCGCATTGGGCCATATTGAACTGGTGCTGGCAAACAACGGCCCGCTGATGGTGCTGCGCCACACCGCGCCGCTGTCGAAGAAAGATCGCGAAAAACTGGAACGCTTTTCGCATTCTCATGAGCTTGCGCTTTTCCTCGCGCCGCAAAGCGAGATACTTGAACAGGTAACGGGCGAAGCTCCCTGGTATGCGTCTGACGGGCTACGCTTAACGTTCAGTCCGCGTGATTTTATCCAGGTCAACGACGGCGTAAACCAGCAGATGGTGGCGAAGGCTCTGGCATGGCTTGACGTAAAGCCCGCTGACCGGGTGCTCGATCTGTTCTGCGGCATGGGTAACTTTACCCTGCCGCTGGCGCGCAGAGCAGCAAGCGTGGTCGGGGTGGAAGGCGTTGAGGCGCTGGTAGCCAAAGGCCAGGAGAACGCCCAACAGAACGGCTTGCAAAATGTGACATTCTTTCATCAAAATCTTGAGGAAGATGTTACCCGGCAGCCGTGGGCAAAGCAGGGCTTTGACAAAATTCTTCTCGACCCGGCGCGCGCAGGCGCACCGGGCGTGATGCAGCATATTATTAAACTCGCACCTGAGCGTGTGGTCTATGTTTCCTGTAACCCGGCGACGCTTGCCCGGGACAGTGAAGCATTATTAAGCGGGGGTTACCAGATTCGGCGTCTGGCAATGCTGGACATGTTCCCGCACACTGGACATCTGGAATCGATGGTGTTGTTCGAGCACATCTAATTTGTTTGGCTTGTCGACTTCGACAGGCCCTGGTCCCTAAAGGAGAGGACAATGGTTGCGGTAAGAAGTGCACATCTCAATAAAGCTGGGGAATTTGACCCACAAAAATGGATCGCAAGTCTGGGAATTTCCAGCCAGCAGTCGTGTGAACGCTTAACCGAAACCTGGGCCTATTGTCTGCGCACCACGCAGGGGCATCCGGATGCCGATCTTCTCCTCTGGCGCGGCGTGGAGATGGTGGAAATCTTATCCATGCTGAACATGGACATCGAAACGCTGCAGGCCGCGCTTCTCTTCCCCCTCGCGGATGCGGACGTGGTCAGCGAAGATGTGCTGCGCGACAGCGTCGGGAAATCCGTCGTGGCGCTGATCCACGGCGTGCGCGATATGGCGGCCATTCGCCAGCTTAAAGCCGCGCACACCGATTCCGTCTCCTCCGAACAGGTCGATAACGTTCGCCGGATGCTGCTGGCCATGGTGGATGATTTCCGCTGCGTGGTCATCAAGCTTGCCGAGCGTATTGCCCACCTGCGTGAAGTGAAAGATGCGCCGGAAGATGAGCGCGTACTTGCCGCCAAAGAGTGTACAAACATCTATGCGCCGCTGGCGAACCGCTTAGGCATTGGTCAACTGAAATGGGAGCTGGAAGATTACTGCTTCCGCTACCTGCATCCGGCAGAATACAAGCGCATCGCCAAACTTCTTCATGAGCGCCGTATCGACCGCGAGCACTATATCGAGGAATTTGTCGGCGGCCTGCGCCAGGCGATGAAAGAAGAGAACGTGCGCGCTGAAGTTTATGGCCGACCAAAGCACATCTACAGCATCTGGCGCAAAATGCAGAAGAAACACCTCGCCTTTGACGAGCTGTTTGACGTGCGCGCCGTGCGTATCGTGGCGGAGCGACTCCAGGACTGCTACGCCGCGCTGGGTATAGTACATACTCACTTCCGCCACCTGCCGGATGAGTTCGATGACTACGTCGCCAACCCCAAACCAAACGGCTACCAGTCTATTCATACCGTGGTGCTTGGCCCCGGCGGCAAAACGGTCGAGATTCAGATCCGCACCAAACAGATGCATGAAGACGCCGAGCTTGGCGTGGCCGCGCACTGGAAGTACAAAGAGGGCACCTCCGGCGGGGCACGCTCCGGCCATGAAGACCGTATCGCCTGGCTGCGCAAGCTGATTGCGTGGCAGGAAGAGATGGCCGATTCCGGCGAAATGCTCGACGAGGTGCGCAGCCAGGTCTTTGACGACCGCGTCTACGTCTTTACCCCGAAAGGGGACGTTGTCGACCTGCCTGCGGGCTCTACGCCGCTCGATTTTGCCTACCACATCCACAGTGACGTGGGGCATCGCTGCATCGGGGCGAAAATTGGCGGGCGTATCGTGCCGTTCACCTACCAGCTGCAGATGGGCGATCAGATTGAAATCATCACCCAGAAGCAGCCTAACCCGAGCCGCGACTGGCTTAACCCTAACCTGGGCTACGTCACCACTAGCCGCGGGCGCTCGAAAATTCACGCCTGGTTCCGCAAGCAGGATCGTGACAAGAACATCCTTGCCGGTCGCCAGATCCTCGACGACGAGCTGGAGCATATCGGGATAAGCCTGAAAGAGGCCGAGAAATTCCTGCTGCCGCGCTACAACTTCAACGAGCTTGACGAGCTGCTGGCGGCCATTGGCGGCGGTGATATTCGTCTGAATCAGATGGTGAACTTCCTGCAGGCGCAGTTCAATAAGCCTAGCGCGGAAGAGCAGGACGCGGCGGCGCTGAAGCAGCTACAGCAGAAAACCTATGCGCCGCAGCAGCGCAGCAAAGACAATGGCCGCGTGGTGGTCGAAGGGGTAGGCAACCTGATGCACCACATTGCCCGCTGCTGCCAGCCGATCCCGGGCGACGACATCGTCGGCTTTATCACCCAGGGGCGCGGGATTTCCATCCACCGCTCCGACTGCGACCAGCTTGCTGAGCTGCAGTCTCATGCGCCGGAACGTATCGTGGAAGCCGTCTGGGGTGAAAGCTACTCCGCCGGCTACTCTCTGGTGGTGCGTGTTACCGCCAACGATCGCAGCGGCCTGCTGCGCGACATCACCACCATTCTCGCCAACGAGAAGGTCAACGTGCTGGGCGTTGCCAGCCGCAGCGATACCCGCGAGCAGCTTGCCACCATCGATATGACCATCGAAATCTACAACCTGCAGGTACTCGGCCGCGTGCTGGGCAAACTGAACCAGGTGCCGGATGTGATTGACGCGCGTCGTCTGCACGGTGGTTAAACACACTCTTCTGTAGGCCGGGTAAGGCGACGCCGCCACCCGGCATTTTTTTATCAGGACATAACCATGACACAAATCGACCGCCTGCTCGGCATCATGAAACGCCTGCGCGACCCGGAAAACGGCTGCCCGTGGGACAAAGAGCAGACTTTCGCCACCATCGCCCCTTACACCCTTGAAGAGACCTACGAAGTGCTGGACGCCATTTCCCGTGAAGATTTTGACGATCTGCGCGGTGAACTCGGCGACCTTCTGTTCCAGGTGGTGTTCTACGCCCAGATGGCGCAGGAAGAGGGACGCTTTAACTTTGACGATATCTGTGCCGCCATCAGCGACAAGCTGGAGCGTCGCCATCCGCATATCTTTGGCGATGCCACCGCAGGGAACAGCGCAGAGGTACTGGCCCGCTGGGAGCAGATAAAAAGCGCCGAGCGCGCGGAGAAATCCCAGCATTCGGCGCTGGATGACATTCCGCTGAGCCTGCCCGCGCTGATGCGCGCGCATAAAATCCAGAAACGCTGCTCTGCTGTGGGGTTTGACTGGACCTCCCTGGGCCCGGTGCTGGATAAAGTGCATGAGGAGATTGATGAGGTGATGCACGAAGCGCAGCAGGCGGTTGTGGATGAAGCCAGGCTGGAGGAAGAGATGGGCGATCTGCTGTTCGCCACCGTCAACCTTTCACGCCACCTGGGTGTAAAAGCGGAAACCGCCCTGCAAAAAGCCAACCTGAAATTCGAGCGGCGCTTCCGTGAAGTTGAGCGGATTGTGGCCTCGCGCGGCCTGGAAATGAGCGGTATTGACCTTGATGCGATGGAAGAAGTCTGGCAGGAAGTAAAACGCCAGGAACATGATCTCTAACGGAATTTTGCGATCAAGCGCAATTTGTGTGATTTTTTAAATGACAAGCGCTTGATTTGCGTCAAAAACATTTACCCAAAAGGGGCTATTTTCTCACTCCTTATGTTTGTCATGGCCTGGAATGGAGACGGAGAATGAAAGTTTGTGGCGCTCGCCGTGTTCGGGTATACTACTTTCCCGTCCTGGTTATTCCATCGTTTCACCCTAACTTCTCAGGTTCAGCATGACAACGAACTATATTTTTGTGACCGGCGGGGTCGTATCCTCTCTGGGTAAAGGCATTGCCGCAGCCTCCCTCGCAGCCATTCTTGAAGCCCGTGGCCTCAATGTGACCATGATGAAACTGGATCCGTACATCAACGTCGATCCTGGCACCATGAGCCCAACCCAACACGGGGAAGTGTTCGTTACTGAAGACGGCGCTGAAACCGATCTGGATCTTGGCCACTACGAGCGTTTCATTCGTACCAAAATGACCCGTCGTAACAACTTTACGACTGGCCGCATCTACTCTGACGTTCTGCGTAAAGAGCGCCGCGGTGACTACCTGGGCGCGACCGTGCAGGTTATCCCACACATCACTAACGCCATTAAAGAGCGTGTCCTTGCCGGTGGCGAAGGGCATGACGTGGTGCTGGTTGAAATCGGCGGTACCGTGGGTGATATCGAATCCCTGCCGTTCCTCGAAGCGATTCGTCAGCTGGCGGTAGACATTGGTCGTGAACACGCGCTGTTCATGCACCTGACGCTGGTGCCTTACATGGCGGCAGCAGGTGAAGTGAAAACCAAACCGACCCAGCACTCCGTTAAAGAGCTGCTCTCGATTGGTATTCAGCCTGACATCCTGGTTTGCCGTTCCGATCGCGCCATTCCGGCGAACGAACGTGCGAAAATTGCATTGTTCTGTAACGTGCCTGAAAAAGCCGTTATTTCAATGAAAGATGTCGATTCCATTTATAAAATCCCGGGCCTGTTGAAATCACAGGGTCTGGACGATTATATTTGTAAACGATTCAGCTTGAACTGTCCGGAAGCTAACCTGTCTGAATGGGAACAGGTTATTTACGAAGAAGCGAACCCGGCGGGCGAAGTGACTATCGGTATGGTCGGCAAGTACATCGAACTGCCGGACGCCTATAAGTCCGTTATCGAAGCGCTGAAGCACGGTGGTCTGAAGAACCGCGTCTCTGTGAACATCAAGCTGATTGATTCGCAGGATGTTGAAACACGTGGCGTTGAAATTCTGAAAGATCTGGATGCTATCCTCATCCCTGGCGGCTTCGGCTACCGTGGTGTTGAAGGTAAGATCGCCACTGCACGCTATGCGCGTGAAAACAATATTCCATACCTCGGCATCTGCCTGGGTATGCAGGTTGCGCTGATCGAATTTGCGCGCAACGTAGCGGGAATGGAAAACGCGAACTCTACGGAATTTGTGCCAGACTGTAAGTACCCTGTAGTGGCGCTGATTACGGAATGGCGTGACGAAGACGGTAACGTCGAAGTCCGTACCGAGAAGAGCGATCTGGGTGGCACTATGCGTCTTGGCGCACAGGCCTGCCAGCTGTCCGACGATAGCGTGGTTCGCAAGCTGTACGGCGAGCCGGTCATCACCGAGCGCCATCGTCACCGCTATGAAGTCAACAACATGTTGTTGAAACAAATTGAAGCTGCGGGCCTGCGTGTTGCGGGTCGCTCCGGGGATGATCAGTTAGTCGAGATCATCGAAGTGCCAAACCATCCGTGGTTTGTTGCCTGCCAGTTCCACCCGGAATTTACTTCAACGCCGCGTGATGGACATCCGCTGTTTGCAGGCTTTGTGAAAGCCGCCAGTGAGTACCAGAAGCGTCAGGCGAAGTAAAAAAAGTTAGAACGGCAACGCGTACCTTTGGTACGCGTTGTTTGTCTGGAGTTTTAGTTTAACTTGTACTGAGGAAAATCTAATGTCCAAAATCGTTAAAGTCATCGGTCGTGAAATCATCGACTCCCGTGGTAACCCGACCGTTGAAGCCGAAGTTCATCTGGAAGGTGGTTTCGTCGGTATGGCAGCGGCTCCATCAGGTGCTTCTACGGGTTCCCGCGAAGCGCTGGAACTGCGTGATGGCGACAAATCCCGTTTCATGGGCAAAGGCGTACTGAAAGCGGTTGGCGCTGTTAACGGTCCTATTGCTCAGGCTATCGTTGGCAAAGATGCCAAAGATCAGGCTGGCATCGACAAGATCATGATCGATCTGGACGGTACTGAAAACAAATCTAACTTCGGTGCGAACGCAATCCTGGCCGTTTCCCTGGCGAACGCCAAAGCGGCAGCTGCTGCTAAAGGTATGCCTCTGTTCGAGCACATCGCTGAACTGAACGGCACCCCAGGCAAATACTCTATGCCTGTACCAATGATGAACATCATCAACGGTGGTGAGCACGCAGACAACAACGTTGATATTCAGGAATTCATGATTCAGCCAGTTGGCGCGAAAACCCTGAAAGAAGCGGTTCGTATGGGTTCTGAAGTGTTCCACAACCTGGCTAAAGTTCTGAAAGCTAAAGGTATGAACACTGCTGTTGGTGACGAAGGTGGCTACGCGCCAAACCTGGGTTCTAACGCAGAAGCACTGGCTGTTATCGCTGAAGCGGTTAAAGCTGCAGGCTACGAGCTGGGCAAAGACATCACTCTGGCGATGGACTGTGCAGCATCTGAATTCTACAAAGACGGTAAATACGTTCTGGCTGGCGAAGGCAACAAAGCGTTCACCTCCGAAGAGTTCACTCACTTCCTGGAAGACCTGACCAAACAGTACCCAATCGTGTCTATCGAAGACGGTCTGGACGAGTCTGACTGGGATGGTTTCGCATACCAGACCAAAGTACTGGGCGACAAAATCCAGCTGGTTGGTGACGATCTGTTCGTAACCAACACCAAGATCCTGAAAGAAGGCATCGAGAAAGGCATCGTTAACTCCATCCTGATCAAATTCAACCAGATCGGTTCTCTGACCGAAACGCTGGCTGCGATCAAAATGGCGAAAGACGCTGGCTACACCGCTGTTATCTCTCACCGCTCTGGCGAAACTGAAGACGCTACCATCGCTGACCTGGCTGTTGGTACCGCTGCTGGCCAGATCAAAACCGGTTCTATGAGCCGTTCTGACCGTGTTGCTAAATACAACCAGCTGATTCGTATCGAAGAAGCGCTGGGTGAAAAAGCACCATACAACGGTCGTAAAGAGATCAAAGGCCAGGCATAATTGCTTAAGCCTTAAAATGAAAATGCCAGTCGAATGACTGGCATTTTTTTTGGCTATTTAAAATCGACCGCCATCTGTTCCGGGATACTCAGTCCCCGGGTGGTTTGCACGCAGCGGGCGATGTAATCCGTAAAACGAGGTGGCTTCGGCATCCCCATGCTGAGCAGTTTATCGTTGCTGAAGCGCACGTTCAGCGTGGCAAAGGCACCGTATAAACGCATCGCTCTCAGCATCAGTCGTTCATTGCACGGGCCAAAAATAGACTTCAGTTCACGACGCATTCTGACCAGCGTTTCGTAGCTCACCTGCGCATATTTATCCCCGACGGGGGCTTTCTCCAGCGCCTGCGCCATCGCCTGATCGATATCCGCGAAGCGAACGCTGTTCTCTTCCCCGGCGGAAATGTGGACCACTTCTCCCGGACGTGCGTTGCTGCTCAGCAGCATTAGCAGCGCGTCGGCGCAATAATCCACCGGGACAACATCGATCCGGTCTTCCATTGCACACATAAATTTCTGCAGCATCAGGCCCATGCTAAAGACCCAGAAGATACTGCTCGACGGTGTGCAGCCGTGACGGGTATGGCCGACGACGATGGATGGACGTGCGATGAGCAGCGGCAGATTTGGACACTCCTGGCGCATAAGCTGTTCTATGGTTGACTTCGACCTGGTGTATTCCACCAGGTGCTCAGCGTTTTCTCTGAATTCCGCACTTTCGGCGACCAGCGAATCCTGCTCCGGCGTGCATGACATTGCGGTGCCTACGTGCAGGAAACGCTCCAGCCCCGCAACCTGCTCCATGCGGCGCGCCAGCGCAAGGGTGCCTTCGACGTTGACCTTCCAGATCAGAGGGTTATTGCCAAATGATGCGACAGCCGCACAGTTTACGACATGCGTGACCTCGTCCAGTCGCGGATCGTTCAGAAAAGCCTCCGGCTGGCTGAGGTCGCCGATGAGGATATTGTCCACGCTCAGGGAGGCCAGTTTCTCCTCGGGAACGTTGAACTTACGCATGTTTTCCTGCACGCGCGCCAGCCCGCCCTGCGGATCGTCGGCACGGGCAAGCAAAAGGAGTTTTACGGGTCGATCGCTGGTCAGGATTTTTTCAAGTACTGCACCGCCCAGAAAACCGGTCACGCCTGTAATCAATAACATCTTCATTAATACCGTCTCATTATGATTGATGAGGCGGATTGTAGGCGCGCAAAAGTAAACGGCATTTAAATAATAAAACGCCGGCACAGACCGCGTCTTAAGCTTATTTTAAGGAAAGAAAATCAGGTGGAGATATTCGACATTGCGGAAACTGAAAAAATTCAATTTATTAAATATTATATTTCAACTTATTGAATTTATTTGAATTTTTTATTTACTTTCAGGGCGGCGACTGTAATTCAAAATGTAATTAATAAAACACTTTGTTACACCAATCATTTATGCGATAAATGAATCAAATCCCACTAAAGTGAAATCGGGTGCGATTAAACGCAGGCTATTATATTTAGCCTGCGAATGTTTTCAGAGCAACAGAGGAAGCGTCGCGCTGGCGGTTTGCTGGCTGACGTCTGCGTAATGGCTATCTCGCGCAATCAGGGAAGTAGTCAGTAATTCAACCAGCAGCATCACCCCAACTTTGGCATTGAGCGCGCCTGCGCTAAGCGGGCCTTCTGGCTTGGCGGCCACCAGCAGCATATCGCTAAGGGAGGCGAGAGGGCTACGCGGGGTATTGCTGAGCGCCAGAACCTTCACGCCGCGCTTGCGGGCAAGTTTAACAACGTGCAGGAGATCCCGCGTTGAACCGGAGCTGGAGATGGCCACGACCAGCGTTTCTTTCGAAAGCGTTGTCGCGTTCATGGCTGCGCGGTGCATATCGCTAAACAGCTGCGCGGGCTTGCCTAAGCGCAATAACTTGTAATGCAGATACTCGCCGAGGATCGCGCTGGCCGCAACGCCATAAATCTGCACGGACTGCGCCTGATGCAGCGCCAGTGCGGCTTTCTCAAGCAGTGACCGGTCAAGGAGCCTGGCGGTATCCTGCAGAGCCTGCACCGACTCATCCACTACGGTATCAATTTCATCCCCGGTCTCACGCGCGGGCTGGCCCTGCTGAATATCCAGAGCTAGTGCCATTTTGAATTCGTTATAACCCTTGCAGCCCAACGTCCGGCAAAGACGCGTCACGCTCGCTTCACTGGTGTGGCTCTCGCGCGCCAGTTCGGTGATCGTCAGGTAGAGCACCCGGGCAGGGTCGCTGAGGACAAACTCGCCGAGTTTTTGTTGCGTTGGGCTGTACCCGGAAGCCTCCTGGCGGAGCTTCAGCAGCAGGTTTTCATGGTCCGACATGCCACGTCCTTAATGTGTTTCACTGCGACTAGTGTGGCGGAAAGCAGGGGAAAGATGCCAGTCATTTTAAAAAAGTATGACCGTCCTCCTGGTTTTTGAAGGTAATTTTCATTGTATGATATTTATGTGGTAAAAATTTTCATCATTATGTGAGGGGATGAAAATATGATGCAAATATTCAGTGGGGCTTCTTCCGGGGGATGGTTTGAAAAAGCGCAGCGCTTTGGCAAATCCTTTATGTTGCCTATCTCCGTGTTGCCCGCTGCGGGTCTGCTGCTCGGTATCGGCGGGGCGTTATCAAATCCCAATACGCTGGCGGCCTATCCGTTCTTAGATGTGAGCTGGCTGCAGGCCATTTTCACCATCATGAGTAGCGCCGGTTCAATTGTGTTTGCGAATCTCTCGGTGCTGTTTGCGGTTGGGGTTGCCGTCGGGCTGGCAAAAAGCGATAAGGGCACGGCTGGGCTGGCGGCGTTACTTGCGTTTCTGGTGATGAACGCCACCATCAACGCGCTGCTAATCCTCACCGGCAAACTGGCGCATGAAAACCCGGGTGCGGTGGGGCAGGGCATGACCCTCGGCATTCAGACGCTGGAAACCGGCGTGTTTGGCGGCGTGGTGATTGGGCTGGTGACCTGCGCGCTGCACCATCGTTTTAACAAGATTGCGCTTCCGCAGTTCCTGGGCTTCTTTGGCGGCTCGCGTTTTGTCCCCATTATCAGCTCGCTCGCGGCGATACTCGTTGGCGCGATCATGACCGTGGTCTGGCCGCATTTTCAGAAGCTGATTTTTGGTCTGGGCGGGCTGGTGGATGCCACCGGTTATCTGGGTACCCTACTGTACGGCTTCATTTTACGCATGCTGGGCCCGTTCGGGTTACACCACATCTTCTATCTGCCGTTCTGGACCACCGCGCTTGGCGGCAGCGAGATTGTTAACGGTCACCTCGTTGAGGGCACGCAGCGAATCTTCTTCGCCCAACTGGCCGATCCTTCCACGCGTCAGTTTTACGAAGGCACATCGCGCTTCATGTCCGGGCGTTTTATCACGATGATGTTTGGCCTGCTCGGCGCGTGTCTGGCGATGTACCACACGGCGAAACCGGAGAACAAAAAGCGGGTTGCCGGGTTGCTGCTCTCTGCGGCGTTAACCTCATTCCTGACGGGAATTACCGAGCCGATAGAGTTCTCCTTCCTGTTTATTGCCCCGATACTGTACGTCATTCACGCGCTGTTTGACGGGCTGGCGTTTATGCTCGCGCACATGCTGCACATCACCATCGGGCAGACCTTCTCTGGCGGTTTTATTGACTTCGTGCTGTTCGGCATTTTGCAGGGGGAGGCCAAAACCAACTGGATGTTCGTTCCGTTGGTCGGCGTGCCGTGGTTCTTCCTCTACTACTTCACCTTCCGCTACCTGATTAACCGCTTTGATTTCGCCACGCCGGGTCGGGAAAAGGAGGCGATGGCCAATGAAGTGACCTTCTCGCAGAGCGAGCGCGCCGTTGCGGTGATCGCTGGATTAGGCGGAAAAGAGAATCTGGAAGAGGTGGACTGCTGCGCCACGCGGCTTCGCGTCACGGTGAAGGACGGCAGCAAAGTGAATGACGCGGCGCTGAAAGCCACCGGCGCGCGCGGCGTTATCGTGCGCGGTAACGGGGTTCAGGTCATTTATGGCCCGCACGTCACGATTATCAAAAACGAAGTGGAAGAGATCTTATCGTAATGAAAACTGTACTGGATAACCTGAAGGGAAAACTGGTCGTCTCCTGTCAGGCCCTGGAAAATGAACCGCTGCACAGCCCGTTTATTATGTCGCGGATGGCGCTGGCAGCGGCACAGGGCGGGGCTGCCGCCATCCGCGCCAACAGCGTGGTGGATATTGAGGCCATCAAGCAGCAGGTGTCATTGCCGATTATCGGCATCATCAAACGGGATTATTCCGGGAGCGAAGTGTTTATCACCGCCACGATGAAAGAGGTGGATGAGCTCATGACCGTCTCGCCGGAAATCATTGCTCTTGATGCGACGGCGCGGGAACGTCCTGGCGGTGAATCCCTGGAAACCCTGGTGAAGCGCATCCGCTCACGTTACCCCTCGGTACTGCTGATGGCGGATATTTCCACCGTGAGTGAAGCCGTGACGGCGCAGGCGCTTGGCTTTGACTGCGTCGGCACCACGCTTTACGGCTATACGGCGGAAACGGCAGGCCATACGCTTCCGGAAAATGACTGTGCGTTCCTGAAGGCAGTGCTGGCGGCCGTGACGGTTCCCGTGATTGCCGAAGGCAACGTGGATACCCCCGAGCGCGCGGCCCGGTGTCTGGCGCTGGGCGCGCATACGGTCGTGGTCGGTGGGGCGATCACCCGCCCACAGCAAATTACAGAACGGTTTATGGCGGCGATTAGCGCGCAAAGCACCGATGGAGCATGACCATCTGGCGGGGATCTGCGATACTTATCGTTTATCCCCTTTACTGAGATGACTATGCAGTACCCGATTAACGAGATGTTCCAGACCCTGCAAGGCGAGGGTTACTTTACCGGTGTTCCCGCTATTTTCATTCGTTTACAGGGATGCCCGGTTGGCTGTGCCTGGTGTGATACCAAACATACGTGGGATAAGCTCGCAGATCGGGAAGTGTCGCTGTTTAGCATTCTGGCGAAAACCAAAGAGAGCGATAAGTGGGGCGCGGGCAGTTCAGAAGATCTGCTGGCCATTATTGGTCGTCAGGGCTGGACGGCGCGCCACGTGGTGATCACCGGCGGCGAACCCTGCATCCACGATCTGACGCCGCTGACCGAGCTGCTCGAAAAGAACGGCTACAGCTGCCAGATTGAAACCAGCGGCACCCATGAAGTGCGCTGCTCGCACACCACCTGGGTGACGGTATCGCCAAAAGTGAATATGCGCGGCGGATACGACGTACTCTCTCAGGCGCTGGAGCGTGCTGATGAGATTAAGCACCCGGTAGGACGCGTGCGTGATATCGAAGCGCTGGACGAACTGCTGGCGACGCTGACGGATGAAAAGCAGCGGGTTATCGCGCTGCAGCCGATCAGCCAGAAAGACGATGCGACGCGTCTGTGCATTGAAACCTGCATTGCGCGCAACTGGCGCCTGTCGATGCAGACGCACAAGTACCTGAATATAGCCTAAAAAATAGCCCGGTTTTGCCGGGCTATTTTTTTACTCTCCGCGATACACGCAGCCTGCCGTGCAGGTCTCTTTGATCATCACCGCGCTCAGCAGCGGCACCAGCGGCTTCATCTGATCCCAAATCCATTTTGCCAGCACTTCACTGGTCGGGTTTTCCAGACCCGGAATATCATTGAGATAGTAGTGATCCAGACGATCGTAGGTTGGCTTAAACGCGGCCTTCAGTTCGGCAAAATCCATGATCCATCCGGTATGCGGATCAACTTCACCGGTGATCTCAAGACGCACCATAAACGAATGCCCGTGCAGACGGCCGCATTTATGTCCTTCAGGAACATGCGGAAGGTGGTGGGCGGCTTCGAAGGTGAAATCTTTAAACAGTGTGGTGGACATGATCGCTCTCAGTAATGCGGAAAAAACCGCCGCATAGTACCGGAAAGCACAATTTTTAGCATTAACTAAAACGGCTCTGAACGGTGGACGCCTGGTATTCAGGGTGATTATTTGTTTTTGTTCTTGTATTTCAAATGGTTATTCAATCGTTTTTATCGCTAAGAACGATAACTAAAACAGGTTAGTCCATTTGGTTATTTATTATTTCCATCCCTTCTTTAATTGTTATTATCCACGCCGTTAACCTTATCTTCAGTTTGGATTTATTCGCTTAAAGTCCGCTTGGCTACTGGAACATAACGACGCATGACAACACAGGCCCCACCTTCAAATTTGCTTCCCCTGAACCCGGAGCAACTGGCGCGCCTTCAGGCTGCCACCTCTGATTTTTCTCCCACTCAGCTTGCCTGGGTCTCCGGTTATTTCTGGGGTATGCTCAACCAGCAGCCTGGCGCTGTGGCTGGCGCACCGGCAACGGCCGTGGAAATTCCTGCCATTACGCTGATCAGCGCCTCGCAGACGGGCAACGCCCGCCGCGTGGCCGAAGCGCTGCGTGATGACCTGCTCGCCGCCAAACTGAACGTGAACCTGGTTAACGCCGGGGATTATAAATTCAAGCAAATCGCGTCAGAAAAACTCCTGGTGGTTGTGGCCTCAACGCAGGGCGAAGGTGAACCCGCTGAAGAAGCGGTGGCGTTGCACAAGTTTCTGTTCTCGAAAAAAGCGCCGAAGCTGGATGGCACGGCGTTTGCTGTGTTTGGCCTTGGCGATACGTCCTATGAATTCTTCTGCCAGTCCGGTAAAGATTTCGACAGCAGGCTGGCGGAGCTGGGCGCGGAGCGCCTGCTGGACCGCGTAGATGCGGATGTGGAATACCAGACCGCTGCTGCAGAATGGCGTGCGCGCATCGTTGAAGTGCTGAAAGCCCGCGTCCCGAAAGAGACGCCAGCGCAGGCCGCCGTGACCGCAGCGGGCAGCGTCAATGAAATCCACACCAGCCCGTACACCAAAGAGTCGCCGCTGACGGCGAGCCTGTCGGTGAATCAGAAAATCACCGGCCGCGACTCGGAAAAAGACGTGCGTCATATTGAAATCGATCTTGGCGACTCCGGCCTGCGCTATCAGCCCGGCGATGCTCTGGGCGTCTGGTATCAGAACGATCCGGCGCTGGTGAAAGAGCTGGTCGAGCTGCTGTGGCTGAAAGGTGACGAGCCCGTCACCGTTGACGGCAAAACCCTGCCGCTCTCCGAAGCGCTGCAGTGGCATTTTGAGCTGACGGTGAACACGCCGAATATCGTCGAAAATTACGCCACCTTAACGCGCAGCGAATCCCTGCTGCCGATGGTGGGTGACAAAGCGAAGCTGCAGCATTACGCCGCGACGACGCCGATTGTCGATATGGTGCGCTTCTCTCCGGCGCAGCTGGATGCCGATGCGCTGGTTGGTCTGCTGCGTCCGCTGACCCCGCGCCTGTACTCCATCGCCTCTTCGCAGGCCGAAGTGGAAAGTGAAGTGCATGTTACCGTTGGCGTAGTGCGCTACGACATCGAAGGCCGCGCCCGCGCGGGTGGGGCATCAAGTTTCCTGGCGGATCGCGTGGAAGAAGAGGGCGAAGTGCGCGTCTTTATCGAGCACAACGACAACTTCCGCCTGCCATCGAACCCGGAGACCCCGGTCATTATGATTGGCCCGGGCACCGGCATCGCGCCGTTCCGCGCCTTTATGCAGCAGCGCGCCGCGGACAACGCGCCGGGTAAAAACTGGCTGTTCTTCGGCAACCCGCACTTTACCGAAGATTTCCTCTACCAGGTTGAGTGGCAGCGCTATGTGAAAGAAGGCGTACTGACCCGCATCGATCTGGCCTGGTCCCGCGATCAGAAAGAAAAAGTATACGTACAAGACAAACTGCGCGAACAGGGCGCAGAGCTGTGGCGCTGGATCAATGACGGTGCCCACATTTATGTCTGCGGCGACGCCAGGCGCATGGCTGCGGATGTCGAAAAAGCACTGCTGGAAGTGATTGCCGAATTCGGCGGTATGGATGCCGAAGCGGCGGATGAATTTTTAAGTGAGCTGCGCGTAGAGCGCCGTTATCAGCGAGATGTCTACTAATGAGCGAAAAACATCCTGGCCCACTGGTGGTCGAAGGCAAACTGTCTGATGCCGAGCGCATGAAGGTAGAGAGTAACTACCTGCGCGGTACCATTGCCGAAGATTTAAATGACGGTCTTACCGGCGGCTTCAAAGGCGACAACTTCCTGCTGATCCGTTTCCACGGTATGTATCAGCAGGACGACCGCGATATCCGCGCCGAACGTGCCGAACAGAAGCTGGAGCCGCGTCACGCGATGCTGCTGCGCTGCCGTCTGCCGGGTGGGGTGATCACCACCAAACAGTGGCAGGCGATCGACAAATTTGCCGGTGAAAACACGATTTACGGCAGCATCCGCCTGACCAACCGTCAGACCTTCCAGTTCCACGGCATTCTGAAGAAGAACGTGAAGCCGGTGCATCAGATGCTCCACTCCGTCGGGCTGGACGCGCTGGCGACCGCCAACGACATGAACCGTAACGTGCTCTGCACCTCGAACCCGTATGAGTCTGAGCTGCATGCCGAGGCGTATGAGTGGGCGAAGAAGATCTCCGAGCACCTGCTGCCGCGCACCCGCGCCTATGCAGAGATCTGGCTCGATCAGGAGAAAGTCGCCACCACTGACGAAGAACCGATCCTCGGCCAGACCTATCTGCCGCGTAAGTTTAAAACTACGGTGGTGATCCCACCGCAGAATGATATCGATCTGCACGCCAACGACATGAACTTCGTGGCGATTGCCGAAAACGGCAAGCTGATTGGCTTTAACCTGCTGGTGGGCGGCGGCCTGTCCATTGAACACGGTAACAAAAAAACCTATGCCCGCACTGCGAGCGAGTTCGGCTTCCTGCCGCTGGAGCACACGCTGGCCGTGGCGGAAGCGGTGGTCACTACCCAGCGCGACTGGGGTAACCGTACCGACCGTAAGAACGCGAAAACCAAGTACACCCTGGAGCGCGTGGGCGTTGAAACGTTCAAAGAGGAAGTGGAGCGTCGCGCGGGGATCAAGTTTGAGCCGATCCGCCCTTACGAATTCACCGGTCGCGGCGATCGTATCGGCTGGGTGAAAGGGATCGACAATAAATGGCACCTGACGCTGTTTATCGAAAACGGCCGTATTCTGGACTATCCGGGCCGTCCGCTGAAAACCGGTCTGCTGGAAATTGCGAAGATCCACAAAGGCGAGTTCCGCATTACCGCTAACCAGAATCTGATTATCGCCGGTGTGCCCGAGAGCCAGAAGGCGAAGATCGAGAAGCTGGCACGCGATCACGGGTTGATGGATGCGGTGAAGCCACAGCGTGAAAACTCGATGGCCTGCGTGTCATTCCCGACCTGTCCGCTGGCGATGGCGGAAGCCGAGCGTTTCCTGCCGTCATTTACTGACAAAGTGGAAGCGATTCTGGAAAAACACGGTATTCCGGACGAGCATATTGTTATGCGCGTGACGGGCTGCCCGAACGGCTGCGGCCGCGCGATGCTGGCCGAGCTGGGTCTGGTAGGGAAAGCGCCGGGTCGCTACAACCTGCACCTGGGCGGTAACCGTATTGGGACGCGCATTCCGCGTATGTACCGCGAGAACATCACCGAGCCGGAAATTCTTGATTCCATCGACGAGCTTGTCGGGCGCTGGGCGAAAGAGCGCGAAGCGGGTGAAGGCTTCGGCGACTTTACGGTGCGTGCGGGCATCATTCGCCCGGTGCTCGATCCCGCAAGGGATTTCTGGGAGTAACCACGAGAGGTAATTATGTCCGTACTCGATCTAAACGCCCTTAATGACCTGCCAAAAGTCGAACGCATTCTGGCGCTGGCAGAAACCAATGCCCACCTTGAAAAGCTGGACGCCGAAGGGCGCGTGGCGTGGGCGCTGGAAAACCTGCCGGGAGACTATGTGCTTTCGTCGAGCTTTGGTATTCAGGCGGCGGTCAGCCTGCATCTGGTGAATCAGATCCGTCCGGACATTCCGGTGATCCTCACAGATACCGGCTATCTGTTCCCGGAAACCTACCAGTTTATTGACGAGCTGACGGACAAGCTCAGGCTGAACCTCAAAGTCTACCGCGCGACAGAAAGCGCGGCCTGGCAGGAGGCGCGCTACGGCAAGCTGTGGGAGCAGGGCGTTGAGGGCATTGAGAAATACAATGAGATCAACAAAGTTGAGCCGATGAACCGGGCGCTAAAAGAGCTTAACGCGCAGACGTGGTTTGCCGGTCTGCGCCGCGAGCAGTCCGGGAGCCGGGCAACTTTACCGGTGCTGGCGGTCCAGCGCGGCGTGTTCAAAGTGCTGCCGATTATCGACTGGGATAACCGGACGGTGTATCAGTACCTGCAAAAGCACGGGCTGAAATACCATCCGCTGTGGGACCAGGGCTATCTGTCGGTGGGCGATACCCACACCACGCGTAAGTGGGAACCGGGAATGGCGGAAGAAGAGACGCGATTCTTTGGGCTGAAGCGTGAGTGCGGGCTGCACGAAGGGTAATTTCATTAACTCCCTCTCCCTGTGGGAGAGGGTTGGGGTGAGGGCATCAGGCCGCACGGCGTTCAAAAACCTCAGGCTTTCCCCGCTTTCGCCAGCTCCTTCACCAGCGGCAGCATTACCTTCACCACGTCACGGCTGCGGTGTTCAATCCGCTGCGGCAGGGCGCGATCGATATGCTGCTGATTATCCAGCATCACGTTATGCCAGCTCGTTCCGTCCGGGAAGGCCTTCGATTTGGCCCGCTGCTGGTAGCCATCTTTTTCCCCCAACGTCCAGTTTGTTGCTTCCACGTACAGCACCGGAATGCCCGCTTTATCGAACACTTCGCCGTCGTTACAGCAGCCCGTTCCACGTGGATAAGCCGGATTTCCGCCGGGATTACTGGTGGCATAAACCCCATGGCTGCGGGCAATCGCCAGCGCCCGGTCGCGCGTCAGCTTACGCACGGTACCCGGCGTACTCTGTCCGCTATTGAAATACAGCTTATCGCCGACAATCAGGTTATCGAGGTTAATCACCAGCAGCGTATTTTTCTTCTCCTCAGCGCTCATCCGTTTAAGGAGATTCTCAGCACCGAGTTTCCCTTCTTCTTCACCGCTGGTCGCCACAAAGCGAATACCGTATTTCGTCGGGATATTTTTAAGGCGTTCAGCCAGTTCAAGCATCACGCCGAGGCCCGCTGCGTTGTCGTCCATGCCCTGCAGCGTCAGCCCGCCGAGGTTGTTATCGGTATCGGCATCGCTCAACGGGGCGTAGGTATCAAGGTGGGCCATAATAATGATTTGTTCAGCCGCGCGACCTTCGTGCGCGGCAATCACCGTACTGCCGGTCACGTTATGCCAGTTTTTTGTTTTATTGCGTGAGGTATAAACGTAGCGGCTGTGAAACGAGCGGATATCACTCTGGTAGCCCATATCGGCAAACTGCTGGCGAATATAGTCGGCGGAGAGCATCTCCGCGGGTGAGCCGGTCATGCGGCCAGGGAAGACGGTGGCAATATGCCGCGCCTGCATATTGGCGATTTCACCATAAGGTTGATTTTTTGCCTGAGCCGGAAGGATAAAGCAAACGCCGAGCGCCAGGGCAGCAATACGGTGGCGCGTTGCGGAAAACATAGTGAGTCCTTAAAAACAGAGCAAAATAATAACCCGCCTAGTATGAAACTGTGATCGTCCATACACAATTTGAATTGCTCTTAAATGCCCGAAATTTCGCGTGTTAAGCACTTTTTGGTATTTGCTTTTTCACGGCGTTATTCCATTGAGTAACTACTCATTCCAATTCGTAATTTCATTCGATCTAAGCCGCCCCCTATAGTCCCTCTATTCCTCGTTGTTAGTGAGTTGTTGCCTGTGGACTATCTGCCCCTTTTTGCCGCCTTAAAAGACCGACCGGTACTGGTTGTCGGCACGGGTGAAATTGCAGATCGCAAAATCGCCTTTTTGCAGCGCGCGGGGGCGCAGGTGCGGATCGTTGCAGAGGCGGATTTTGACGAGTCGCAGATCGACAGCGTGGTGCTGGTAATTGCGGCTACTGAAAATCGCGAACTTAACCGGCGGGTTTCCGACGCGGCCCAGGCCCGTCACCGTCTGGTGAACGTGGTGGACGACCAGCCGTTATGCTCGTTTATCTTCCCGTCAATCGTTGACCGCTCGCCGCTGCTGGTGGCGATCTCTTCCGGCGGCACCGCACCGGTACTGGCGCGCGTGCTGCGGGAAAAAATCGAAGCGCTGCTGCCGACCAGTCTCGGACGCATGGCGGAGAAAGCGAGCTACTGGCGAAATCATCTTAAAACACGTTTGACCAGCGTGGCGGAACGTCGTCGCTTCTGGGAGCGCGTGTTTCGCGGCCGTTTTGCCAGCCTGATGCAGGCAGGTAACGAGACGGCAGCACAGAAAATACTCGAAGACGAACTGGATAACCCCGGCAGTACGGGCGGGGAGATCATTCTGGTGGGCGCGGGTCCGGGCGATGCCGGTTTGCTGACGCTGCGTGGCCTCCAGGTTCTTCAGGATGCGGACGTGGTGTTCTACGACCATCTGGTCACCGACGGCGTGCGCGAGTTGATCCGTCGCGACGCGGAGCAAATCTGCGTCGGCAAACGGGCGGGCGAGCACTCCGTCCCGCAGCATGAAACCAATCAGATGCTGATTGACGCCGCGAAAGCGGGCAAGACCGTGGTGCGCCTGAAAGGGGGCGATCCGTTTATCTTCGGGCGCGGCGGTGAAGAACTGCAGGCGGCAGCCGAAGCGGGCGTCCCGTTCCAGGTGGTGCCCGGCATCACGGCGGCCTCTGCGGTGACGGCCTACGCCGGTATTCCGCTGACCCATCGCGATTATGCTCAGAGCGTCACCTTTGTGACCGGCCACTACAAGGCCGACAGCACGCCGTTCGACTGGTCGCATCTCGCCCAGAGCCGCCAGACGCTGGCGATTTACATGGGCACGATGAAGGCGGCAGACATCAGCGAACAGCTTATTCAGCACGGTCGCGAGGCGACCACGCCCGTCGCCGTGATTTCTCGCGGCACGCGCGTCGAACAGCACGTTGCGACGGGCACGCTGGAACATCTTGCAACCCTGGCGAAAGACGCCCCGATGCCCGCCCTGATCGTGGTGGGAGAGGTGGTGCAACTGCACAGCACGCTCGCCTGGTTTCAGCACACAACCGATACAGAAGGCTTCGGCGCTTCTGTTGTAAATTTGGCTTAAGGAACGGTTATGGACCAAAAACGACTTACTCACCTGCGGCAGCTTGAAGCGGAAAGTATCCATATTATCCGCGAAGTGGCCGCCGAGTTTTCTAACCCGGTGATGATGTACTCCATCGGTAAAGATTCCAGCGTCATGCTGCACCTGGCGCGTAAAGCGTTTTATCCGGGTACGCTGCCGTTCCCGCTGCTGCACGTGGATACCGGCTGGAAATTCCGCGAAATGTACGAGTTCCGCGACCGTACCGCGAAGGCCTACGGCTGCGAGCTGCTGGTGCACAAAAACCCGGAAGGGGTGGCGATGGGCATTAACCCGTTCGTTCACGGCAGCGCCAAACACACCGACATCATGAAAACCGAAGGGCTGAAGCAGGCGCTGAACAAATACGGTTTTGACGCGGCCTTCGGCGGCGCGCGCCGTGACGAGGAGAAATCCCGCGCCAAAGAGCGTATCTACTCCTTCCGCGACCGCTTCCACCGCTGGGACCCGAAAAACCAGCGCCCGGAGCTGTGGCATAACTACAATGGCCAGATTAACAAAGGCGAAAGCATTCGCGTCTTCCCGCTCTCTAACTGGACCGAGCTGGATATCTGGCAGTACATCTATCTGGAAAATATTGAGATCGTTCCGCTGTATCTGGCCGCCGAGCGCCCGGTGCTGGAGCGCGACGGCATGCTGATGATGATCGACGACGATCGCATCGACCTGCAGCCGGGTGAAGTGATCAAAAAACAGATGGTCCGTTTCCGCACCCTCGGCTGCTGGCCGCTGACCGGCGCGGTGGAATCCAGCGCGCAGACGCTGCCGGAGATCATCGAAGAGATGCTGGTGTCCACCACCAGTGAGCGACAGGGGCGCGTGATTGACCGCGACCAGGCAGGCTCCATGGAGCTGAAGAAACGTCAGGGTTATTTCTAAGGAGCCGCCATGAACACCACTATTGCTCAACAAATTGCCAACGAAGGCGGCGTAGAAGCGTATCTGCACGCCCAACAGCACAAAAGCCTGCTGCGCTTTCTGACCTGCGGCAGCGTGGATGACGGGAAAAGTACCCTGATTGGCCGCCTGCTGCACGACACGCGGCAGATTTACGAAGATCAGCTCTCTTCCCTGCACAATGACAGTAAACGCCACGGCACCCAGGGTGAAAAACTCGACCTGGCGCTGCTGGTCGACGGCCTGCAGGCGGAGCGCGAGCAGGGCATCACCATCGACGTGGCCTACCGCTACTTCTCTACCGAGAAGCGCAAATTTATTATCGCCGACACCCCGGGGCACGAGCAGTACACCCGCAATATGGCGACTGGCGCGTCCACCTGCGACCTGGCGATCCTGCTGATGGACGCCCGTAAAGGCGTGCTGGATCAAACCCGTCGCCACAGCTTTATCTCCACGCTGCTTGGGATCAAACACCTGGTGGTGGCGGTCAACAAGATGGATCTGGTGAACTTCAGCGAAGAGAAATTCGAGGGGATCCGCCAGAGCTACCTGACCTTTGCCGAACAGCTGCCGGGCAACCTCGATATTCGCTTTGTGCCGCTCTCGGCGCTGGAAGGGGATAACGTCGCCTCCCAGAGCGCGAACATGCCGTGGTACAGCGGCCCGACGCTGCTGGAAGTGCTCGAAACCGTTGAAATTCAACGCGTGGTCGACACCCAGCCGATGCGCTTCCCGGTGCAGTACGTGAACCGCCCTAACCTCGATTTCCGCGGCTTCTCCGGCACTATCGCCTCTGGTGCCGTGAAGGTGGGACAGCGCGTGAAGGTGCTGCCATCCGGCGTGGAGTCAGCGATTGCGCGTATCGTGACCTTCGACGGCGATCTGCCTGAGGCCGGTGCGGGTGAAGCGGTCACGCTGGTGCTCAAAGACGAAATTGATATCAGCCGCGGCGACCTGCTGGTCGACGCGCAGGAAACGCTGGCGGCGGTGCAGGGCGCCTCCGTGGATGTGGTGTGGATGGCCGAACAGCCGCTGACCGCCGGCCAGAGCTACGACATCAAAATTGCGGGCAAGAAAACCCGCGCCCGCGTGGACGGTATTCAGTTCCAGGTGGACATCAATAACCTGACCCACCGTGACGTCAGCGAGTTGCCGCTGAACGGGATCGGTCTGGTTGATCTGACCTTCGACGAGCCGCTGGTGCTGGATCCATATCAGCAGAACCCGGTAACGGGCGGGCTGATCTTTATCGACAGGTTGACCAACGTTACCGTTGGTGCGGGGATGGTGCGCGAGCCTAACGCGCAGGCAAGCGTGACCTCTGAATTCAGCGCCTTCGAGCTGGAGCTTAACGCGCTGGTGCGTAAGCACTTCCCGCACTGGGGCGCACGCGATCTGCTGGGAGGCAAGTAATGGCCGCCCATGATGAGAACGTCGTGTGGCATCCTCATCCGGTCACCGTCGCCCAGCGCGAACAGCTCCACGGTCACCGTGGGGTTGTGCTGTGGTTTACCGGGCTGTCCGGCTCGGGTAAATCCACGGTAGCGGGCGCGCTGGAAGAAGCGTTGCATCAGCAGGGCGTAAGCACGTATCTGCTGGATGGCGACAACGTGCGTCACGGCCTGTGCAGCGATTTGGGGTTTAGCGACGACGACCGCAAAGAGAACATCCGCCGGGTGGGAGAAGTCGCCAGCCTGATGGCGGATGCCGGGCTGGTGGTGCTGACCGCGTTTATCTCGCCGCACCGCGCCGAGCGCCAGATGGTGCGCGAGCGCGTGGGCCAGGATCGCTTTATTGAAGTGTTTGTCGATACGCCGCTGGAGATTTGCGAAGCGCGCGATCCGAAAGGGCTGTACAAAAAAGCGCGGGCCGGTGAACTGCGAAACTTCACGGGAATTGACTCGGTTTACGAAGCGCCTGAATCGCCTGAGATTCACCTGAAGGGTCAACAATTGGTAACAAATTTAGTAAGCCAATTATTAGACCTGCTCAGACGGGACGATATTATCAGATCCTGAGGCGGTATCGTTCGGGAGCTGTCTTCCCGAACGATGAGTCACGGTCACAGGATTAGCTATGCGCAACAGCGAAAACTACATTATCACCACCGGGTCGGAACCGTTAACCACCGATGACGAGACGACCTGGTCCTTTCCTGGGGCGATAGTCGGCTTCGCGTCGTGGTTACTGGCGCTGGGTATCCCGTTTTTGATCTACGGTGGTAACACCCTTTTCTTCTTCCTCTACACCTGGCCCTTCTTCCTGGCGCTGATGCCCGTTGCGGTCGTTGTGGGCGTTGCGCTGCACTCTCTTTTCAACGGCAAACTTCTGTACAGTACGGTTATCACGATTGCCACCGTTGTCGTCATCTTTGGCCTGCTGTTTTTATGGCTGATGGGCTAACTTACGACATAATTAAAACCCCGCAGTAGAGTCCAGCGGAAAGTTATGGGATGATGATGCCGTTTTTTCAGGGGGCAGGATGGGTAAACTAACGCTGCTGTTGCTGGCTTTGCTGGTCTGGCTGCAATATTCGCTGTGGTTCGGTAAAAACGGACTGCACGACTACAGCCGGGTGAGCGATGACGTCGCGGCTCAGCAGGCAACAAATGCCAAACTTAAGGCGCGAAACGATCAACTCTTTGCTGAAATTGATGACCTCAATGGTGGCCAGGAAGCGATTGAGGAACGCGCGCGCAATGAACTCAGTATGACTAAGCCGGGCGAAACCTTTTATCGTCTGGTTCCGGATGCGTCTAAACGCAATCAGGGCTCAGCACAAAACAATCGATAATCAGGCCCAGGATTACGACATGGCAGCAACTTTTTCGGACGTATGTGCCGTGGTGCCGGCCGCAGGTTTTGGCCGGCGCATGCAGACAGAATGTCCCAAGCAGTACCTCTCAATTGGCGATAAAACGATCCTCGAGCACGCCGTGGCGGCGCTGCTGGCGCACCCGCGGGTGACGCACGTGGTCATCGCCATCAGCCAAGGCGATGCGCGCTTTGCGCAGCTACCGCTGGCGAACCACCCACAGATTACCGTTGTTGATGGCGGTGCCGAGCGCGCAGATTCCGTGCTGGCTGGCATTCAGGCTGCCGGAAACGCGCGGTGGGTTCTGGTGCATGACGCGGCGCGTCCGTGCCTGCATCAGGACGATCTTGCGCGCCTGCTGGCGCTGAGCGAAACCAGCAAAGTGGGGGGGATTCTGGCCGCTCCGGTGCGCGACACTATGAAGCGCGCCGAGCCGGGCCAGCAGGCTATCGCCCACACCGTAGAGCGCGTCGATTTATGGCACGCGCTGACGCCGCAATTTTTCCCCCGCGAACTGCTCCATGACTGCTTAACGCGTGCGCTTAACGAAGGGGCGACCATCACGGATGAAGCCTCCGCGCTGGAGTATTGCGGTTTTCACCCTGAGCTTGTTGAAGGGCGCGCTGATAATATAAAAGTGACGCGCCCGGAAGATTTACATCTCGCGGAATTTTATCTTACCCGTTCGACCCATCAGGAGAAGGCATAATGCGAATTGGACACGGTTTTGATGTACACGCCTTTGGCGGAGAAGGCCCAATTATCATTGGCGGCGTACGTATTCCTTACGAAAAAGGGCTGCTGGCGCATTCTGATGGCGACGTGGCGTTGCATGCGCTGACCGACGCGCTGCTGGGCGCTGCCGCGCTGGGCGATATCGGTAAGCTGTTCCCGGACACCGACCCGGCCTTTAAAGGAGCAGACAGCCGCGCGCTGCTGCGCGAAGCGTGGCGCCGCATTCAGGCGAAAGGCTACACCCTCGGCAACGTTGATGTGACAATCATTGCTCAGGCACCGAAGATGCTGCCGCACATTCCGCAGATGCGCGTGTTTATTGCCGAAGATTTGGGCTGCCATATGGACGACGTGAACGTCAAAGCCACCACCACGGAGAAACTGGGCTTTACCGGTCGTGGCGAAGGGATTGCCTGTGAAGCCGTGGCGCTGCTGGTGAAGGCGGCAAAATGACGGACTTTGACAACCTGACATACCTGCACGGTAAACCGCAGGGGAACGGGGTGCTGAAAGCCAGCCCGGAAGATTTCCTCGTGGTCGAGGATTTGGGCTTTGAGCCCGATGGCGAAGGCGAACATATCCTGGTGCGCATTCTGAAAAACGGCTGCAACACCCGCTTTGTGGCCGACGCGCTGGCAAAATTCCTCAAAATTCATGCCCGGGAAGTGAGCTTTGCCGGGCAGAAAGATAAACATGCCGTCACTGAACAGTGGCTCTGCGCGCGCGTGCCCGGCAATGCGATGCCTGATTTAAGCAAATTTGAGCTTGAGGGCTGTAAGGTACTGGAGTACGCCCGCCACAAGCGCAAATTGCGACTGGGAGCCTTAAAAGGCAACCATTTCACGCTGGTACTGCGTGAAGTGACCAGCCGCGAAGACGTTGAAACGCGCCTGAATGCCATTAATGAACGCGGCGTCCCGAACTACTTTGGCGCGCAGCGCTTTGGCATTGGCGGCAGCAACCTGCAGGGTGCGTTGCGCTGGGCGCAAAGCGATGCGCCGGTGCGCGACAGGAATAAACGCAGTTTTTGGTTGTCGGCGGCCCGCAGCGCGTTGTTTAATCAGATTGTGAGCGAACGGCTGAAAAAATCGGACGCGAATCAAGTTGTTGTTGGCGATGCGCTACAATTAGCGGGACGCGGAAGCTGGTTTGTGGCTACGGCCGAAGAAATGGCCGATGTTCAGTCGCGCGTGGACGCCAAAGCGCTGATGATTACCGCCGCGTTGCCCGGTACGGGCGACTGGGGGACGCAGGGCGATGCGTTGGTTGCTGAACAGTCCGCCGTGGCGGATGCGCCGGAATTACAATCCTTGCTGGTGCGGGAAAAAGTCGAAGCAGCACGCCGCGCGATGCTGCTCTATCCGCAGCAGTTAAGCTGGAACTGGTGGGATGACGTAACCGTCGAGTTACGCTTCTGGCTGCCGGCAGGTAGCTTCGCCACCAGTGTTGTCAGGGAACTTATCAACACCTCGGGTGATTATGCGAATATTGCTGAGTAACGATGACGGGATCCACGCGCCAGGCATTCAGACCCTGGCGAAGCACCTCCGCGAATTTGCGGATGTGCAGGTTGTGGCTCCCGATCGTAACCGCAGTGGAGCGTCTAACTCACTGACGCTGGAGTCGTCGCTTCGCACCTTTACTTTTGAAAATGGCGATATTGCCGTCCAGATGGGCACGCCGACGGACTGTGTGTTTCTGGGCGTGAACGCCCTGATGCGCCCGCGTCCGGATATCGTCGTCTCCGGCATTAACGCCGGGCCTAACCTCGGCGATGATGTGATTTACTCCGGCACCGTGGCGGCCGCAATGGAAGGGCGTCATCTCGGGTTTCCGGCGCTGGCGGTCTCGTTAAACGGCCACACGCACTACGACACCGCCGCCGCGGTGACCTGCTCGATCCTGCGGGCGCTTGGCCGCGAGCCGCTGCGTACCGGGCGCATTCTCAACATCAACGTGCCGGATCTTCCTCTCAATGAGATTAAGGGCATTCGCGTTACGCGTTGTGGAAGCCGGCACCCGGCGGATCAGGTGATCCCGCAGCAGGATCCTCGCGGCAATACGCTTTACTGGATCGGCCCTCCTGGCGATAAGTGCGATGCGGGTCCGGATACCGACTTCGCCGCCGTGGATGAAGGCTATGTCTCGGTGACTCCGCTGCACGTAGATTTAACCGCGTATAGCGCGCATGATGTGGTGTCGGGCTGGCTGGATCGCGCAGGAGTGAACGCGCAATGGTAAGCAAACGTGTACAAACTCTTCTGGAACAACTTCGCGCACAGGGGATCCGCGACGAGCACGTGCTTGAGGCGCTTGCTCAGGTTCCGCGTGAGAAATTTGTAGACGAGGCGTTTGAACACAAAGCGTGGGAAAACGTGGCGCTGCCTATCGGGCAAGGCCAGACGATTTCACAGCCTTACATGGTGGCGCGCATGACGGAGCTGCTTGAGCTCACGCCCGACTCGCGCGTGCTGGAGATTGGCACCGGGTCGGGGTATCAAACCGCGATCCTGGCGCATCTGGTTCACCATGTCTGTTCCGTAGAGCGGATCAAAGGTCTGCAGTGGCAGGCGCGTCGTCGCCTGAAACAACTTGATTTACATAATGTTTCGACACGCCACGGTGATGGATGGCAGGGTTGGCAGGCTCGCGCCCCGTTTGACGCTATCATCGTGACGGCGGCTCCGCCTGAAATTCCCGCTGCACTGTTGTCGCAGCTGGATGAGGGGGGCATTCTTGTTCTGCCCGTCGGGGACGAGCAGCAGCTTTTAAAGCGCGTTCGTCGGCGCGGCGGCGAGTATATTATCGACACCGTGGAAGCCGTACGCTTTGTGCCTCTGGTGAAGGGGGAGTTGGCCTGAGACTCGGAATTATCCAGGGTTATTAAGGCAAATTCAGCGTATGGTGTGGCGCGAAAGACTCGTGTCATCACGGTTAATTTTAAGTCACTGGTAGTTAACACATTCCTGGGGGATAAATGAGCGCGGGAAGCCCTAAATTCACCATCAGCCGTGTTGCGGCATTATCACTGGTTTCGCTCTGGCTGGCAGGCTGTACAAGTTCTGACAATGCGCCTGCGCCCGTCAGTTCCGTTGGCGGAAACAGCGGCTCGGGTAACACGTCCAGCGGAATGTTGATCACGCCGCCGCCTAAAATGGGGACTGCCACAGCGCAACAAAATCCGCCAATCCAGCCGATTCAGCGTCCAACGACGCAGCCAACGCAGATTCAGCCAGTGGAACAACCTGTTCAGACCCAAAATGGCCGCATAGTCTATAACCGTCAGTATGGGAACATTCCGAAAGGCAGCTATACCGGCGGCAGCACCTATACCGTGAAACGCGGTGATACGCTGTTCTATATTGCGTGGATCACCGGGAACGACTTCCGTGACCTCGCGCAGCGTAACAACGTCCAGGCCCCGTATGGTCTGGAAGTCGGGCAAACGCTCCAGGTAGGCAACGCAACGGGTACGCCACTGACGCCTGGCAACACGGTTTCAGCGGCCGATGTGACTGCGCAAAATAACAGCGTTAAGCCTGCACAAAAATCCACCACGGTGGTTGCTTCACAACCGGTAATTACGTATTCTGAGGATTCAGGTGATCAGACTGCTAACAAAATGTTGCCGAATAATAAAGGGACTGCGACTGTTGTCACAGCACCGGTTACGGCACCTGTGGTTAGCTCTACTGAACCGACTGCAAGCAGTCAGAATGCCAGCTCGTCAATCACCACCTGGCGCTGGCCAACTGACGGCAAGATTATCGAGAACTTCGCAACCTCTGAGGGTGGCAACAAAGGGATCGATATCGCAGGCAGTAAAGGACAGGCTATCATCGCGACCGCAGACGGACGCGTTGTGTATGCCGGTAACGCACTGCGCGGTTACGGTAATCTCATTATCATCAAACATAACGATGATTACCTGAGTGCCTACGCCCATAACGACACAATGCTGGTCCGGGAACAACAAGAAGTTAAGGCGGGGCAAAAAATCGCTACCATGGGTAGCACCGGAACCAGTTCTACACGCTTGCATTTTGAAATTCGTTACAAGGGGAAATCCGTAAACCCGCTGCAGTACTTGCCGCAGCGATAAATTGACGGGGCATGCCAGCCAGGGTGTCTCGTTCAGGGATCACGGGTAGGAGCCACCTTATGAGTCAGAATACGCTGAAAGTTCATGATTTAAATGAAGACGCGGAATTTGATGAGAACGGAGTAGAGGCTTTTGACGAAAAAGCCTTAGTAGAAGAGGAACCCAGTGATAACGATTTGGCTGAAGAAGAGCTGTTATCGCAGGGCGCCACACAGCGTGTACTGGACGCGACTCAGCTTTACCTTGGGGAGATTGGTTACTCCCCACTGCTAACGGCCGAAGAAGAAGTCTATTTCGCACGTCGTGCTTTGCGTGGTGATGTTGCCTCGCGTCGTCGCATGATTGAAAGTAACCTGCGACTGGTCGTGAAAATTGCCCGCCGTTACGGCAATCGTGGTCTGGCTCTGCTGGATCTGATTGAAGAGGGCAACTTAGGTCTCATCCGCGCAGTTGAGAAGTTTGACCCGGAACGCGGGTTCCGTTTCTCAACCTACGCGACCTGGTGGATTCGTCAGACCATCGAACGGGCTATTATGAACCAGACCCGTACGATTCGACTGCCGATTCACATCGTCAAAGAGTTGAATGTTTATCTGCGTACTGCGCGCGAGTTGTCCCATAAGCTGGACCACGAGCCAAGTGCGGAAGAGATTGCAGAGCAACTCGACAAACCGGTTGATGACGTAAGCCGTATGCTGCGTCTCAACGAGCGCATTACCTCGGTTGACACCCCGCTGGGTGGCGACTCCGAAAAAGCGCTGCTGGACATCCTGGCCGATGAAAAAGACAACGGTCCGGAAGACACCACGCAGGACGATGACATGAAACAGAGCATCGTCAAATGGCTGTTCGAACTGAACGCCAAACAGCGTGAAGTGCTGGCACGTCGTTTCGGTTTACTGGGGTATGAAGCTGCGACACTGGAAGATGTCGGCCGTGAGATTGGCCTGACCCGTGAACGTGTTCGTCAGATTCAGGTAGAAGGTCTGCGTCGCCTGCGTGAAATCCTGCAGGGGCAAGGTCTGAATATCGAAGCGCTGTTCCGCGAATAAGCATCCTTTCGTCAAAAAAGGCCCGTCGTGAGACGGGCCTTTTTCTTTTGTGTTACGGCTGTGCCGTTTCGTGCAGCAGTCGCCATGTAATCCTGCCGCCTTCCTGATTAAGCACTGCGGTTGACCAGCGCACGTTGACGGGCAGGTCCGGCCGGGTTTGCGTCTCCCGGTAGTGAAGTACCGCGCCGTGATCCCAGCGCTGGATCGTGGATAATTCGTCAAGGACGATTTTCAGTCCGGGACGGCTTCCGCGCTGGTTTTCCAGAAAACTGACAAGACCGACATAGTCGATATGAACACCGCCCGGCGGGATCATCAGAAAATCTGGATGGAAGCGGGCGAGAAGAGCGTGGAGCTCGCCTTCGCCTTTGCCTAACCAGTTTTCAAGCGCAATGTGGAGGTCGATAATTTCATGTTCAAAAGGCGTCATGGATTCTCCTGTCGCAGCTGGGTGAGCACCTGCGTATTGTTAAGACGAAAAACGTACAGGACAGGCAGCAAGGTCATGCCTGTGGCAAAAAGAAACATCCCGTGCCAGGCGGCGAGCGGTGGCAGATAGTTCTGCGCCAGGTTCAGCGCCTCCGCCAGCAGCAGGGCGCCGGCAAAAAAGCTAAACTGACGATTAAGATTCCACAGCGCGCTGGCATCCGGCATCTCTTCACGGCGCGTGGTCAGAAAAGCGCTGCTCTGCGCCGTGCTGCTGCACAGGCTTCCCCCCGCGCCCATCAGGGTAAACGCAGCGGCAGGTAGCAGCGTAGCCGAACTGGCGTTAATCAAAAGCAGAATACCCGTCGCCTGCAACAGGCAGCCGATAACAATCAGCGGTCGGGGGCCGATACGGTTAAAATAGCGTCCCGTTGTTGTGATGGCGATAAACGATGCCACGGACCACGGCAGCATGAGCATTCCCGTAGCGGCTGGGGTTATGTTTGCCACGTGCTGAAGATAAAACATACCCGTGACGTTGACCCCAATAAACACGCCAGGAACGCATAAATAGACGAGCATGGAAAACCGCAAAAGCGGATCCACCAGTAAAGACAGGTTT
Source organism: Enterobacter sp. UPMP701 (assembly GCF_053709515.1). Classification (NCBI taxonomy): domain Bacteria; kingdom Pseudomonadati; phylum Pseudomonadota; class Gammaproteobacteria; order Enterobacterales; family Enterobacteriaceae; genus Enterobacter; species Enterobacter sp. UPMP701. Next base: position 179,796 of record NZ_JBSKJN010000006.1, on the reverse strand, counting down.
AGCAGCCTGCTTGTTTTTATCGGCGATATTTCGTGTTTAAGCCACTGGGAGGCCAGCACAAAGGTCACGATGGCCACCGGGAGCGTGACGAAAAATATCCATCGCCAGCTCAGCGCCTCTACCAGCACGCCTCCGAGCGCAGGGGAACAAGCGGGAGCAAGTAACGCCACCAGCATGACCGCTGACGAGAGTCTGGCTCGCTCATGAGGCTGAAACTGTTGCCAGGTGAGCGCCTGTCCGACGGGGATCAATAAGCCACCTCCCACGCCCTGCAGTACTCGCCAGGCAATCAGACTTTCCAGTGTTGCAGACAAGCCTGCCGCAGCAGAGGCCACGCTGAACAGAAAAAGCGAGAGCAGGATAACGCGCTTTGGCCCAATGCGCCGCGTCAGTACGCTGCTGAAAGGGATCACCAGCGTCAGGCCGGCAATGTACCCGTTGCTGACCCAGGCAAGCGCTGAAGGCGTGGCGTTAAAGGTGTGAGCCATTGCCGGAAAGGCGACGCTGGCGATAAACATGTTAATCAGATCAAGAAAAAAGCCCAGCAGATAGACAGCGGCGACTTTGCTGCGATACGTCATGATGGTTCCTCCGGTGAGGTGGCATATCGTATCGGCCGTTGAAGCACGGATAAACGCGACAAAGCACGATATACTGTCAAAAATATTTTGACAGTAAAATGAGAGATGATGATTAACTTACAGCGCACGGCGATGTTTATCGCGGTGGCCGACACCGGCAGCTTTACTGCCGCTGCTGATGCGATGGGCCTGACAAAAGCCGTGGTCAGCTTTAACATTCGTCAGCTCGAAGCGGAGCTGGGGGTGACATTGCTGCTGCGATCCACCCGCCGTCTGACGTTAACCGAGGCGGGCACGCTTTTTCACCAGCGTAGCGTCGCGCTTCTGAAGGCGGCGGAACAGCTGCAGGATGATGTCCGTGCGAATCATGCGGGGCTCACGGGAGAATTGCGGATTACCACCACGCCCGAGTACGGTTCACAGGTTGTGGTGCCGTTGCTTGCCAGGTTTAGCCAGCAGCATCCGGATCTTCGCGTGCGTCATGTTTCATCATCGCTGCATGCCGATCTGATCTCGGAGCGCTTTGACGTCGCCATTCGCCTGGGGACGCTTGCTGATTCGCGCTACCACGCCGCGTTGATTTCATACTTCTCCATCCTGCCCGTCGCGACGCCCGAGTGGCTGGCTAACCATCCGGTTGAATCGCTTGAGCAGCTGGCGCATGCCGACTGGATTATTCATGAGCGCTTATCTTCGCCGCTGCACTGGCAGGTAAAAGATGCCAACGGTGTGCCTGAAACGCTGGAGATAATAAAAGCGCCGCGTTTGTTTGCCGACAGCGCTCAGGCTCTGATGGCCTTTGCACTCGCAGGCGGTGGCGTGGCGTTACTGCCGGAATGGCTGGTGCGCGATGCGCTTGATGCGGGAAAACTGGTTCCGGTTTTACCGGGATATACCTTTGCGCAGCAGGGTATCTATGCGGTTTATCCCGATGCCCGGCATGTGTCAGCGAAAGTGCGCACCTTTATTAATTTTATGCGCACCAGCGTGAATTAATCGTGCATCATCTTTTTGATGAGCGCAGAGAACTGCTCCCGCTCGGCCTTGTTAAGACGTCCTAAAAACGCCTCATCCACCTCGTTGCCAACCGGTTTACAGCCTGCAAGCAGGGCTTCGCCTTCTGGCGTCAGGAAGACAAACCGGCGGCGCTTATCGGCAGGATCGTGCTCGCGTTTGACCAGCCCGCGCGCCTCCATGCGGCTGAGCATCTCCGCCAGGGTCGCTTTCGTGCTGACCGCCACTTCGGTCAATGCCACCTGTTCAATACCCGGATGCTCGGCAATGGAGCGCATCACCGCATACTGTGGCTTGGTCAGTTCCGGTAAGGCATGTTGCCACTGCGCGGTATGCTGTTGAAAAAGCTGACGTAACAGGTGGAACGCCTCTTGTCTTAGTTCCATGAACACTCCGACGAAAAAAATCTCCCTCTATGATAGCCGCTATTGCTCTCAATTTTAACGCGGCATTTTTTAGCCATTCGTGTGATCGTATGCGAACGATCTTGTCATGAAAAAAATCCTGGAGTAGCTTACCTATAATGTTCGTGTACGAACAAGTTATTGAGGTGATGAATGAGATTGATAGTAGGAATGACGGGAGCAACAGGCGCGCCGCTGGGCGTGGCGCTGCTGCAGGCGCTGCGGGAAATGCCGGAGGTGGAGACGCATCTGGTCATGTCAAAGTGGGCAAAAACCACCATTGAGCTGGAAACGCCTTACACCGCGCAGGACGTTGCTGCGCTGGCTGACGTTGTCCACAGTCCGGCTGACCAGGCCGCCACCATCTCCTCCGGCTCGTTTCGCACCGAAGGCATGATCGTCATTCCCTGCAGCATGAAAACGCTGGCGGGTATCCGCGCCGGTTACGCCGAGGGGCTGGTGGGACGTGCGGCAGACGTGGTGCTGAAAGAAGGGCGCAAGCTGGTGCTGGTTCCCCGTGAAACGCCGCTCAGCACCATTCATCTTGAGAATATGCTTGCACTTTCACACATGGGCGTGGCGATGGTGCCGCCCATGCCTGCGTATTACAACCACCCGCAAACCGCCGATGACATTACCCAGCATATTGTGACCCGCGTGCTCGACCAGTTCGGTCTGGAGCATAAAAAGGCGCGCCGCTGGAACGGTTTGCGGGAGGCGAAACATTTTTCACAGGAGAATAAAGATGGCATTTGATGATTTGAGAAGCTTCCTGCAGGCGCTCGATGAGCAAGGGCAGCTGCTGAAAATTGAGGAAGAGGTTAACGCCGAGCCGGATCTGGCGGCGGCAGCCAACGCGACCGGCCGCATTGGCGACGGCGCGCCCGCGCTGTGGTTCGACAACATTCGTGGCTTTACCGATGCCCGCGTGGTGATGAACACCATCGGCTCCTGGCAGAACCACGCCATTTCGATGGGGCTGCCGGCGAATACCCCGGTAAAAAAACAGATCGACGAGTTTATCCGCCGCTGGGATAAATTCCCCGTCACGCCGGAGCGCCGCGCCAACCCGGCCTGGGCGCAGAATACGGTGGACGGCGAAGACATTAACCTGTTCGATATCCTGCCGCTGTTTCGCCTGAACGACGGTGACGGCGGTTTTTATCTCGATAAAGCGTGCGTTGTCTCGCGCGATCCGCTCGACCCGGACCACTTCGGCAAGCAGAACGTCGGGATCTACCGTATGGAAGTGAAGGGCAAACGCAAGCTCGGCCTCCAGCCGGTTCCGATGCACGATATCGCCCTGCATCTGCATAAAGCGGAAGAGCGCGGTGAAGACCTGCCGATTGCGATAACCCTCGGCAACGACCCAATCATCACCCTGATGGGCGCCACGCCGCTGAAATACGATCAGTCCGAGTATGAAATGGCCGGCGCGCTGCGTGAAAGCCCGTACCCGATTGCCACCGCGCCGATGACCGGCTTTGATGTGCCCTGGGGTTCTGAAGTGATCCTGGAAGGGGTGATTGAGGGCCGCAAGCGTGAAATCGAAGGGCCGTTCGGCGAGTTTACCGGACACTATTCCGGTGGCCGCAACATGACGGTGGTCCGTATCGACAAAGTCTCTTACCGCACCAAGCCGATTTTCGAATCCCTCTACCTCGGCATGCCGTGGACCGAGATTGACTATCTGATGGGACCGGCTACCTGCGTGCCGCTCTACCAGCAGCTGAAAGCGGAATTCCCGGAAGTGCAGGCGGTGAACGCGATGTACACCCACGGCCTGCTGGCGATTATCTCCACCAAAAAACGCTACGGCGGTTTTGCCCGCGCGGTCGGTTTACGCGCCATGACCACGCCGCACGGTCTGGGCTACGTGAAGATGGTCATCATGGTGGATGAGGATGTCGATCCGTTCAACCTCCCGCAGGTAATGTGGGCACTGTCGTCAAAAGTGAACCCGGCAGGGGATCTGGTGCAACTGCCGAACATGTCGGTCCTTGAGCTTGACCCTGGATCCAGCCCGGCGGGCATTACCGACAAACTGATTATCGATGCCACCACACCTGTCGCGCCGGACACCCGTGGTCACTACAGCCAGCCGGTACAGGATCTGCCTGAAACCAAAGCCTGGGCCGAAAAACTGACCGCGATGCTGGCAGCACGCCAATAAGGAGGAAAAGATGATTTGTCCACGTTGTGCCGATGACCATATTGAAGTGATGGCGACGTCGCCCGTAAAAGGGGTCTGGACCGTTTACCAGTGCCAGCATTGTTTGTATACCTGGCGCGATACCGAACCGCTGCGCCGTACCAGCCGCGAGCATTACCCTGAAGCGTTCCGCATGACGCAGAAGGATATTGACGAGGCGCCGCAGGTGCCGACGATCCCGCCGTTGTTGTAAAAAAAAGCCCGGTGGCGGCTTCGCCTTACCGGGCCTACGGGTTTTGTAGGTCGGGTAAGGCGAAGCCGCCACCCGACAAAACAGACCGCAGAATACTAAACCAGACTCTTCAGCCGATAAATCCATTCCAGCGCCTGACGCGGCGTCAGGGAGTCCGGATCGAGGTTTTCCAGCGCTTCCACCGCTGGTGACGTCTCTTCCGCTGGTGCCAGCAACGACATCTGCGTACCGTCAATCTGCGTGGCTGCCGCGTTCGGCGACAGGCTTTCCAGCTCCCGCAGCTTCTGACGCGCGCGTTTAATCACCTCTTTTGGCACACCTGCCAGCGCCGCTACGGCCAGGCCATAGCTCTTGCTCGCTGCGCCGTCCTGCACCGTGTGCATAAAGGCAATTGTGTCGCCGTGTTCCAGCGCATCCAGGTGGACGTTGGTAACGCCCTCCATTTTCTCCGGCAGCTGCGTCAGTTCGAAGTAGTGGGTGGCAAACAGCGTCAATGCCTTGATTTTATTTGCCAGGCTTTCGGCACAGGCCCAGGCAAGAGACAGGCCATCGTAGGTTGACGTTCCGCGTCCCACTTCGTCCATCAGCACCAGGCTATGCTCCGTCGCGTTATGCAGAATGTTTGCCGTTTCGGTCATCTCGACCATAAAGGTTGAGCGGCCGCTCGCCAGATCGTCCGCCGCCCCGACGCGGGTAAAGATGCGGTCGATTGGCCCAATTTCCACTTTCTGCGCCGGGACGTAGCTGCCGATATACGCCAGTAGTGCGATGAGTGCGGTCTGGCGCATATAGGTGCTCTTACCGCCCATGTTCGGACCGGTAATGATCAGCATTCTTCTCTGCGGTGACAGGCTCAGCGGGTTAGCGATGAACGGTTCGTTCAGCACCTGCTCAACGACCGGGTGACGGCCTTCCGTAATACGAATGCCGGGCTTGTCGGTAAAGGTCGGGCAGGTATAGTTCAGCGTTTCCGCGCGTTCTGCCAGGTTCACCAGTACGTCCAGCTCCGCCAGCGCGCTGGCGCTGAGCTGCAGGTCGGCCAGGTGCGGCATCAGCATGTCGAACAGCTCGTCATACAGCTGTTTTTCCAGGGCCAGCGCTTTGCCTTTCGAGGTGAGGACTTTGTCCTCGTACTCTTTCAGCTCGGGAATAATGTAGCGTTCGGCGTTTTTCAACGTCTGGCGACGTACGTAGTGGATCGGTGCGAGGTGGCTCTGGCCACGGCTGATTTGAATGTAGTAACCGTGTACCGCGTTATATCCCACTTTCAACGTGTCGAGCCCAAGACGCTCGCGTTCACGGATTTCCAGCTTATCGAGGTAGTCCGTCGCGCCGTCGGCCAGTGCGCGCCATTCGTCCAGCTCTTCGTTGTAGCCAGGGGCAATCACGCCGCCATCGCGCACCAGAACCGGAGGGGCATCAATGATGGCGCGCTCCAGCAGCTCGCGAAGCTCGGTAAATTCGCCCATGGTTTCGCGGAGTTTCTGCACCGGCGCGCTGTCAACGTCACTCAGCTGCGCACGCAGTTCCGGCAACTGCTGGAAAGCATGACGCATGCGCGCGAGGTCGCGTGGCCGCGCTGTGCGCAGTGCCAGACGAGCAAGGATACGCTCCAGATCGCCCACCTGGCGCAGAACCGGCTGCAGCTCGCTATAGCGATCCTGCAACGCGGCAATCGTCTGCTGACGGCAAACCAGCGTATTCGTATCGCGAACCGGCATATGCAGCCAGCGTTTTAGCATACGGCTGCCCATTGGCGTCACCGTATTGTCGAGGACCGACGCAAGCGTGTTTTCCACGCCGCCCGCCAGGTTCTGGGTAATTTCCAGGTTACGGCGCGTGGCGGCGTCCATGATGATACTGTCCTGCTGGCGCTCCATGGTGATAGAGCGAATATGTGGCAGGGCGGTGCGCTGGGTGTCTTTCACGTATTGCAGGAGACAACCTGCGGCACATAGCCCGCGCGGGGCGTTTTCCACGCCAAAGCCAATCAGGTCGCGGGTGCCAAACTGCAGGTTCAGCTGCTGGCGTGCGGTATCAATTTCGAATTCCCACAGCGGACGACGGCGCAACCCGCGACGGCCTTCGATAAGCGCCATTTCGGCGAAATCTTCGGCATAGAGCAGCTCTGCCGGGTTAGTACGCTGCAGTTCGGCAGCCATTGTTTCGCGGTCAGCCGGTTCACTCAGTCGAAAACGCCCGGAGCTGATGTCCAGCGTGGCGTAGCCAAAACCCTTGCCGTCCTGCCACAGCGCCGCCAGAAGGTTATCCTGGCGCTCCTGAAGCAGGGCTTCATCACTGATAGTGCCCGGCGTGACGATGCGCACGACTTTGCGCTCAACCGGGCCTTTTGACGTTGCCGGATCGCCGATCTGCTCGCAGATAGCGACGGACTCCCCCTGATTCACCAGTTTCGCCAGGTAGTTTTCAACCGCGTGGTGCGGGATGCCAGCCATTGGAATCGGCTCGCCTGCGGATGCGCCACGTTTGGTCAGCGAGATGTCGAGCAACTGCGACGCACGTTTAGCATCGTCATAAAACAGCTCGTAAAAATCGCCCATACGGTAAAACAGCAGGATTTCCGGATGCTGTGCCTTCAGCTTCAGATACTGCTGCATCATGGGCGTATGTGCGTCGAAATTGTCGATTGTGCTCATGGAGTTATGATGTCCATTTCTTTGAAAATATTACGTTTTGAGCGGCACAGTGGCCGTTTGTTCCTTCTATTGTCGCATGAAAAAAAGGTACGGCGCAGAAAAATGTCGCGGCTTTACGAGGTGCCTTCCGACATTAACTCAATGACGATTTTTCCATGCTCCACGCCCACTCTGACCTGGGAGTTGGTGGTAAAGCCCGCTTTTTCAAGCCAGTCTCCTTTTAAGCTCAGCGCCGCATGCACGCTGTACCGCTTTGGTATCTTCGTTTTTCGATCCTCGTGACGTTTTCTGAAATATCCCACTTTTAAATGGCGGTAGGGTTGGCCGATCGCGATCTCTTTCATAGGGTCTCCAGACTATACGGACAACGGTCATTCCTGATGCCTGTATAAAATACCAGTGATTTTCAGGTGGCGCAGGGTTAATACTGGAATCAGGCTTCAGGAAACGAAATGCAACAACTGAAATTCAATGCTTAAAGGTGTATTATTTATGCATCTTATTGTTCGGTAAGTCACCATGACCGGTAAACGCATATCACGAGAAAAAGAGACCATCGCGAAGATGATCGCGTTGTACGAGAAACAGTGTCCACAGGCTGCTCAGGATGAGGGGCATTATCAGGCGCTGAAGGCTTATGCGCATAAACGCCTGGATAAGTGCGTTTTTGGTGAGGAAAAGCCCGCCTGTAAGCAGTGCCCGGTGCACTGCTACCAGCCCGCCAGACGTGAAGAGATGAAGCATATTATGCGCTGGGCAGGCCCGCGTATGTTATGGCGACACCCCATTCTGACCATCCGCCATCTGATTGATGACCGTCGTCCGGTGCCGGAATTACCGGAAAAATACCGCCCGAAAAAGTGAACCGTTCAGCTTCGTAGCGGGCGGCAAATCACATTCAGGGCCAGCGCGCTGCAGAGCGGGAAGAGGGCCAGCAGCAGCCAGGGGTAAATCGCCTGCGTTGAAGGCACCAGTGCGCGATCCAGCAGGCTGCCAAACAACAAATTTCCGGCCAGGACCGCGATGCCTCCGGCGGTAGAGAGCGCGCCGTAGTGCGCCCCCAGCGTTGATTCCCCGGCGAACCGTGGAATGAGATCTTTTGCCGAGGGCACCAGCAGCATCTGTCCCAGCGTCAGCAGCGTCACAAAACAGACCGAGGGCAGAAGCCGCAGCCAGCCCTCAGGCGGTTGCGTTGCCGCAAACATCGCCACGCTTGCGAAGGCGGCAGAGAGGAGCAAAAAGCCCACCGGCAGGATCCTCACCGCGCCCACGCGTCGGGCAAAGCGCGCCAGCGGCAGCTGTAACGTGATGATCAGAACGGAGGCCAGCATAAAAAGCGGGCCGAGATCTTTTTCGTTACCGCCGGAGCGCTGTATCTCCACCGGCAGCGCCAGATAGAGCTGGTTATAGCTTAACAGCCATGAACTGTAGGCAATGATAAAGGCGACAAAGCGCGGCTGACGAAACGTCGTCCACCAGGGCACTATTTTTAGCGTCTGTGGACGGTGGGCAGCAGCTGGAAGGCAGAAATAGAGCACCACTAACGCAATGACAAAGACGCCTGCGCCTGCCAGCGCCACCTGACGAAAGCCCAGCCCGGTGAGCAGGGCGCCCGCAACCGGGCCCAGTACCGCGCCGAGTTCCCCGCAGACGGCAAAGAGCGCAAACCACTCCGCCCGGCTTCGTTTCCCTTTCGCCTCGCTGTTCGTCCCCGCTTTCGCCAGCAATGCCTCAATAGACGGAGAAAATAACGCGCCGCCGACGCCCGTCAGACACGCGCCCAGAATAATCGGCCACAGCGATCCCCCGAAGGCCAGCAGCAGATAGCCTGAAACACGAACAATACAGCCGCTGAGGATAATGACTTTCGCGCCAAACCGGTCCGAGAGCGCACCGCCAACGATAAACATCCCCTGCTGTGAGAACGTGCGCAGGCCCAGGATCAGCCCGATAAGCCCGCCGGAGAGCAGCATATCATCGCGCAGAAATATCGCCAGGAAGGGGACGACGGCGTAAAAGCCAATGTTAAACACAAACTGGCTGCCCAGTAAAACGGGCGGCCAGAGCGCGGTGGCGGGGCGCAAAGGCATACGGTTTATTCGCCCCTACACCATGAAATGGATATGTTTTTTACCATGGAACGGTGAGATCTCAATTTTGGTTTTCACCCGGAAAACGTCCCAGAGCAACTCTTCGGACAGGATTTCCTGCGGTGTTCCCGTCGCCACAATTTGCCCTTTCTGCATCACAATCAGCGAATCGCAGAACATTGAGGCGTGGTTAAGATCGTGGATGGCGACGATGCTGGTGACCGGTAATTCGCTGATCAACTGCATCAGCTGCATCTGATGATGAATGTCGAGGTGGTTGGTCGGCTCGTCCAGCAGGATTTCGGTTGGCGTTTGCGCCAGCGCGCGGGCGATATGTACCCGCTGACGCTCGCCGCCGGACAGGCTCAGCCAGCCCTGCTCGCTGCGGTCCAGCATATCGACACGCTGCAGAGCCGCGGTGACGGTTTCGTCATCCTGCGTGCTCCAGTTCGAGAAGGGAGAATGGTGCGGAATACGCCCCAGTTTGACGACGTCGCGCACGCGCATGTTGGCGTCGGTCATGCCGTGCTGCTCAACGAACGCCACGCGCCGCGCCAGCTGCTTTTTGGCAATGCGGGAGATGTCCTGACCGTCCAGGGTAACGCTGCCGCTGTCCGGGCGACGCAGGCCTGCCAGAATGCGCAAAAGCGACGATTTGCCGCAGCCGTTAGGGCCGAGCAGTCCTACCGTTTCGCCGCGTGAAACCTTCAGCGAGACGTCATTGACGATGACCTTTTTGCCTACCGTCCAGGTAATATTTTCAGCGCAGATACTCATCACTTATTCCTTGAGCGGTAGATGATCACGGCAAAGAACGGCACGCCCACCAGCGCGGTGACGACGCCGACGGGCAGGCTCTGCGGGGCAATCAGCATGCGCGAGGCGATATCAGCCAGCACCATCAGGATCGCGCCCGCCAGCGCGCTGGCAATCAGCAGCGTGCGGTGCAGGGGGCCGAACAGGAAGCGCATGACGTGCGGCACCACCAGCCCTACAAAGCCAATTGAGCCTGCCATGCTGACGATGGTCGCGGTAATCAGTGCAGTGGTGGTGAACAAGGCAAGACGCACCCAGGGTACGGCAATGCCTAACGAGGCGGCGGCGTCATCACCGAACGTAAAGGCGTCCAGCGCCCGGGAATAGTAAAGACAGACGGCAAGACCCGCCAGCACGACCACTAATGCCAGCTGGAATTCCGGCCAGCGCACGCCGCTGAAGCTGCCCAGCAGCCAGAACATCACGTCGCGCGCCTGCTGCGCGCTGGCGGAGGTGCTGATGGTATAGGCGGTAATGGCGTTGAACAGCTGTGAGGCGGCAACGCCCGCCAGAATGGTGCGTTCATTGCCGCCACGCGCGCCGTTCGTCAGGAAGGCGACAAACGCAAAGGCGGCAAACGCCCCGGCAAACGCGCCCGCAGAGAGCGACACCGCGCCGGTGCCAATCCCCAATACGACGACCGACACCGCCCCGGTTGAGGCACCCGCCGATACACCGAGCACGTAGGGTTCCGCCAGCGCGTTCTTCAGCAGGCTTTGCAGCACGGCGCCGCAGATGGCTAACCCCGCGCCGCAGCAGGCCGCCACCAGCGCGCGGCTCAGGCGAAAGTCCCAGATCACGCTCTCATAGATGCGGTTGAGCGGAACGTCTGTCAGCCCCAGCTTATTGCCAATAGCGTAAAAGACGTTGGACAGCGGAATCGACAGTTCACCGACGCTGACGCCGAGAGCAATCACCAAAAACAGCAGGACGACGGCAAGCAGAGCAGACGTGGTCAGAAACAGACCCTGTCGGGCCTGAAGTACGGCTGCGGTCATCAGTTCAGCCCCAGTTTTCTGAGCTGTTCGCCGACCTGTTCAGCGCCGTAAATCGTGCGAATCGTCGGGTTCATGGCCTGGCCGTCCATCACCACAATATGACCCTTCTTCACCGCGTCCAACTGGCTGACGGCAGGATCGCTTTTCAGGAATTTGATTTTCTCTTCCGCGTTATCCAGCGCCCAGCGGTTGCGGTCCAGACTGGAGACGACAATCACATCCGGGTTCGCGGCGATAATGCTTTCCCAGCCGACGGTCGGCCATTCAGACTCAGCGGTAATGGCGTTATGGCCGCCCAGCACGTTGGCAATAAAACCGGAGGCGCTGTTTTTCCCGCCGACATAGGCATCCGCCGAAGGCGAGGCGCTTGAGAACCAGAAAACAAAGGAGAGGTCTTTTTTGTTTTTACCAAATTCCTGACGCAGGTCGGCCTCGCGTTTTTTGAAATCCGCGATAACGGCCTGGCCGCGCGCTTCAACGTTGAAAATCTTCGCGAAATCTTCAATCTCTTTATAAAGGTACGTCATATCCCACAGCGTGTGGCGGCTGCCGTACATATCGCCTGCGGCCTTTTTGGTAGCGCACATGCCCGGTGATAAATAGCTGTTCACGCCGACGGTGGCCAGATCTTCACGTTTTGCGACCTTACTCTCCGGCCCGAGCAGCAGCGGAAGCTGGGCAGGAACAAAATCGGGGTTTTGCGCAAGGATGGATTCAAGCGTCGGAATTTCGACGGTCAGCGTTTTGATTTTGGCGTTTTGCTCAGCCAGCTGCGGCAGCACTTTGGTCGGCCAGAAGGCGCTGGCTTTGACCTTATCTTCCAGACCCAGCAGAAGCAGGATCTCGACGGTATTCTGACCCAGGGCCACGACGCGTTCCGGCGCTTTGGTGAAGGTCTCTTTATACCCGCAGTTTTCTATGGTGAGTGGGTACGTGGTAGCCAGAGCCGCACTCATCGAAGCAACCGCCAGGCCTAACGCGCAGAGAACCTTTTTCATTAAACGCTACCCTTCATTAAAATTATTTTTGATGCAAATGAAACGCATTATTAAGGCGGAATTTTATACAGAGGAAACGATTTTGTGTCAATGAGGGACAATTGCGCAGGGCAACGAAAGGCGGCGCCATAAGCGGCGCCGGAATGACGGGTTAAAGCAGGCTCTCTTTATCGATTCCCAGGCGCTTCATACGGGAGAGCAGGGTAGTGCGTTTCAGCCCCAGCCGTTGCGCCGCACCTTTCGGTCCGGCGACCACGCCGTTGGTCTCTTTCAGTACGCGCATAATGAGCTGATATTCATCTTCGCCTTCCTGCGCCACTTCTGCCGTAACGGTGGGATGTTCCGGCAGGGAGATTTCAGGCAGGGAAAGCTGCAGCACGTTTCCGCGCGTCAGCAGGACCGCGCGCTCGATGACGTTTTCCAGCTCGCGCACGTTGCCCGGCCACTCCATTGACGAGAGGGTGCGCAGCGTTTCGGCGGGAATGCTGTCGATGTTTCGTCCCATCCGACGCGCAATCTTGGCGGTAAAAGCCTTCACCAGCAGCGGGATATCTTCCGGGCGCTCGCGCAGCGGCGGCAGGAAGATCGGGAAGACGTTCAGGCGATAGTAGAGATCGCTTCTGAATTCGCGGTCGGCGACCATTTTTTTCAGGTCGCGGTTGGTGGCGGCAATCAGACGCACGTCGGTCTGGATTAGCTTGTTGCTGCCGAGGCGCTCGAACTCCTGCTCCTGCAGGACGCGCAGCAGCTTAGGCTGAAGCTCCAGCGGCATATCGCCCACTTCGTCGAGGAACAACGAGCTTTTATCCGCCAGTTCAAAACGCCCCAGCCGCTGGCTGCTGGCCCCGGTAAATGCCCCGCGCTCGTGGCCGAACAGGTCGCTTTCCAGCAAGCCTGCAGGCATTGCCGCGCAGTTCATCTTCACCATCCGGCGGCTGTTGCGGTTGCTCAGGTTGTGGATCGCCCGGGCGATCAGCTCCTTGCCGGTGCCGGTTTCGCCGAGGATCAGCACCGTGCTGTCGCTTTGCGCCACCATCTCGACCTGCTTAAGCACGCTGTACATGGCGTCGCTGCGCCCGATGATTTCGCCAAACTCGCTGTCAACGTTGTTGAGCTGCTCGGTCAGGGCGAGGTTTTCGTCCACCAGCCGCTCCTTCAGGCGGTGGATCTCCTGATAGGCGAGGGCGTTATCCAGCGCAATAGAGATGCGCTCGGCAATCTGGCGCAGCAGCTTCAGGTTGGCGGTGGTGAACACACCTTCCTCACACTGCGCCAGCTTCAGCACGCCCAGCATGGTGTTGCCGGACATCAGCGGCAGCAGGCACAGGGTCTGAATTTTGTTGCCCCAGGTGTTGAACAGCATCCGTTCATACGGCGCGACCGGATCCTGTTCACTGAGATTCAGCAGCAGGATCTCTTTGCTTTTAAACACCCGTTCAGAGAGGGTACCCGCTTCATCCACTTCGCTCTGCTCGTGCGCCGGGTTGGCCTCATCGAGATAATGGGTGGAGTAGATGTTCAGCTTGCCCTTGCGATGCCCGCGCAGCGCAATGCTGATGGCGTCGATTTTGAAATAGTGGTGGATCTCTTTTGACACTTCGCTGACCAGCTCATCCATGTCGAGCCTTGAGAGCACGGCATTGGTGATGGCGACCAGAATGCGGAAGTTGTCGCGCTCGCGGCTCAGCAGGTCGTAATCGACGTTATTGGTGACGCGGCTTTGGATCTGCTCCGCGACGACGGCCACAATCTGGGTAAAGGTGTGCAGGCGTTCGTACTCCGCCTCGCTCCAGGGCTGGTCGGTGTTGCGGATGAACTCGCAGCCGCCAAAAATCTGGCCCTCTGCCGCCAGCGGCAACATGCCGTAATGACCGAAAGGCTGATAGAGATTGCTCTGGGCCAGCCTCGGCCACGCCATCCGGAACTCTTCAAAATTGCAGTGCAGCACTTCGGGCCGGGAGAGAATGCGGCGCACCGGGCCGTGCGCAAGGTACGTTTCGTCTTCGTACTCAAAGGCTTTGCCATTATCACGCGTTGAGTAGTAGCTCGCGCGGTGCGTTCCGCTATGCCAGAGCACTATCGCGGCGCTGTCAGCCAGTGCAGATTGCCTGACCAGCCGGGTCAGGGCATCGCTCAGCGCGCCAAGATCGGGCTGCTGTAAAAGTGTTCGCGTGATGTCAAACAGGCCCTGCTGTCCAAGATCGCTCATCGGTGTATACGGCATTATTGCTTTCCAATAGAAACTGGCAAAAAAGAGACGTTCAGCGCTGACCGCTTATGGCGCGGTTCTAGCAAATTCGGGGTAACGGTTCAGCGTGCGGCAGATCCAGCGTGCGTTTAACGCCATACAGCCCGGCCAGGCGCACCCCTTTGCGCTCAACCACGTCGCCGATGATGGCCGCGTCTTTCCCTAAAGGATGCGCTCTCAGCTGTTCAAGAACGGCCTCCGCCGCCGTGCGTTCCACGCCGATCACCAGCTTGCCCTCGTTGGCAAAGTTAAGCGGGTCAAGCCCTAAGAGTTCGCATAGCCCGCGCACGGCAGGCTTAACGGGCAGGCCGCGCTCGGTCAGCTCAATCCCGCAGCCGCAGCTTGCCGCGAACTCGTGCACGACGGCATTCACGCCGCCCCGCGTGGCGTCGCGCAGGGCTTTTACGCCCGGCATGTCGCGCAGTGTCTGGATCAGCGGCGTGAGTACCGCACAGTCACTGCGAAGTTCCCCATCCAGCCCCAGGCCTTCGCGCAGGTTCAGGATGGTTGCCCCGTGGCAGCCCAGCGTGCCGCTGACAATCAGCACGTCGCCCACAGTAAGCTGCTGCGCACCCCAGTGAACGTCGGCGGGGATCGCCCCCATACCGGCGGTGTTGATGAAAAGCTTATCCGCCGCGCCGCGCTGCACCACCTTGGTATCCCCGGTGACGATAGCGATACCCGCCTCGCGCGCGGTGTGCGCCATGCTATTGACCACCGCCGTGAGGGTCTCCATCGGTAGACCTTCTTCGAGGATAAACCCGCAGGAGAGGTAGCGCGGAAGGGCACCGCTGACGGCGACGTCGTTGGCCGTACCGCAGACGGCGAGCTTGCCGATATCGCCGCCCGGGAAGAACAGCGGGTCAATCACGTAGCTGTCGGTGGAGAATGCCAGCCTGTCGCCGTGGGCAGTCAGCGTCGCGAGGTCAATACGCGCCTGATCTTCCTGCTCGGCGAGCCAGGGGTTATTAAAGGCTTCCATGAACAGCCGGTTAATCAGCTGCTGCATCGCCTGTCCTCCGCTTCCGTGCGCCATTTCCACCGTGTTCATGCTTCACACTCCTGGTTGCGATAGTGATACCACGCGGCGCATGCCCCTTCGGAAGAGACCATCAGCGCGCCAAACGCCGTTTGCGGGTTACAGGTGTTGCCAAATAACGGGCAGTGATGAGGTTTGCATTTGCCTGTGAGCACATCGCCACAGCGTGCGCGGGGATCGTCACACACCTGCTGGGGCTGCGGGCGAAAATGCGCTTCGGCATCAAAGGCGCGATACGCGGGCGTCAGCCGCACGCCGGATTCAGCAATCAGCCCCAGGCCGCGCCATTCGCTATCACCCTCAACGCTAAACACGTCGGCAATCGCCTGCTGCGCCCGTTCATTTCCCGCATCCGGCACCACCCGGCGATACTGATTCTCCACCGCGCTCAGGGCCGCTATTTTCTGCTCAACCAGCATGGCCACGCCTTGCAGTAGATCAAGCGGTTCGAAACCAGACACCACTAACGGACGATTGTACTGTTCAGCGATAAAACCGTAGGCGTCTGTGCCAATCACCATGCTGACGTGACCCGGCGCCAGAAACGCGTCGATGCCATTATCCGGCGCTTCCAGCAGGCTGCGCAGCGTGGGGATAAGCGTGATGTGCTGACAGAAAAAGAAAAAGTTATCGACGCCGCGGGCTTTCGCCTGCTGCAGGGTGATGGCGGTGGCGGGCATGGTGGTTTCAAAACCCAGTCCAAAAAAGACAACCTTGCGCTCAGGGTTATTCATCGCCAGCGTCAGGGCATCCATCGGTGAGTAAACGATCCGCACGTCCGCGCCGCGCGCCTTCGCCTGCAGCAGCGAGCCGCTCTTCCCCGGCACGCGCATCGCGTCGCCAAAGGTGCAGAAGATAACGTCGGGATGGCGGGCCATTTCAATGCAGCTGTCGATGCGCCCCATTGGCAGGACGCATACCGGGCAGCCGGGACCGTGGATAAACTCGATGTTCTCCGGCAGCAGCTGGTCAAGGCCAAACTTGAAGATGGCGTGCGTGTGCCCGCCGCACACCTCCATGATCCGCAGCGGTTTTTCTCTCGTGTAGTCCAGCAGCGCGGCGCGCGTTTTCAGGTGCCCGATAAGCTGCATCACCTGCTCCGGCGCGCGGTATTCATCAACGTAACGCATTTGCTATCGCTCCTCGCCGTACAGGAGCGCGCCCACGTCCGGCTCCACGTCAAACATGTTTTGCAGGGCGTCGAGCGTGTCGCGGGCTTCCGCTTCGTTAATCACGCTCATGGCAAACCCCACGTGGACCAGCACCCACTGGCCGAGTCGCGAGGCGCCCGTTTCATCGGTGCTGCCCACCAGCGTCAGGTCGACGTCGCGCAGGATGCCGCAGACCTCGACTTTGGCCTGATTGCCGTCGATGGAGTGGATTTGTCCGGGTACGCCTATGCACATCGTTCACTCTCCAGCCAGTCCAGCCAGGCGTCCATCCCGTCGCCGCGCGTCGCGGAAACCAGCAGGATCTCAATGTCCGGGTTCACTTCCCGGGCGTAAGCCACGCACTTATCCACATCGAAATTCAGATACGGCAGCAGGTCGATTTTGTTCAGCAGCATGAGGGAGGCGGCGGCGAACATGTGCGGGTACTTCAGCGGCTTGTCTTCCCCTTCGGTGACCGAAAGCACCGCGACTTTATATCGTTCCCCAAGGTCGAAGCTCGCCGGACACACCAGGTTGCCGACGTTTTCAATAAACAGGATGCCGTTATTCGCCAGCGGCAGGCGCGGGGCGGCATCGGCGATCATCTGCGCGTCCAGGTGGCAGCCCTTACCAGTGTTGACCTGAATTGCCGGAGTGCCGGTTTCACGGATGCGCGCCGCATCGTTAACGGTTTGCTGATCGCCTTCGATAACGGCGCAGGAGACGCGTTCGTTCAGGCGCTTGAGGGTTTCCGTCAGCAACGTGGTTTTGCCGGAGCCGGGGCTGGAGACCAGGTTCAGCACCAACTGTTCGCGCGCGGCAAAGCGGGCGCGGTTGCGGGCGGCGATCTGGTTATTTTTATCCAGCACGTCGATCTCCACCTCCAGCATCTGGCGCTGGCTGATGCCCGGCGCGTGGGTGCCCGCCTCGCCGTGGCCGTAGTGCAGGTCGCCCGTGTCGGAACGCTGCGGCGCAAAGGTGATGCCGGTCAGTGCCGCCGCAGGACGCGGAGCTGGCGAAAAGGGCGCGGAGCGAAACGCGGAGTGGGGACGGTGTTCATCCCCTTCTATATACAGGTTGCCTTCGGCGCAACCGCAGGTACTACACATACATTACTCCTTCTCGATCTCGAGACGTTGGATCTGCATACCGTCATCCGCCACGATGCGCAGTCCGGTGCTCTGGCACTGCGGGCAGCGCTGAACCTTTGATGAGAGCAGGGTGACGTACTGCTGGCACTGCTCGCACCAGCACTCCGCCTGCTGCTCGTCAATATGCAATGCGCAGCCTTCCGCCAGCGTACCGCGGCACACCAGCTCAAAGCAGAAGGTAAGGGCGCTGGTCTCGACGCAGGAAAACGCCCCGACTTTCAGCCAGACGCCGGTGACGCGCTTCGCGCGGTTTTGCACTGCCTGCTGTTCAATAAGTTCCAGAGCCCGCTGGCAGAGGGTGATTTCGTGCATGACGCCTCCTCAATGATTTGCGCCAGTAAATGCAATAACGGTGCCAGCTTGATTTGCGTTACGGCGTGACGATGTCAACGCTGTCGAAATGACACGTCGACACGGCATTGTTGACAGTGAGTCTTTCGACAAAAATCATATAAATCAGATAATTAAAAACTGGCATGGATTCTGCTTAACAGCCGCTATCTCCATTAACCGGATACCTTTTATGACTATTTGGGAAATTAGCGAAAAAGCGGATTACATCGCGCAGCGCCACCAGCAGCTTCAGGATCAGTGGCACCTTTACTGCAACTCTCTGGTTCAGGGGATCACCCTGTCAAAAGCCCGTCTGCACCACGCCATGAGCTGCGCAGCGCAGGGAGACATGCGCTTTGTGTTATTTGGTCATTTCACGATTTTTGTCACCCTGGCGGAGAGCTTCAACAGCCACACCATTGAGTATTACGTTGAGACAAAAGAGGGTGAAAAACAGTGTATTGCGAAAGCTCAGCTGATGGCCGACGGCATGGTGGACGGTCACGTCAGCAACCGCGATCGCCAGCAGGTGCTGGAGCACTATCTGGAGAAAATCGCGCCGGTTTACAACGGTCTCTACACCGCAGTTGAGCACGACTTGCCGGTTGATCTGAAACAGCTGATTGCGGGAAACGCCTCCGCCAATCCTGCCCGATAATCGCGTGTCGAAAAGTGTCGATGAGACAGTTTTTCGTCGTCAAAAATGACCATCACCTGAGGATTGCCCGGTGAACCGTTTTGTAATTGCTGACTCGACGGTCTGTATTGGCTGTCGAACCTGTGAGGCGGCGTGTTCGGAAACGCACCGCCTGCACGGGCTACAGTCCATGCCGCGCCTGCGCGTCATGCGTAATGAAAAAGAGTCTGCCCCGCAGCTCTGCCACCACTGTGAAGATGCCCCGTGTGCGGGCGTGTGCCCGGTTAACGCCATCACCCGCGTGGACGGCGCGGTACAACTGAATGAAAGCCTGTGCGTCAGCTGCAAGCTGTGCGGCATCGCCTGTCCGTTCGGCGCGATTGAATTTTCCGGCAGCCGCCCGCTGCATATCCCGGCGAACGCCAATACCCCGAAAGCGCCGCCTGCGCCACCCGCTCCGGCGAAGGTCAGCACGCTGCTGGACTGGGTACCCGGCATTCGCGCTGTTGCGGTGAAGTGCGACCTGTGCAGCTTTGACGAACAGGGCCCGGCCTGCGTGCGGACCTGCCCGACCAAAGCGCTGATCCTGGTTAACATCCGCGATATCGCCCGTACCAGCAGACGCAAGCGCGAGCTGACCATTAATACCGACGTCGGCGATCTTTCGCTTCTGCAGGCGCTTAACGAGGGGGCGAAATGAACGCGATATTTATGATTAACAGCGCCGTGGCGTACTTTGCCGCTGCCGCCGTGCTGGCGCTGGTGTTCTCTTTCCATAAAACCCTGAGCGGCTGGATAGCCGGTATCGGCAGCGCGGTCGGCAGCCTGATGACGCTGGCCGCGGGCAGCGTGGTTCTGCTCGGCGGGCAATCCGTGGAAACCCTCATGCCGCTGATCCGCCACTCCGTTGCTATTACGCCGCTAAACGCCATCTGGCTGGTGACCTTTGGCCTGTGTGGGCTGTTTATCAGCCTGTTCAATATCGACTGGCACCGCCATCCGCAAACTAAAACCAACGGCCTGCTGGTGAACCTGCTGATGGCGACGGCAGTCTGTACCGTTATCGCCAGCAACCTCGGCGCGCTGGTGGTGATGGCCGAAATCATGGCCCTGTGCGGCGTGTTCCTGACCGGATGCAGCGCCTCCGGCAAGCTGTGGTTTGCGCTCGGTCGCCTCGGCACGCTGCTACTGGCGCTGGCCTGCTGGCTGGTGTGGCAGCGTTTCGGCACGCTGGATTTCGCCGCGCTTAACGGTCAGCCGCTGGGCAATGACGTCTGGCTGCTGGGAGTAGCCGGTTTTGGCCTGCTGGCCGGGATTATCCCGCTGCACGGCTGGGTGCCGCAGGCGCATGCCAATGCCTCTGCCCCCGCCGCCGCGCTGTTTTCTGTGGTGGTCATGAAGGTCGGTCTGTTCGGCATCCTGACGATAACCCTGACGGGCGGTCAGCCGCCGCTGTGGTGGGGCGTGGCGCTGCTGATTGCGGGGATGATCACCGCATTTGTCGGCGGCCTGTACGCCCTGATGGAGCACAACATCCAGCGCCTGCTGGCGTACCACACCCTGGAAAACATCGGCATCATCCTGCTCGGCATGGGCGCGGGCGTCACCGGGCTGGCGCTCAACCAGCCGGCGCTGATTGCCGCCGGGTTTATCGGCGGCCTGTATCACCTTATCAACCACAGCCTGTTTAAAAGCACCCTGTTCCTCGGCGCGGGCAGCGTCTGGTTCCGCACCGGTCATCGGGATATCGAAAAGCTCGGCGGGATCGGCAAAAAAATGCCCGTCATTTCGCTGGCGATGCTGGTCGGGCTGATGGCGATGGCCGCGCTGCCGCCGCTGAACGGCTTTGCCGGAGAGTGGGTTATCTATCAGTCCTTCTTCGCGCTCGGTCAGAGCGAGGCGTTTATTGGGCGTTTACTCGGCCCGCTGCTGGCGGTGGGCCTGGCGATCACCGGCGCGCTGGCGGTGATGTGCATGGCGAAAGTTTACGGCGTCACCTTCCTGGGCGCGCCGCGCACCCGTGAAGCGGAAAACGCCTGCTGCGCGCCGGTACTGATGGGGGCCAGCGTGGTCGCGCTGGCGGTGTGCTGCATTGCGGGCGGGGTGGCCGCGCCGTGGCTGCTGCCGCTGCTGGGCCATGCCATTCCGCTGCCGCTGGCGACGGCGCATACCGCCGTTTCCCAGCCGATGATGGCGCTGCTGCTGATTGCCGCGCCGCTGCTGCCGTTTGTGCTGATGCTGTTCTTTAAACGCGACCGTCTTGCCTCCCGCTCACGCGGTGCGGCGTGGGCCTGCGGCTACGAACACGAGCAGTCGATGGTCATCACCGCCCACGGTTTCGCCATGCCGGTGAAGGAGAACTTCGCCGCCGTGCTGAAGCTGCGCCACTGGCTGAACCCGGTTGGCTGGGTCCCTGGCTGGCAGAGCGCCGCCGTGCCGCTGTTGTTCCGCCGTCTGGCGCTGATCGAACTGGTGGTGCTGGTGGTTATTGTGATTTCACGAGGAGCCTGACATGAGTCTGTTTCTGGCAATTCTTCAGGCGCTGGTGCTGTTCGCCGTCGCGCCGCTGCTGTCGGGCATCACGCGCGTGGCGCGCGCCCGAATGCACAACCGTCGCGGGCCTGGCGTGCTCCAGGAGTACCGCGATCTCTTCAAACTGCTTTCCCGTCAGAGCGTCGCGCCGGACGCCGCAGGCTGGGTGTTCCGCCTGACGCCGTTCGTGATGGTGGGCGTCATGCTGACCATCGCCACCGCGCTGCCGGTGGTGACGGTGGGCTCGCCGCTGCCGGTGCTGGGCGATCTGATTACGCTGATCTACCTCTTCGCCATCGCCCGTTTCTTCTTTGCGATTGCGGGTCTGGACACCGGCAGCCCCTTTACCGGCATCGGCGCCAGCCGCGAGGCGATGCTGGGCGTGCTGGTGGAGCCGATCCTGCTGCTGGGACTGTGGGTGGCCGCGCAGGTAGCGGGCTCGACCCACATCAGTTTCATCACCAGTACCATTTACCACTGGCCGGTTTCACGTTCTCTCCCGCTGGTGCTGGCGCTGTGCGCCTGCGCGTTCGCCACCTTTATCGAGATGGGCAAGCTGCCGTTCGATCTCGCGGAAGCGGAGCAGGAGCTGCAGGAAGGGCCGCTCACCGAGTACAGCGGCTACGGCTTTGCGGTGCTGAAGTGGGGTATCAGCCTCAAACAGCTGGTGGTGCTGCAGATGTTTGTCGGCGTCTTCTTCCCGTGGGGGCAGATGACGCACTTCTCCGCAGGCGGTCTGGTGCTGGCCATGGTGGTGGCCGCCCTCAAGCTGCTGGTCGGCGTGCTGGTCATTGCCCTGTTTGAAAACAGCATGGCGCGCCTGCGTTTTGTCGAAACGTCACGCATCACCTGGGCTGGTTTTGGTTTTGCATTTTTAGCGTTCGTCTCCTTGCTGGTGGCGTGATTAAAGAGAGTGTTTATGTCTGAAGAAAAGAAAGGTCAGCAGTATCTCGCCGCGTTGCATCAGGCTTTCCCGGGCGTGGTGCTGGAGGAGTCCTGGCAAACCAAAGACCAGATCACCGTCACCATTAAGGTGAACTATCTGCCGGAAGTGGTGGAGTTTCTCTACTACCAGCAGGGCGGCTGGCTGTCGGTACTGTTCGGCAACGACGAGCGCCAGCTGTGCGGCAACTATGCGGTGTACTACGTGATGTCGATGGAGCAGGGCGAAAAGTGCTGGCTCACCGTGCGCGTCGAAGTCGACCCGAATAAGCCGGAATACCCGTCCGTCACGCCGCGCGTGCCTGCCGCCGTCTGGGGCGAGCGCGAAGTGCGAGACATGTACGGCCTGGTGCCGGTTGGCCTGCCTGACGAGCGCCGCCTGGTGCTGCCGGACGACTGGCCGGATGAACTCTATCCGCTGCGCAAAGACAGCATGGACTACCGCCAGCGCCCGGCGCCGACCACCGACAGCGAAACCTATGAGTTCATCAACGAGCTGGGCAGCAAGAAGAACAACGTGGTGCCGATCGGTCCGCTGCACGTCACCTCCGACGAACCGGGCCACTTCCGCCTGTTCGTCGACGGCGAGAACATCATCGACGCCGACTACCGCCTGTTCTACGTCCACCGCGGCATGGAAAAGCTGGCGGAAACCCGCATGGGTTACAACGAAGTGACGTTCCTCTCTGACCGCGTGTGCGGCATCTGCGGCTTCGCCCACAGCACCGCCTACACCACCTCGGTGGAAAACGGCATGGGGATCGTGGTGCCGGAACGCGCGCAGATGATCCGCGCCATTCTGCTGGAGGTGGAGCGCCTGCACTCGCACCTGCTCAACCTCGGCCTGGCCTGCCACTTCGTCGGCTTTGACTCCGGGTTTATGCAGTTCTTCCGCGTGCGTGAAGCGTCAATGAAGATGGCGGAGATCCTCACCGGGGCGCGTAAAACCTACGGCCTGAACCTGATCGGCGGGATCCGCCGCGACCTGCTGAAAGACGACATGATCCAGACCCGCCAGCTGGCGCAGCAGATGCGCCGGGACGTGCAGGAGCTGGTGGACATGCTGCTCAGCACGCCAAACATCGAGCAGCGCACCGTCGGCATCGGCCGTCTTGACCCGGAGATCGCCCGCGACTTCAGCAACGTCGGCCCGATGGTGCGAGCCAGCGGCCATGCCCGCGACACCCGCGCCGATCATCCGTTCGTCGGCTACGGCCTGCTGCCGATGACCGTGCACAGCGAGCAGGGCTGCGACGTCATCTCCCGCCTGAAGGTGCGCATCAACGAGGTGTTCACCGCCCTGAACATGATCGACTTCGGTCTCGATAACCTGCCGGGCGGCCCGCTGATGGTGGAGGGCTTCACCTACATTCCGAACCGCTTTGCCCTCGGCTTTGCCGAAGCGCCGCGCGGGGACGACATCCACTGGAGCATGACCGGCGACAACCAGAAGCTTTACCGCTGGCGCTGCCGCGCGGCGACCTACGCCAACTGGCCAACCCTGCGCTATATGCTGCGCGGCAACACTGTCTCTGACGCGCCGCTGATCATCGGAAGCCTCGACCCGTGCTACTCCTGCACCGACCGCATGACCGTGGTCGACGTGCGCAAGAAGAAAAGCCAGGTGGTGCCATACAAAGAGCTTGAGCGCTACAGCATCGAGCGTAAGAACTCGCCGCTGAAATAGTTGATGTTGTGCGGTCTGTAACCCCTCACCCCGGCCCTCTCCCCAGAGGGGCGAGGGGGTGAACGGTTCCCTCTCCCTTTCAGGGAGAGGGCTAGGGTGAGGGTCAGAAAACCGCACGAAAGCAGGAGTAAAAATGTTTACCTTTATCAAAAAAGCGATCAAAACCGGCACGCAGACCAGCAGTTATCCGCTGGAGCCGATGCCGGTAGATAAAAACTTTCGCGGCAAGCCGGAGCACAACCCGCAGCAGTGCATCGGCTGCGCGGCCTGCATCAACGCCTGCCCGTCGAACGCCTTAACGGTGGAAACGGATCTCAAAACCGGCGAGCTGGCCTGGCAGTTTAACCTCGGGCGCTGCATCTTCTGCGGCCGCTGCGAGGAGGTCTGCCCGACGGTCGCCATTCGTCTGTCTCAGGAGTACGAGCTGGCGGTATGGAAGAAAGAGGATTTCCTGCAGCAGTCGCGCTTTGACCTGTGCAGCTGCCGCGTCTGCAAGCGTCCGTTCGCCGTGCAAAAAGAGATCGACTACGCCATCGCGCTGCTGAAGCACAACGGTGACGCCCGCGCGGAACAGCATCGTGAAAGCTTCGAAACCTGCCCGGAGTGCAAGCGGCAGAAGTGCCTGCTGCCGTCCGACCGCATTGATATCACCCGTCATATGAGAGAGGCCAGCTGATGGAAAACCTACTGGGCCCGCGCGACGCTAACGGCATTCCGGTGCCGATGACGGTGGAGGAGTCCATCGCCAGCATGAAGGCGTCGCTGCTGAAAAAAATCAAACGCTCGGCCTACGTCTACCGCGTGGACTGCGGCGGCTGCAACGGCTGCGAGATCGAGATCTTCGCCACCCTGTCGCCGCTGTTTGACGCCGAGCGCTTCGGCATCAAAGTGGTGCCGTCCCCGCGCCACGCGGATATCCTGCTGTTCACCGGCGCGGTCACCCGCGCCATGCGCTCGCCCGCGCTGCGCGCCTGGCAGTCCTCGCCCGATCCGAAAATCTGCATCTCCTACGGCGCCTGCGGCAACAGCGGTGGTATTTTCCACGACCTTTACTGCGTCTGGGGCGGCACCGACAAAATCGTGCCGGTGGATGTTTACATACCGGGCTGCCCGCCGACGCCCGCCGCCACGCTGTACGGTTTTGCCATGGCGCTCGGCCTGCTGGAGCAGAAGATCCATGCCCGCGAGCCGGGCGAGCTGGACAACCAGCCAGCCACTATCCTGCACCCGGATATGGTGCAGCCGCTGCGGGTGAAGGTCGACCGCACGGCGCGGAGGCTGGCGGGCTACCGCTATGGCCGCCAGATCGCCGACGATTATCTGCGCCTGCTGAGCCAGGGCGACCATCAGGTGGCGCGCTGGCTGGAGGCCGAAAACGATCCGCGCCTCAATGAGATCGTGGCGAACCTGAACAGCATTGTGGATGAGGCGCGTATCCGATGAGTGAGACGGTGGTGTTCAGCCAGCTGAGCCGTAAGTTTATTGATGAGAACGACGCCACGCCGGATGCGGCGCAGCAGGTGGTCTATTACAGCCTGGCGATTGGGCACCACCTCGGGGTGATCGACTGCCTGGAGGCGGCGCTGAGCTGCCCATGGCCCGAGTACCTGACGTGGATCGCCACGCTGGAGGAGGGCAGCACGGCGCGGCGCAAAATGGAAGGCGTGCCGAAATACGGCGAGATCGTCATCGACGCCAACCACATCACGATGCTCGCTAACGCCTTTGACGCGGCGCTGAGCAGGCAAACCCCCGAGCAGCAGGCGTGGAGCAAAACGCTGCTCGGCATGCTGCACGATATTCATCAGGAGAGCGCCATCTACCTGATGGTGAGGAGATTACGTGACTGACGTTTTACTGTGTGTCGGCAACAGCATGATGGGCGACGACGGCGCGGGCCCGCTGCTGGCAGAGATGTGCGCCGCGAACCCGCAGGGCAGCTGGGTAGTGATTGACGGCGGCAGCGCGCCGGAAAACGACGTGGTCGCCATTCGAGAACTGCATCCGGACAGGCTGTTAATCGTCGATGCCACCGATATGGGGCTGAACCCCGGCGAGATCCGCCTGATTGACCCGGACGACATCGCCGAGATGTTTATGATGACGACGCACAATATGCCGCTGAACTACCTGGTCGATCAGATTAAAGACGACGTGGGCGAGGTGCTGTTTCTGGGGATTCAGCCGGATATTGTCGGGTTTTATTATCCGATGACGCCGCCAGTGAAAGAGGCGGTGGAAGTGGTGTATTCACGGCTTGCGGAGTGGGTTGGGGACGGTGGGTTTGAACCCCTCACCCCGGCCCTCTCCCCATAGGGGAGAGGGTGTGTTTTGTCCCCTCTCCCCTGTGGGGAGAGGGTTAGGGTGAGGGGTAAGGACTGGCTACTCCAGATCCCCTCCGTTACTCGCAATCACCTTCTTATACCACCAGAACGATTTCTTGCGCTTGCGGTTCAGGGTGCCGTTGCCCGCGTCATCGCGGTCAACGTAAACAAACCCGTAGCGCTTGCTCATCTCGCCCGTTGAGGCCGATACCAGGTCAATGCAGCCCCAGGTGGTGTAGCCCATCAGCGGGACGCCGTCCTCAATCGCGTCGCTCATCGCGCGGATGTGCTCGCGCAGATAGCTGATGCGGTAGTCGTCGTTGATCTCGCCGTTTTCATCAATAACGTCCTTCGCCCCGAGGCCGTTTTCCACCAGGAACAGCGGCTTCTGGTAACGGTCGTACATCATGTTCATGGTGATGCGCAGGCCGAGCGGGTCGATTCCCCAGCCCCACTCGCTCACCTGAATATGCGGGTTGCGAAGGGACTTCACGATGTTCGCCGCGCTGGTGTTGCCCGCGTTCATGTCCGCCGACGCGCAGCGCGAGGCGTAATAGCTGAACGAGACAAAGTCGACGGTGTTTTTCAGCAGTTCGTCGTCGCCGGGATCTTTCACAATCACCACGCCTTTCTCGCGGAACACGCGGGCAGAGTAAGCCGGATAGCTGCCGCGCGCCTGCACGTCGATAAAGAACAGGTTCTCGCGGTCTTTCTCCAGCGCCATCCACACGTCTTCCGGCTTGCAGGAGTACGGATAAAAGTTACCGCCCGCCAGCATGCAGCCGACCTGGTTTTCCGGGTTTACCTCGTGGGCGATTTTGGTCGCCAGCGCGCTCGCCACCAGCTCGTGGTGCGCGGCCTGGTATTTCACCTGATCTTCGTTTTCACCTTCCTCAAACACCAGCCCCGCGCCGGAGAACGGGCTATGCAGCATGATGTTGATTTCATTGAAGGTGAGCCAGTATTTCACCAGCCCGTTAAATTCTTCAAAGCAGGTGCGAGCGTAGCGGGCGAAGAAATCGACCATCTTACGGTTGCGCCAGGAGCCGTATTCCGTGACCAGGTGCATCGGCACGTCGAAGTGGCAGAGCGTTACCAGCGGCTCGATGTTGTACTTTTTGCACTCCTCGAACACCGCGCGGTAGAAGGCAATGCCTTCCTGATTCGGCATCGGCTCGTCGCCGTTCGGGTAGAGGCGGCTCCAGGCAATCGAGGTGCGGAACACCGTAAAGCCCATCTCCGCCATCAGGGCGATATCTTCTTTATAGCGATGGTAAAAATCAATCGCCTCATGGCTCGGGTAGAACTCGTCGTCACGCAGCGAAAAACGCTTTTCCTTACCGACCTTCACCGGCAGGCGATGTGCGCCGTGGGGGATCATATCGACCGTCGTCAGTCCCTTGCCGCCTTCACGGTAAGCACCTTCACTCTGGTTGGCGGCAAGCGCGCCGCCCCATAAAAATCCTTGTGGAAAAACAGACATTCTTACCTCGCTTTCAATTTATGCTTTTGCTGCGTTGTTCTGTACCGGTGCGTTTTGCAGGGCGCGTGCTTTTTCGGCCTCGTCTTCGACCGGGATATCCTCAAACCCTAAAAGCAGGGTCAGAACAAACGACAGCACAACTGCCAGACCCATCACGCCAAACACCCAGACGATGGTCATCGGGTTGGCCGGGTCGAAGAACTGCACGCTGGTGAACAGCCCCGGCGCCGCCATCGAATGGCTGGCAAGACCAGCCATTCCTGCCACCGCGCCGCAGATAAAGCCGCTGATCAGGCTCGCAATCAGCGGACGTTTCAGGCGTACCGCTACGCCGTACAGCGCCGGTTCAGAGATCCCTGCCATGATGGCGGAGGCCGCCGCGGCCAGCGCCGTCTGGCGCAGCTCTGGGTTTTTCGTTTTCCACGCCACCGCCAGCGACGAGCCGCCGAGCGACAGGTTGGCGCCGATCTCCGACGGCATCACCATCCCTTCTTTGCCCGTTTCGGCAATGGTCTGGATGATGGTCGGCGTAAACACGCGGTGCATCCCGGTCATCACCAGCAGCGGCCACAGCGCACCCATGATGGCGACGGAGAGCCAGCCCAGGTAGCCGTGAATGGTGTAGACCAGCGCGGAGATGGCGCTACCGATCCAGATCCCGAGCGGGCCAATCAGCACGATGGCGAGCGGGGCGGCAATCAGCACGATCAGCATCGGCTTGAGGAAGTTTTTGGTTACCGCCGGGGTAATGCGATCCACCCAGCGTTCGATATATGACAGGCACCAGGTCATCACCAGCGCTGGGATAACGGTGTAGGTGTATTTCACCGCCGTCACCGGAATAAAGGCGAACTCAACGTGCTCGCCCTGCGCGGCTTTCGCCATCAGCTCGATAAAGCTCGGGTGCACCAGCACGCCCGCGATGGCAATCGCCAGCGACATGTTGGTTTTAAACTTCACCGCTGCGGACGCCGCCACCATCAGCGGCAGGAAGAAGAACGCGCCGTCGCCGATAACGGTCAGGATCGTCAGCGTCGGATCGCCTTTGCCCAGCACGCCGGTCATCTCAAGGATCATCGCCAGCAGCTTGACCATCGAACCGCCGATGATCGCCGGGATCAGCGGCGACATGGTGCCGATCAGCGCGTCGAGGATCCCGGCGCCAATGCGGCGTAACGTCAGCTTCTGCGGGCCTTCCGGCACGGCGGGCTGCAGGTCCGCAGGCAGCAGGCTTACCACTTCGCGGTACGCCTGTGAAACCGTGTTGCCAATAATCACCTGGCACTGGTTGTCGTTGCGCACCACGCCAAGCACGCCGCTGATGCTTTTCAGGCGCGCGGCGTCGGTGAGCGTTTCGTCTTTCAGAACGAAACGCAGTCGCGTCATGCAGTGGGTGACGGCGACGATGTTCTCTTTGCCGCCCAGCGCGCTGACAACGTCGTTCGCCAGCGCTGCGTAATTTTTGGCCATCGGATGTGATCCTGTTATCGTTGTGAGAAATGTAGGAAACCGGTTCCACATAATCATCATGACTTTCTATGAATGAAACAAGATCGCTTTTTGACCATTTTTTCATTTCGTGATGAAGGTCGCAATGAGGCGTCGAAAGCGTGACGTCGTCGCTGCGACAATTTTTCTGCGGTGCAGTACACTGCCCGCATGAGTTTCGGATGGAAAAATAATATGACCACGATGCTGGAAGTGGCGAAGCGGGCAGGCGTTTCGAAAGCGACGGTATCCCGGGTCTTGTCGGGCAACGGCTACGTTAGCCAGGAGACCAAAGACCGGGTTTTTCAGGCCATTGAAGAGAGCGGGTATCGCCCGAATTTGCTGGCGCGCAACCTGGCGACCAAACGCACGCAGACGCTGGGGCTGGTGGTAACCAACACCCTGTATCACGGCGTTTACTTTAGCGAACTGCTGTTTAACGCCGCGCGGATGACAGAAGAAAAAGGGCGGCAGTTGATCCTCGCGGACGGCAAACACAGCGCCGGGGAGGAGCGTGAGGCGATCCAGTATCTGCTCGACATGCGCTGTGATGCGGTGATTATCTACCCGCGTTTTCTGAACGTGGAAGAACTGGACGCGCTCGTCGAGAAATGCGAACAGCCGATTATGGTGCTTAACCGCCGCCTGCGGAAAAACAGCAGCCACAGCGTCTGGTCCGATCATAAAGCCTCGTGTCAGGACGCGGTGTCGCAGCTGATTGAGAAAGGGCACCGGGAGATTGCGTTTATCACCGGTTCACTGGATTCCCCCACCGGTGTTGAGCGTCTTTCCGGTTACAGGGACGCGCTGGCGCAGCACGGCATTGCAGTTCGCGACGCGCTTATCGCCGAAGGGAAGTGGAACCCGGCCAGCGGCGCGGCGGCGGTCACTCAGCTGCTTTCCCGCGGCGAACCCTTTACCGCGCTGGTGGCGAGTAACGACGATATGGCGATTGGCGCCATCAGGCAGCTGCATGAGAGCGGTGTTGCCACGCCGGGTGCGGTGTCCGTCATTGGCTTTGACGATGTGGCGATCGCGCCCTACATCGTGCCGTCCCTGTCCAGCGTGCGTGTTCCGGTGACGGAGATGATCCAGGAGACCATCAGCCGCCTGATCTTCATGCTCGACGGCGGCGAGTTTAAATATCAGCAAACCTTTTCCGGCGAGCTTATCCTGCGCGGCTCCGTCATTGACGGCCCGCATCGCTGACGTCGACATCTGTCATCGTCACTAATGACGATGACAGATCCTTCTCTTTTTAATTTCCCTATAAAATCAATGGATTAAATATTGGCACGGTTTATGAATAGCTTCGCGCATAACAGTTATGCCGGAGAAGCAGATGAACCGTTTTATTATGGCCGATGCCAGCAAATGCATTGGTTGCCGTACCTGTGAAGTGGCGTGCGTGGTTTCCCATCAGGCGGAGCAGGATTGCGCCTCTCTCACCCCCGACACCTTCCTGCCGCGCATTCACGTCATTAAAGGCGTGAATATTTCCACCGCCGCCATCTGCCGCCAGTGCGAAGACGCGCCGTGCGCGAACGTCTGTCCGAACGGGGCGATTAAGCGCGAGAAAGGCTTTGTGCACGTGATGCAGGAGCGCTGCATTGGCTGCAAAACCTGCGTGGTGGCGTGTCCGTATGGCGCGATGGAGGTGGTTGTCCGCCCGGTCGTGCGCAACAGCGGTATGGGGCTGAGCGTGCGCGCGGAGAAAGCCGAAGCCAACAAATGTGACCTCTGCTACCACCGCGAAGCAGGTCCGGCGTGTATGGAAGCCTGTCCGACGCATGCGCTGGTCTGCGTGGATCGCGACAAGCTTGAGCAGATGAGCGCTGAAAAGCGCCGTCGCGCGGCGTTCGACACCTCGTCATCGCTGCTGTTTTAAATTGCGATGAGCGTTAACGGCGTACAGCTTCGGGTGCGCGGCAAAGTGCAGGGGGTGGGGTTTCGTCCCTTTGTCTGGCAGCTTGCGCACCGGCTGGGGCTGGCGGGCGACGTGTGCAACGACGGAGAGGGTGTCCTGGTGCGTCTCGCGGGCAATGGGGGGGACTTTACCGCGAGACTGCGCCAGGACTGCCCACCGTTGGCGCGCATTGACCACGTTGAAACGCAGCCGTTTACCTGGGCACACCTGCCGGAGGACTTTACCATCCGCCACAGCGCGGGCGGGGCGATGGACACGCAAATTGTGCCGGATGCCGCCACCTGTCCCGCGTGCCTGGCGGAAATGCGCGATCCGCGCGAGCGCCGTTACCGTTACCCGTTTATCAACTGCACCCATTGCGGGCCGCGTTTCACCATTATCCGCGCCATGCCCTATGACCGCCCGGCGACCTCGATGGCCGCGTTTCCCCTCTGCGTGCCGTGTGAGACGGAATACCGCAACCCGGCTGACCGACGTTTTCACGCCCAGCCAGTCGCCTGCCCGGACTGCGGACCGCAGCTGGAATGGCGAGCCGGAGAGGCTGTTGCCACACGCGAATCGGCGTTAAGCGCGGCGGTGGCGATGCTGAAAGGCGGCGGTATTGTCGCGGTGAAAGGGCTGGGCGGTTTTCACCTGGTCTGCGACGCGCTTAACCCGCAGGCAGTGGCGACGCTGCGGGCACGCAAGCAGCGCCCGACGAAGCCGCTGGCGGTGATGCTACCGGATGCGGACGATCTGCCGGAGACGATACAGACGCTGTTACGCTCACCCGCGGCACCGATTGTGTTAACGCCAAAAGCTTCGCTTCCCGCGTTTCCTGTGGAAATTGCGCCGGGGCTCGACTGCGTTGGCGTGATGTTGCCCGCAAACCCGCTCCAGCATCTTTTGATGTTGGACTGCCAGCGGCCGCTGGTGATGACTTCCGGCAACCTCAGCGGCAGACCGCCCGCCATCACCAACGCGCAGGCGCTGCAGGATCTCAGCGACATCGCGGACGGCTTCCTGCTGCACAACCGGGACATCCTGCAACGCATGGATGATTCAGTGCTGGATCGGGACGGCGCGATGCTTCGCCGCGCGCGCGGTTTTGTACCGGATGCCGTTACGTTGCCCGCTGGTTTTGAGAATATCCCCGCCATGCTGTGCACCGGCGCGGAGATGAAAAGCACCTTCTGTCTGGTGCGCGGGAACCAGGCGGTGCTGAGCCAGCATTTTGGCGATCTGAGCGAAGAGGGCGTAGAGACGCAGTGGCGCAGCGCGCTCTCGACGATGCAGAACATCTACGCCTTCCAGCCTGAGCGCGTGGTATGCGACGCCCATCCGGGTTATCGCGCCCGCCAGTGGGCGCAGGCGCAGGGGCTGTCCGTCGACACCGTGCTGCACCATCATGCCCACGCGGCGGCGTGCCTGGCGGAAAACGGCTGGCCGCTCGACGGCGGAGACGTTATCGCCCTGACGCTGGACGGCATCGGCATGGGCGAGAACGGTGCGCTATGGGGCGGGGAGTGCCTGCGGGTCAACTATCTCGCGTGCGAGCGGCTGGGCGGTCTGCCAGCCGTTGCGCTGCCGGGCGGCGATCTGGTGGCGCGGCAACCGTGGCGTAGTTTGCTTGCCCACTGCCTGGCGTTTGTTCCTGACTGGCAGCAGTATCCGGAAACACGGGCAGTGCAGCGTCAAAACTGGCCGCTGCTGGCAACGGCGATCGCGCGTGGTATCAATGCGCCGCAGGCTTCGTCCTGCGGTCGTTTGTTTGATGCCGTCGCATGCGCGCTCGGTATAGACGCGCAGTCCTGGGAGGGTGAAGCCGCCTGCAGGCTGGAAGCGCTGGCCTCGCAGTGCGCGGGGGTCGATCATCCGGTGACGCTGAACGCGGATGACCTCGCGCTTTTCTGGCAGCAGTGGCTGGCCTGGCAGGCGGAGCCCTGTGAGCGCGCGTGGGTGTTTCACGATGCGCTGGCAAAAGGGCTGGCGGAACTCGCCGCGTTCCATGCCCGACGCTTATCGCTGTCAACAATCAGCCTCAGCGGCGGCGTGTTGCACAACCGTCTGCTGCGCGCGCGCCTGCGCCACTATCTTTCTGACTTTACGCTTCTTTTTCCTTCGCGCCTGCCCGCAGGTGACGGAGCGATCTCCTTCGGGCAGGCGGTGGTGGCCGCCGCCCGGTCATGCTCACAAAGGACTTAAAATGTTACGACGCTTACACAATGAACCTCGCGCCGCGCTTCTGCTGCTGGCTCTGGTAATGGCAAACCTGCTGGCCTGGGGATGGGCATGGCACACCTTTAGCGGTAGTACGGCGCTGATGGCCGCCAGCCTGCTGGCGTGGTGCTACGGGCTGCGTCATGCGGTGGACGCCGATCACATCGCGGCCATCGATACCGTGACGCGTAAGATGATGCAGCAGGGTAAGCGCCCGTCCGGCGTGGGGGCGTGGTTCTCGCTGGGGCACTCCACCATTGTGGTGCTGGCCTCCATTGCCATTGCCGTGACCGCCACGGCGTTTCAGAAAAACATGGACTGGTTCCACGAAACCGGAAGCGTCATTGGCACCGCCGTTTCCGCCACCTTCCTGCTGGCGATGGCGCTGGTGAACATGGTGATCCTGCGCGGCGTCTGGCGCAGTTTCCAGGCGCTGAAAAACGGCAGGCCCGTGCAGGGCGACATCACGCTGCCTGCGCAGGGGGGGGTTATGAACTGGCTGTTCGGCAAAACCTTCCGCCTCGTCAACAGGAGCTGGCAGATGTATCTGGTGGGCTTTCTGTTTGGCCTCGGCTTTGACACGGCCACCGAGATTGGCGTGCTGGGGATCTCCGCCGCCAGCGCGTCAAACGGGATGTCGGTGTGGTCAATCATGATCTTCCCTGCGCTCTTCGCCAGCGGCATGGCGCTGGTGGATACCCTCGACAACCTGCTGATGGTCGGTGCCTACGGCTGGGCGTTTAATAAACCGCAGCGCAAGCTTTACTACAACATGACCATCACCGGCACTTCGGTTGTGGTGGCGCTGTTTATCGGCGGGCTGGAGGCGCTGGGTCTGCTGATGGATAAATTCGCCCTCAGCGGCGGCCTGTGGGATCTGATTGGCGCGGTGAACGATAACCTGGGCGATGCCGGGTTTGTGGTGGTCGGACTGTTTGTCGCCTGCTGGCTGATCTCTATGGCGAACTACCGCTGGCGTGGCTATGACGCGCTGGTGGTGCGGTCCTGAGCCTGAAAAAAAGCCCCGGGACATCGGGGCTGCGGACAACATAATCCAAAGGTTAAGTAAACGTGGCATGACGAGGGTTAAGCAGGTAGCGATTTCAGCAGAGCGAAGGCTTCCTTCATTCTGTCTTCGCTGACGACAAAGGCGCGTATCTGACCGTCAGTATCGGTGCCCCGTGCCACCATGCCCTGAGGCGAAAGGGCAATCTCCCAGTTCAGATCCTGACGCTGTGTTTCGCCCGCAAGATGCAGCGGCAATTCCGGCGTTTTGACCTTCACCAGCATCGCGGGTAATTTTAGGGGCGCGCTGCCGCCGAGCAGGTTTTTCGCCAGATACATGGCGCTTAACTGTATCGGCTGCAGGAAGGGCAGCACCTGGCCGTTAATTTCTGCGCAGTCGCCCAGCGCGTAAATATCCGGCTGTGTGGTTTGCAGGTAGCTATTTACCTTCACGCCACGACCTGTTTCGGCACCCGCGCGATGCGCCAGCGCGGTTTCGGGGCGCAGGCCCGTCGCCGCGATAACCACATCCACTTCAACGCTGCGGCTGCGGTCAAGCGATGCACGAATGCCGCCTTCGGTTTTGCTCAGGCTTTGCAGCTGCGATTTCAACAGCAGATGCACCCCCATGTCGGTCAGGCGATGCTGTAAGCGGCTGCTGACTTCTGCGGGCATCAGCGCCGACAGAATGCTCGCCGCATGGTCAACGAGGGTGACGGATTTCCCCGCCCGGCAGAAATCCATCGCCAGCTCGGTGCCAATCAGCCCGCCGCCGACAATCATCACGCGCTGTGCGTCACGCAGCAGCGTTTCGCTGGCCTGATACTCCTGCTGGCTGTTGAGCGTGATCATCAGCTCGCGGCCCTCAACCGGCGGCACAAACGCAGAGGCACCCGTGGCCAGCACCAGCTTGTCGTACCGCCAGGTCTTCTCTTTCGCTTTCACCACGTGGGCGTCGGCGTCGATGTCGGTGACCCAGGTGTACGGGAACAGACGCAGGTTAAACTGCTCCGCGAACTCCCCCGCCGTCTGGCGGGTGAGGTCTTCGGCGCGCTGATTCTGGCTAATGACGTGGCTTAAATCAGGCTTGTTGTACTCGTCCATGCTGTCGGCGGCGATCAGCGTCAGCGGCACGTTAGCGTCCTGCTTGCGAATGTTTTTCACCAGCTGGCGGGCGGCAAAGCCCGAGCCGATGATGACGATACCGTTACTCATTTTGCCTCCGTAGCCAGTTCATCAAAGACGTCTTTACCGAGGGAACATTCCGGGCAGAGGAAGTTGTCCGGCACCTCGCGCCACGGCGTACCCGGGGCGACATCCTGCAACGGCTCGCCCAGCTCAGGATCGTAAATCCATTGGCAGACGCTGCATTGCATGCAAGGGCCGAGGTCGGCAGCGGCAGGAACGGCTTCTGCTACGGCTTCCGGCGTAACCGCCGCGGCGGGTGCGATTTCCGGCAGCGGCGCAAGCGCCCACTGGCGGGCGATGTCACGGCCATGCTGGCGGCAGATTTCCAGCGCGTCGAGATCCGGACGCCATTTCGCCTTCAGGCTCAGGGACATCTCAAAACCGGCATCCTGTAAACGGGTGGAAAGACGGTCTACCGCGCCGCCGCTCCAGCCGTGAGAGCCAAAGGCGCTGGCGCGCTTGTTGCGAAAGCGCAGACCGGTCATCTCTTCCACGAGGCCAGCAATTTTCGGCATCATCACGTTATTCATGGTGGAGGTACCCACCAGCACGCCTTTGGAGCGGAAGACGTTGGTCAGTACCTCATTCTTATCGCTGCGCGCCACGTTGAAGATTTTCACCGCCACGTTCGGGTCCACTTCGTTGATGCCCTGGGCAATGGCGTCCGCCATCATGCGGGTGTTGTTGGACATGGTGTCGTAAAAAATCGTGATGCGGTCTTCCTGATAGTCCGCTGCCCACTTCAGGTACAGCTCGACGATCTGGGTTGGATTTTCACGCCACACCACGCCGTGGGAGGTGGCAATCATATCCACCGGCAGGTTAAAACCGAGGATTTCGGTGATTTTTGGCGTCACCAGGCGGCTGAACGGCGTCAGGATGTTGGCGTAGTAGCGCTGGCACTGTTCGAACAGCTCGGTCTGATCCACTTCGTCATTAAACAGGCGCTCGTCGCAGTAATGCTGGCCGAAGGCGTCGTTGCTGAACAGCACCGCGTCGCCGGTCATGTAGGTCATCATGCTGTCCGGCCAGTGCAGCATCGGGGTTTCGACGAAGATCAGCTGTTTACCGTTGCCGATATCCAGCGTGTCGCCGGTTTTCACGGTGTGGAAGTTCCACTCCGGATGGTGGTGATGACCGTTGATGGAGTCAATGGCGTTGGTGGTGCAGTAGATCGGGGTATCCGGAATGTGGGACATCAGCTCGGTCAGCGCCCCGGCGTGATCCTCTTCCGCGTGGTTGATGATGATGTAGTCGATGTCGTTCAGATCGATTTCACTGCGCAGGTTCTGCACGAACTCGCGGCTGAATTTGTGATCGACGGTATCGATCAGCACGTTTTTACCTTCACGAATGAGATAGCTGTTGTAGCTGCTGCCGCGCAGCGTTTTGTATTCCGTCCCGTGGAAATCGCGCACTTCCCAGTCACGTTGACCAACCCAATGAATGTTATTTTTAACCAGAATAGACATAGCAACCTCAGCATAATACAGCGTTTTCAAATAAGATGTTTTGCTTATATCAAGTTGCGTGCCAACTTTTTAAGTTATTAAAATTCAATAAGTTATAATGTGATGCTCCGTAATGAGTAGTCATTATGACTATCTCAAAAAGAGTCAATATGACATTATGTATTGTCAAAATGACTGTGAGGCTGACATGAGCTTTTCCGTAGACGTGCTGGCGAAGATCGCCATTGAGCTGCAAACCGGTATCGGCCATCAGGACCGCTTTCAGCGCCTGATCTCCACGCTGCGCCACGTGCTTGAGTGCGATGCGTCCGCGCTGCTGCGCTACGAGGGGCGGCAGTTTATTCCGCTGGCTATCGACGGGCTGGCGAAGGACGTGCTCGGACGGCGCTTTACCCTTGAAGGTCATCCGCGTCTGGAAACCATCGCCCGCGCGGGTGACGTGGTGCGCTTCCCGGCGGACAGCGATTTGCCCGACCCGTACGACGGCCTTATTCCCGGACAGGAGAGCCTGAAGGTGCACGCCTGCATCGGTCTGCCGCTGTTTGCCGGACAAAACCTGATTGGCGCATTAACGCTCGACGGCATGTCGCCGGACCAGTTCGACACCTTCAGCGACGAAGAGCTGCGCCTGATTGCCGCCCTGGCCGCCGGGGCGCTGAACAACGCCCTGCTGATTGAACAGCTGGAGAGCCAGAATATCCTTCCTGGCAGCCCGGCGGCGTTTGAGCAGGTCACCCACACGGAGATGATCGGCCTTTCTCCGGGCATGGCGCAGCTCAAAAAAGAGATTGAGATTGTTGCCGCCTCCGATTTGAACGTGCTGATCTTCGGGGAGACCGGCACCGGTAAAGAGCTGGTGGCAAAAGCGATCCACGAAGCCTCGCCCCGTGCGGTGAATCCGCTGGTCTATCTCAACTGCGCGGCGTTGCCAGAAAGCGTGGCGGAAAGCGAGCTGTTTGGTCACGTTAAAGGGGCGTTTACCGGGGCCATCAGCAACCGCAGCGGCAAGTTTGAAATGGCCGATAACGGCACGCTGTTTCTTGATGAGATTGGTGAGCTGTCGCTGTCGTTACAGGCCAAGCTGCTGCGCGTGCTGCAGTACGGCGATATTCAACGCGTGGGAGACGATCGCAGCCTGCGCGTGGACGTGCGCGTGCTGGCGGCGACGAACCGCGATCTGCGCGAAGAGGTGCTGGCGGGGAATTTCCGCGCCGATCTGTTCCACCGCCTGAGCGTATTCCCGCTAACCGTGCCGCCGCTGCGCGAGCGCGGGGACGACGTGCTGCTGCTGGCGGGCTTTTTCTGCGAGCAGTGCCGGCTCAGGATGGGGCTTTCCCGCGTGGTGCTGAGCCCGGGGGCGAGGGCGCATCTGCTGAGCTACGGCTGGCCGGGCAATGTGCGCGAGCTGGAGCATGCGATCCACCGGGCGGTGGTGCTGGCGCGGGCGACGCGCTCGGGGGATGAAGTGGTGATTCACGCCCGGCATTTTGCGCTGCATGAGGAAAGTGCCCCAACTGTGAAGGCTGCTGCGCCTGAGAGCGTCAACGAGAACCTGCGCGAGGCGACGGAAGCGTTCCAGCGTCAGATGATTACCCGCGCGCTGGAGCAGAACAACCGCAGCTGGGCGGCATGTGCCCGGGCGCTGGAGATGGACGTCGCCAACCTGCACCGGCTGGCGAAGCGTCTTGGGCTGAAGGGTTAAATTATCCCTGCCTGGTAGAAGTCCTGCAGGTTGATGGCGCCGCACAGCCTGCCGTGCTCGTCCACCACCGGTGCGGCGGTGATTTTGCGCTTCATCAGCACCTCTTTGGCTTCAATGGCGCGGCTGTCGGCGTTGAGTGTCAGCCCGCCTTTGGTCATGGCTTCCGACACGTTTGTTTCCAGCCTGCCACCGCCCACCAGCCAGCGGCGCAGGTCGCCGTCGGTGAACACGCCCTTCACGTTTCCGCCGTCATCACACACCGCCACCAGTCCCAGACCGGTGCGGCTCAGCTCCAGCATCGCGTCCATCACGCTGGTATCGAGTTTAACCTGCGGAATGGCATCGTCGGTGCGCATCAGGTGGTGAACCTTGTTGAGCAGGCGTGCGCCGAGCGCACCTGCCGGATGCGAACGGGCGAAATCTTCTTCGTTAAAGCCACGCGCCTGCATTACCGCCATCGCCAGCGCGTCGCCCATCATCAGGGTGTTAACGGTGCTGGAAGTGGGGGCGAGGTGCATCGGGCAGGCTTCACGCTCAACGGAAATATCCAGCGTCGCCTTGGCGGCCAGCGCCAGCGGCGAGCGGGGCTTCCCGGTCATCGCCAGCAGGGCGACTGAT
Source organism: Enterobacter sp. UPMP701 (assembly GCF_053709515.1). Lineage (NCBI taxonomy): Bacteria > Pseudomonadati > Pseudomonadota > Gammaproteobacteria > Enterobacterales > Enterobacteriaceae > Enterobacter > Enterobacter sp. UPMP701. The sequence continues at coordinate 140,707 of NZ_JBSKJN010000006.1, read as the reverse complement.
TTTTCCTGCAGGCGAGGGATGATGAGATCAAGCTCTTTGGCTGAACCGGAGTAGGAGATAAACAGCATCACGTCGCGGCTTTCAATCATCCCGAGATCGCCGTGCAGCGCTTCTGCCGGATGCACAAAGAACGCCGGGGTGCCGGTGCTGGCGAGCGTCGCGGCAATCTTTTTGCCGATATGGCCGGATTTACCGATGCCCGCCACAATCACTTTGCCTTCGCAGTGGATAATGGTGTTGGCGGCGCGGACAAAATCCTCGCCCAGACGTTCCGGCAGGCGGCTGGCTTCCTGCAGCTCCAGCATCAGCGTCTGGCGGCCCGTTTCTAACAGAAAATCACTCATCTCTTTCTCCGGTTACGATCACGTCGATGCCTTTTTCTTCCAGCGCTTTCCTGAACGCCGGGTCGATACCCGCGTCGGTAATCAGCTTATCAACGCTTTCAAGGCTACAGACAATGTTGGGGCTTTTGCGGCCAAACTTCGACGAGTCGGCCATTAAAATCACTTCCCGCGCGGCGTTGCACATCGCCTTACTGACGCTGAACACCTCGTTGAACGTCGTGACGCCTGCGTTCAGGTCGATGCCATCGGTGCCCATAAACAGTTTATCGAAGCTGAAGTGGTCAAAGGCATTCTCCGCCAGCTGGCCGTGAAACGACGCCGATTTTTTGCGGAAGGTGCCGCCGGGCATCAGGATGGTCTGCTCGCTGTCGAACTCCGACAGGGCGTTGACGATGTGCAGGCTGTTGGTCATCACGGTGATGTTATTAAAGCGGCTGAGCAGCGGGATCATCTGCAGGACGGTACTGCCAGCGTCGAGGATGATGGAATCGCCGTCCTGGATAAATTTGACGGCGGCTTCGGCAATAAGCGCTTTCTGGTGCGTATTGATCAGCGTTTTGTGATCGATAGGCGGGTCCGCTTCGTCCTTGTTGAGCACCACGCCGCCGTAGGTACGAATGACGGCGCCAGAGTTTTCGAGCAATACCAGATCCTTGCGTATTGTCGTGCCGGTGGTGTCAAAGTAGTGGGCCAGATCCTCAACCGAGCATTTTCCCTGCTTTTGCAGATGCTCGAGAATGGCCGCCTGCCGCTGACGTGGTTTCATAGGCGCTTCGTTCCTTAGGTTGCGAAATGATAATTTCGCAAGTCTATAACTTTCACAACGAAATTATCCATGTTTCAGATTAAGCGCTAATGATAGTGCATTCTGACAGAGTGAATCATGGGGAAAGATCACATCGGGCTGCAATTCCTGCAGCGGGATGCCGTTGATTGCCTGGATTTTGGCCGGTCGGGCAAACACCGTCATACCGCGCATGATCAGGGAATCGCATACCCGGTCATGCTCGTCCAGCGCAACGGCGACGACGACGCGCGGTTTGAAGCGTCCGCCGGAACGCCCGACACCCACGCGGCCCTTCTGGCACAGGGCGTCAAACGCGCGGTTAAACTGGTGGATCTGCCAGCCGCCAAACGCCATCTGGCAGATCCAGGCGAGGGTGGCGACGGTGATGGGTGCGGTGACCATATCGGCTCCTTGTTTTGTTCCCTCTCCCCGTGGAAGAGGGTTAGGGTGAGGGCATCAGGCCGCTCGATCAGAACATCACCTGCCCACCGGTAACGTTAATCGACTGTCCGGTGCAGTAAGACGCCTTCGGACTGGCGTAAAACAGCAGCATGTTCAGCACGTCCTGATAGTCACACCCGCGCCTGAGCGGCACTTTATCGATGTAATACTGCTCCACTTCCTCAGCCTTGATGCCAAGCTTAGTGGCGTACTGCGGCAGCAGGGACTGGAACATCGGTGATTTCAGCAGGTTGCCCAGCATCAGCGAGTGAACGGTAATGCCGTATTCGGCCAAATCCAGCGCCAGAGACTGCGTCAGCCCCACGCCGCCAAACTTCGCCGCGCTGTAGCCGGAGTTATGCTTGCTGCCCACTTTCCCGGATTTCGAGTTGATCTGAATGATGCGCCCCTGAATCCCGTCACGGATCATCAGACGGGAAAACTCGCGGGCGCAGAGGAAATAGCCCACCAGATTTACCTGCAGCGAACGATCAAAATCCCCCAGTTCGAAATCGCTGATAAACGCCGCTTTTGCGATCCCCGCGCTGTAGACCAGCAGGTCGGTACGGCCAAAAATTTCGTCCACGCCGCGGGCCAGCGCCATCACGCTCTGCTCGCTGGTGGCGTCGGCACCAAACCCGTACGCCATTCCTTCGCCAAACTCGGTATTGATGGCGTCCGCCACGCGGGCGGCTTTTTCACTCTGAATGTCTACTACCGCCACGCGGTAACCCTCTGCGGCAAGCCCACGGCAGAGGAACTCGCCTAAGGTTTGTCCCCCACCAATGACAACGGCAACCTGACTCATGTGATTCTCCTTAATTACGCAACAAATTTTAACGTGCAGCCTGGGGTGACAGCCTGCGGAACCGGGCCCGCCACGTGAACCGTACCGGGATACTCGGCCTGCGGCTGGCCGTCGAAACGCAGGGTGATGTGCCCCAGCTCGCGCAGGTTTTGCTCGGCCACGTCGCCGACGGCGGTCACGGCATAGCGCGCCTCGCCCAGCTCCAGCTGGCTCCCGGCCTTCAGCTCGCCCTTCAGCTCGCCGTGACAGTGGATAAAGCAAAACTCTTCGATATCCGCCGGGGCGCCTTCGCGGAAGGTGATCAGCATCTGGTCGCTCAGCGCGTCGGCGGCGCTCTGGCCGATGCGGGTAATGGTGGTCTGGTAAATGACGGTCATCGCAGGAACCTCTTATTGATAAATAAAGCCGGAGACAAACCAGGCAATCAGCACCGTCGGCGCGCCCGTCAGGAAGCGGCTCACCAGCACGGACGGGACGCCCACGCGCACGGTGTCCTGGCGCGCTTCGGCCAGCGACAGCCCCACGGGGATGAAGTCGCACGCCGCCTGGGCGTTAATGGCAAACAGGGCGGGCAGGGCGAGGTGCGGAGGGATGTTCCCCAGACCAATCTGCACGCCAATCAGCACGCCGATGACCTGGGCAATCACCGCGCCCGGGCCGAGGAACGGCGACAGCAGCGGGAAGGAGCAGATCAGCGCCAGCGTCACCAGCCCGAGCGGGTGACTGGCGAGCGGGGCGAGGCCGTGGGCAATCCAGTCGCCCAGGCCGGACGCCATGATGATGCCGATCAGCGCCGAGACGAACGCCATAAACGGCAGAATCGTTTTCAGCACCGTGTCGATGGTGTCGCGCCCGGACTGGAACAGCACCGCCACGGCGGAGCCCATCCCCATCCCGACCTTCGCCAGCAGGCCGTCGCTCTGCTCGGTGATTTTCTTACTGGTGTCGTACTCGCGCGGGGCCGCTTTTTGCGGCGCGGGAGTGCCATTCACCAGCGTGATGTTGTCCTCCTTCACGCCCGAGACATAAATATCCTCAAGGATGTACTGCGCCAGCGGGCCGGATTTTCCGGTGGAGTGAATATTCACCGTCGGAATGCGGCGCTTCGGATAGATGCCGCAGCGCAGGGTGCCGCCGCAGTCGATCACCGCCACGCCGATTTCCGCTTCCGGCGGCTCACCCTCTTTAAAGCCGTCGACCGCTTCCCAGCCGGTCAGAGCGCGCAGTTTGTCGACGATCGCCGGGCGCGTGCCTGCGGTGATGTAGACGATCTTTTTGCCTTCAGTGGCGTCGAACTCCAGCGGGCCGCCCCAGCCGCCCGTGCCTTTCTCAATGCGGATCCGGTTCATGCTGTGGCTCCTGAAAGATGGACTTTCTGTTCAAGCTGGATGCCCATTTTTTTCTCAAAAATGGCGGTGGTGAGGTCCGTCACCCAGCCGCGGAAGAAGTTGGTCACCAGGCCAACCAGCAGGTAGCTCACCGCCAGCGGGCCGAGCGGCAGGCCAAGCGTGGTAAGGCCGCTGGCGATCCCGAGGTAGACAAACAGCTCGCCGGGGTTGATGTGCGGGAACAGGCCGTTCATCGAGTGGCAGCTGTAGGAGGCGGCGGCGTAGTAGCTCGGCTTGTACTTTTCCGGCATGAAGCGACCGAGGCTTAAGGTCATCGGGTTACAGAACACGAAGGTGCCGATGAACGGCAGTACCAGGTAGCGGGACAGCGGGTTACCGGCGCAGCGCTGGGCGAAGCGTTCAATGCGCTGCTGGCCGATAAAGTTGATCAGCGTGTTCATGATCACCAGCAGGCTGATCAGCAGGGGCAGGATCCCGGTCACCATGCCGGTGAACACTTCTCCGCCTTTCTGAAACAGCCCGATGAACCACTCGGCGCCGTGGGTGATGGTCTCTATCATTCTTCTCTCCTGTGGGGCTTTTTTGTTTTTGTATAACTGCGGCTAATAATAATCACTTCGAAAGGTTTTAAAGTGTTAGTTAGATCTCACAATGAAAGAAAAATGTATTATTTTGAAAGTTAATTGATGGGGTGAATGGTTTTCGGTGGAAAAAAGCGCGGATTTGCATGGGGGAGGTGCGTACCGCTTCCTTGAGGTGTTGCGGATGCTTTACCATACTGGGTTCTTATCGAACCCGTTAAATGGATGTCTCATGTTCAAGCGTCGTTATGCAGCGCTGTTGCCTGCGCTTATCCTGCTGTCCGCCTGTAGCAGCAAACCTAAGACCGAAGCCGTTCAGCAAACGGCGGGCGCGCCTTCCGGAGGATTCCTGCTGGAGCCGCAGCACAATATGATGCAGATGGGGGGCGACTTCGCGAATAACCCGGCGGCCGAGCAGTTCATCGATAAAATGGTGAGCAAACACGGTTTCGACCGCCAGCAGCTGCACGAAATTTTGTCTCAGGCGAAGCGTCTGGACTACGTGCTGCGCCTGATGGACAGGCAGGCGCCGACGGCACAGGTGCCGAGCGGGCCGAACGGCGCGTGGCTGCGCTACCGCAAACAGTTTATTACCCCGGACAACGTGCAAAACGGCGTGGTGTTCTGGAATCAGTATGAAGATGCGCTCAACCGCGCGTGGCAGGTGTACGGCGTACCGCCGGAAATCATTGTCGGGATTATCGGCGTAGAGACCCGCTGGGGCCGCGTGATGGGCAAAACCCGCATCCTCGATGCACTGGCGACGCTCTCCTTTAACTATCCGCGCCGCGCGGAGTATTTCTCTTCCGAGCTGGAAACCTTCCTGCTGATGGCGCGCAACGAGCAGGACGACCCGCTCGATCTGAAAGGGTCGTTTGCCGGTGCGATGGGCTACGGCCAGTTTATGCCGTCCTCCTATAAGCAGTATGCCGTCGACTTTAACGGGGACGGTCACATTAACCTGTGGGATCCGGTGGATGCCATCGGCAGCGTGGCGAACTACTTCAAAGCGCACGGCTGGACGCCGGGCGGCCAGGTTGCTGTGCAGGCGAACGGCGAAGCGTTTGGTCTGGAAAACGGTTTTAAAACCAAATACAGCGTTGCACAGCTGACGGCGGCAGGCTTAACGCCAACCCAGCCGCTGGGTAACGTTGACCAGGTGAGCCTGCTGCGTCTGGACGTGGGAACCGGCTACCAGTACTGGTACGGCATGCCGAACTTCTACACTATCACCCGCTACAACCACAGCACCCACTATGCAATGGCGGTGTGGCAACTGGGGCTGGCGGTGTCTCAGGCACGCGTCCCGGCTGCGTCGCCGTTTAGTCAGTAAGTCGCCTTATACCTCCCTCTCCCGGTGGGAGAGGGCATCCGCCCGCACCTCTTTCCCGCAGAAACATTTCGCCACACACCCATTTCATTCCCGCCGTTTACATTTTCATCGTCTTTTATTATTGTTATGTTATAACATTATTATTGAGTTGAAATGTTCATGTCCCTGTTTTCTCTCTCATCCCCGGTTCGGCTGCTGCTGGCGATGGTGCTCATTCTGTTTCTCGGGCTGGCCGTGCGCTGGGCGGTGGCGCTGCCATGATCGTAATGAACGCACTGGTTGCGGGCTATGACCGCCAGCCCGTTACGCGCCCGCTTTCTGGCGTCATAGAACGCGGCAGCATGACCGCCATTGTGGGTGCTAACGGCTGCGGCAAATCCACGCTGCTGAAAACCCTCGCCGGGTTTATCCCGCCTGTGAGCGGCTGCTTCCGCTGGCAGGGAAAGCGCCCGGTAATCGGCTGGCTGGCGCAGCGTCATGCGCTGGAGGCACAGTTTCCGCTGACCGTACAGGACGTGGTGAGCATGGGCTGCTGGCCCGGAATTTCGCTTTTCGCCGGTTTCCGCCGCGAAGCGCGTCTGCGCATAAGTGGCGCGCTTGAGCGCGTGGGGCTGGAGTCCATGGCGTTATCCACCATTGATGAGCTTTCCGGCGGCCAGTTTCAGCGCATGTTGTTTGCCCGCGTGTTAGTACAGCAGGCGCCGCTGGTGATGCTGGATGAACCCTTTACCGGCGTCGATGAGGCCACCTGCAACGTGCTGATGGATTTGATGCTGGAGATGTATATGCAGGGGCAAACCCTGCTCGCGGTACTGCACGATAGCGAGCGCGTGGCGCGCCATTTCCCGCAGACGCTGCGGCTGGATGCTGACGTTCCCCAGTGGAAAACCGAGCGGGTGAGGGTGGCATGATCTGGCATACATTCTTCCAGCCGTTTATTGAATTCGGCTTTATGCGCCGCGCGCTGGTGGTTTGCCTGGCGCTCTCCGTTAGCACCACCGCGCTGGGCGTATTCCTTCAGCTGCGTCGGATGAGCCTGATGGGCGACGCCCTTTCTCACGCCATTTTACCGGGCGTCGCCGTGGGGTATTTGCTCAGCGGTATGTCGCTACTGGCGATGAGCCTCGGCGGCTTTATTGCCGGCATCGTCGTGGCGCTGGTGGCCGGTCTGGTCAGCCGCCGCACGCCGCTCCAGGAAGATGCCAGCTTTGCCGGGTTCTATCTTGGCTCGCTGGCGCTGGGCGTCACGCTGGTCTCGCTGCGCGGCTCGAATGTCGATCTGCTGCACCTGCTGTTTGGCTCCATCCTCGCGGTGGACAACGACGCCGCGCTGTTTGTCACGGGCGTGTGTATCTTCACGCTGGCGACACTGGCGCTCTTCTATCGCGGGCTGGTAACGGAGGCGTTTGATACTGCCTGGCTGCAGGTGAATGCCCGCTGGCTACCCGGCGTATTGCACGGCCTGTTTCTGGCGCTGCTGGTGCTTAACCTGGTGGCCGGTTTTCAGGTGCTCGGCACGCTGATGGCCGTCGGGCTGATGATGCTCCCGGCGGTGGCGGCGCGCTGCTGGGCGCGCACCTTGCCCGGCTTGCTGTTGATGGCAGGTATCAGCGGCGTTATCTGCGCGTGGCTCGGGCTAAGCCTCTCCTGGGCAGCGAGTTTACCGGCGGGGCCGTCCATCGTACTCACCGCCAGCGCGCTGTTTTTTATCTCTGTTTTATTTGGTACGCGAAGCAGGCTGGCTGGCAGCCTGCGGGCGCTTTTTTAACGCAAGGGGAAACGATGAAACGTACAGGATTAATCATGGCGCTAGCGCTGGGGATGATGTCGCATAGCGTGATGGCGAAAACGCTGAATGTGGTCGCCAGCTTTTCAATACTGGGGGATATCGCACAGGAGGTGGGGGTCGATCGTGTGAACGTGACGACGCTGGTGGGGCCGGACGGCGATCCGCATACCTTCGAACCGTCACCAAAAGACAGCGCGGCGCTGAGCAAGGCTGACGTGGTCGTGGTCAACGGTCTGGGGCTGGAGGGCTGGCTCGATCGTCTGGTGAAGGCCTCCGGATTTAAGGGGCAACTGGTGGTGGCCTCGTCCGGTGTGAAAACGCACACCCTGGAAGAGGATGGTCACACGGTCACCGACCCACATGCGTGGAACAGCGCGGCGAACGGCGCGCTGTATGCGCAAAATATTCTGGACGGTCTGGTGAAAGCCGACCCGGCAGATAAGGCCGCGCTGGAAGCCTCCGGAAAAACGTATATCGCGCAGCTTAACCAGCTGGATAGCTGGGCCAAAACGCGTTTTAGCGCGATCCCTAAGGAAAAGCGCAAGGTACTGACCAGCCATGACGCCTTCGGCTATTTCAGCCGCGCCTACGGAGTAACGTTTATGGCCCCGCAGGGGCTGTCGTCAGAGAGCGAGGCCAGCGCGGCGCAGGTGGCGGAGATTATCAATCAGATTAAAGCCGACGGCGTAAAAACCTGGTTTATGGAAAACCAGCTTGACCCGCGTCTGGTGAAGCAGATTGCGTCGGCGACGGGCGCACAGCCTGGGGGCGAACTTTACCCGGAAGCGCTGTCGGGCAAAGGTGGGGTGGCAGACACCTACGTTAAGGCCTTTCGTCACAATGTCGATACGATTGCGAACAGCATGAAATAACCTGTCCACAGCCGGTGCGCCCGCATCGGCTTTTTTCTGAAGCCCCCTCGTAAAACCTGAAGCGCATCCCCATATCTGACGAGAAAGTGCTATCTTGTGCTGCACGTTTTTATGTAGCCTGGAGCGAGAATGACTGACCATGAAATGATGCAGCTTAGCGAGGTTGTCGGGCTGGCGCTGAAGCAGCGTGGCGCGACAATCACGACCGCAGAATCCTGTACCGGCGGCTGGGTGGCGAAAGTCATTACCGATATTGCCGGCAGTTCCGCCTGGTTTGAACGCGGTTTTGTGACCTACAGTAACGAAGCTAAAGCGCAAATGATCGGCGTGCGTGAATCCACGCTTGAACAGCACGGCGCGGTCAGCGAACCGGTGGTGATCGAAATGGCGATTGGCGCGCAGAAAGAAGCGCGGGCTGATTACGCTATTTCCATCAGCGGCATCGCGGGGCCGGACGGCGGCAGCGACGTGAAGCCTGTCGGCACCGTCTGGTTTGGCTTTGCCACCTCTAAAGGTGAGGGGATCACCCGCCGGGAGTGCTTCAGCGGCGACCGCGAAAGCGTGCGCCGTCAGGCTACCGTTTATGCGTTAAAAACGCTCTGGCAACAATTTCTACAAAATACTTGATACTGTATGACTATACAGTATAATTGCCTCAACAGAACAGAAGTCCATGGTGAAGCGCAGTTGCTTCTCCCGGCATGACAGGAGTAATAATGGCTATCGACGAAAACAAACAGAAAGCGTTGGCGGCAGCACTGGGCCAGATCGAAAAGCAATTCGGTAAAGGCTCCATCATGCGCCTGGGTGAAGACCGTTCCATGGATGTGGAAACTATCTCCACCGGTTCGCTTTCTCTTGATATCGCACTGGGCGCTGGCGGTTTGCCAATGGGCCGTATCGTAGAAATCTACGGGCCGGAATCCTCAGGTAAAACGACTCTGACCCTGCAGGTTGTTGCAGCGGCGCAGCGCGAAGGTAAAACCTGTGCGTTTATCGATGCCGAGCACGCGCTGGATCCGGTGTATGCCCGTAAACTGGGTGTTGATATCGACAACCTGCTGTGTTCCCAGCCGGACACCGGCGAGCAGGCGCTGGAAATTTGTGACGCGCTGGCACGCTCCGGTGCGGTTGACGTGATCATCGTCGACTCTGTTGCGGCGCTGACGCCAAAAGCGGAAATCGAAGGTGAAATCGGTGACTCTCACATGGGCCTCGCGGCACGTATGATGAGCCAGGCAATGCGTAAGCTGGCCGGTAACCTGAAGCAGTCCAACACGCTGCTGATCTTCATCAACCAGATCCGTATGAAAATTGGTGTGATGTTCGGTAACCCGGAAACCACTACCGGTGGTAACGCGCTGAAATTCTACGCCTCTGTCCGTCTGGATATCCGCCGTATCGGCGCGGTAAAAGAGGGCGAGAACGTGGTCGGTAGCGAAACCCGCGTGAAGGTTGTGAAGAACAAAATCGCAGCACCATTCAAACAGGCTGAATTCCAGATCCTCTACGGCGAAGGTATCAACTTCCTCGGCGAGCTGGTTGACCTGGGCGTGAAAGAGAAGCTGATTGAAAAAGCGGGCGCCTGGTACAGCTACAACGGTGACAAGATTGGTCAGGGTAAAGCGAATGCGATCTCCTGGCTGAAAGAGAACCCGGCTGCGGCGAAAGAGATTGAGAAGAAGGTGCGCGAGCTTCTGCTGAACAACCAGGACTCTAAACCTGATTTCGTGGTGGATGCCGCGGATGCTGAAGAAACCAACGAAGACTTTTAAGTCTCTCGTATAAAAATGAAGGGCTGCTGACGCGGCCCTTTTGCATTTCTGAATCTGCAGGTTTTTTTATGAGTGAACCGACATCACGCCGACCCGCCTACGCGCGCTTGCTGGACCGTGCGGTACGCATTCTCGCCGTGCGCGACCATAGCGAACAGGAGCTACGGCGGAAGTTGTCAGCGCCCGTCATGGGCAAAAACGGACCGGAAGAGATTGATGCCACTGCGGAAGACTACGACCGCGTGGTGGCCTGGTGCTATGAGCATCATTACCTGGATGACGATCGCTTTGCTTCCCGTTTTCTCGCCAGCCGCGGTCGCAAGGGCTACGGCCCTGCGCGTATCCGCCAGGAGCTGAACCAGAAAGGCGTCGCTCGAGAATCCATTGAAAAAGCGATGCGAGAAAGCGACACCGACTGGTGCGAGCGGGCAAAAGAGCAGGCTATTCGTAAATACGGTGAACCACTGCCGCGTGAATTTTCAGAAAAAGTTAAAATCCAGCGCTTTTTGCTCTACCGCGGCTTTCTGATGGAAGATATTCAGGATATCTGGCGTAATTTTACCGATTGAACGCATGCGGGATTTTACTTCCCACCCAAGAAAACTTATCTTATTCCCACTTTTTCCAGTAGCTGGTCTGTCCAACGGCTTACCGATACAGGCTGGCTACGACATTTCGTTAGCTTGATTTCAGGATAATTATGAGCAAGAGCACCGCTGAGATCCGTCAGGCGTTTCTCGATTTTTTCCATAGTAAGGGACACCAGGTTGTTGCCAGCAGCTCCCTGGTACCGAACAACGACCCGACTTTACTGTTTACCAACGCCGGGATGAACCAGTTCAAGGATGTGTTCCTTGGTCTCGACAAGCGTAATTATTCCCGCGCCACAACCTCACAGCGTTGCGTGCGTGCGGGCGGTAAACACAACGACCTGGAAAACGTCGGTTACACCGCGCGTCACCATACTTTCTTCGAAATGCTGGGTAACTTCAGCTTCGGCGACTACTTTAAACACGATGCTATCCAGTACGCATGGGAACTGTTGACCGGTGAAAACTGGTTCAACCTGCCGAAAGAGCGTCTGTGGGTTACCGTTTACGAAACCGATGACGAAGCGTTCGAAATCTGGGAAAAAGAAGTCGGTATCCCGCGCGAACGTATTATTCGCATCGGTGATAACAAAGGCGCGCCATACGCGTCTGATAACTTCTGGCAGATGGGTGACACCGGTCCTTGCGGTCCGTGCACCGAGATCTTCTACGATCACGGCGACCACATCTGGGGTGGCCCTCCGGGAAGCCCGGAAGAAGACGGCGATCGCTATATTGAGATCTGGAACATCGTCTTCATGCAGTTTAACCGTCAGGCAGATGGCACCATGGAGCCGCTGCCGAAGCCGTCCGTTGATACCGGTATGGGTCTGGAGCGTATTGCCGCAGTACTGCAGCACGTTAACTCCAACTACGAAATTGACCTGTTCAGCACCCTGATCAAAGCCGTTGCAGAAGTGACCGGCGCGACCGATCTGAACAACAAATCGCTGCGTGTTATCGCAGATCATATTCGTTCCTGTGCGTTCCTGATTGCCGACGGCGTTATTCCGTCGAATGAAAACCGTGGCTACGTGCTGCGTCGCATCATTCGTCGTGCTATCCGTCACGGCAACATGCTGGGCGCGAAGGACACCTTCTTCTATAAACTCGTTGGGCCACTGATTGGCGTAATGGGTTCTGCCGGCGACGAGCTGAAACGCCAGCAGGCGCAGGTTGAACAGGTTCTGAAAACCGAAGAAGAGCAGTTTGCGCGTACGCTGGAGCGCGGTCTGGCGCTGCTGGACGAAGAGCTGGCGAAGCTTAAGGGCGACACGCTGGATGGCGAAACCGCTTTCCGCCTGTACGATACCTACGGCTTCCCGGTTGACCTGACGGCAGACGTCTGCCGCGAGCGCAATATCAAAGTTGATGAAGCAGGCTTTGAAGCCGCGATGGAAGAGCAGCGTCGTCGTGCGCGTGAATCCAGCGGTTTCGGTGCAGACTACAACGCGATGATCCGCGTTGATGGCGCGTCTGAATTCAAAGGTTATGAAGCGCTGGAACTGACCGGCAAAGTGACCGCCCTGTTTGTTGACGGTAAAGCCGTAGACAGCATCAGCGCGGGTCAGGACGCGGTTGTCATTCTGGACAAAACGCCGTTCTATGCGGAATCCGGCGGCCAGGTTGGCGATAAAGGCGAACTGAAAGGCAATGGCTTCAGCTTCAGCGTAAGCGATACCCAGAAATACGGTCAGGCGATTGGTCACCAGGGCAAATTGGTTTCCGGCTCTCTGAAAGTGGGCGAGGGCGTTCAGGCCAACGTTGACGAAGCTCGCCGCGCGCGCATTCGTCTGAACCACTCGGCAACCCACCTGATGCACGCAGCCCTGCGCGACGTGCTGGGCACTCACGTTGCACAGAAAGGTTCTCTGGTTAACGATAAAGTTCTGCGCTTCGACTTCTCGCATTTTGAAGCGATGAAGCCGTCTGAAATCCGCGCGGTGGAAGATCTGGTGAACGCGCAGATCCGTCGTAACCTGCCAATCGAGACCCATATCATGGATCTTGAGGACGCGAAGAAAAAAGGTGCGATGGCGCTGTTTGGCGAGAAATATGACGAGCGCGTACGCGTGCTGAGCATGGGCGACTTCTCTACCGAGCTGTGCGGTGGTACTCACGCCTCGCGCACTGGTGACATCGGCCTGTTCCGCATCGTTTCTGAATCCGGTACGGCGGCAGGTGTGCGTCGTATTGAAGCGGTGACCGGTGAAGGCGCAATCGCCAGCCTGCATGCGCAGAGCGATCAGCTGCACGACATCGCGCAGCTGCTGAAAGGCGATAGCCAGAATCTGGGCGAGAAAGTGCGCGTTGCGCTGGATCGTACCCGTCAGCTGGAAAAAGAACTTCAGCAGCTGAAAGAACAGGCTGCGGCGCAGGAGAGTGCAAACCTCTCCAGCAAAGCGGTAGACATTAAGGGCGTCAAACTGCTGGTCAGCGATCTGGCGGGCGTGGAGCCTAAGATGCTGCGTACTATGGTCGACGATCTGAAAAACCAGCTTGGTTCTACAGTTATCGTGCTGGCGACGGTGGCAGAAGGTAAGGTTTCTCTGATTGCGGGCGTCTCTAAGGATGTGACCGACCGCGTTAAAGCAGGGGAACTGATTGGTATGGTCGCCCAGCAGGTGGGCGGTAAGGGGGGCGGTCGTCCGGACATGGCGCAAGCCGGTGGTACGGATGCGGCGGCACTTCCGCAAGCTTTGGCCAGCGTAGAAAGCTGGGTGAGCGCGAAACTGTAATAACTACAAAGCACAAGCAGACGCCATAACGGTAACGTTATGGCGTCTTGCTCACTGCGCTATCGATAACGATAAAGTCAGGTTGAGTTTGTGTATATCGGCTAAACTTACGTTTAACAGAATGTGATGCCGTGACTGCTTACACATTACGTGTTTGTCATCGCTTACTTTTTGGCGTTATATGATGGATAATGCCGGGATACAAGAGACCCGACTCTTTTAATCTTTCAAGGAGCAAAGAATGCTGATTCTGACTCGTCGAGTTGGTGAGACCCTCATGATTGGGGATGAGGTCACCGTGACAGTTTTAGGGGTAAAGGGTAACCAGGTACGTATTGGTGTTAACGCTCCTAAAGAAGTATCTGTCCACCGTGAAGAGATCTACCAGCGTATCCAGGCTGAAAAATCCCAGCAGTCCAGTTACTGATATTGTCGCGTCTCGCTGTCGGGCGAGACGCAACCCTCCCGCTATTTTTCCTGCTCAACGTTACCGTTTAATTTCAAACGCTCTCTTTTTGACCACTCGGTTAGCCTTAACTCGTCTCAACACCGCCATTTCGGCAGATGTTTTCTGTGAAGATGCCTGCAAAATTCGCTTATAAAACACCCTCTTTGCGGCTTTTACATGCGAATTGCGTGCGATTTGTGCAAACGATAAAAGCTTTTGGAAAATTGTTTGACTTATAAGTCCCAGAAAGTAATATATGCGCCACGCAGCGACGAGAAGCTCTTAACGAGTGACTCGAAGCACTCGAAAGAGGCGTTGTGTGGTGAGGTGGCCGAGAGGCTGAAGGCGCTCCCCTGCTAAGGGAGTATGCGGTCAAAAGCTGCATCCGGGGTTCGAATCCCCGCCTCACCGCCATTTTGCATCCGTAGCTCAGCTGGATAGAGTACTCGGCTACGAACCGAGCGGTCGGAGGTTCGAATCCTCCCGGATGCACCATCTATTACTTCATATTGCTTTCGAAGTGATATGAATATCGAGCAGTACAGTAGTAAATCCCGATGCATCCGTAGCTCAGCTGGATAGAGTACTCGGCTACGAACCGAGCGGTCGGAGGTTCGAATCCTCCCGGATGCACCATTTACTATTTCTTAAAGCAGTTCCCTGATGCATCCGTAGCTCAGCTGGATAGAGTACTCGGCTACGAACCGAGCGGTCGGAGGTTCGAATCCTCCCGGATGCACCATTTACTGTTTCTAAAAGCATTTCCCCGATGCATCCGTAGCTCAGCTGGATAGAGTACTCGGCTACGAACCGAGCGGTCGGAGGTTCGAATCCTCCCGGATGCACCATCTCTTCTTGTGATCCCCTTCGATGTTTAGTTCTTAATCACTCTCATTGTTATCACTTCGCAATCAGCGACAAAAACCACCATTTACGATAAAGTAATGCTTTGTTAATCGTTTAGCGAGAGCACGATGTACGCACAGTATGACGGTTTGATCTTCGATATGGACGGCACTCTCCTGGATACCGAACCCACGCATCGTCAAGCCTGGACTGATGTCCTGGGCCGTTACGGTATGCGTTTCGATCTTCAGGCGATGATTGCCCTCAACGGATCCCCCACCTGGCGTATTGCACAGGCCGTGATTGAACTGAATCAGGCCGATCTCGACCCGCACCTGCTCGCGCGCGAAAAAACCGATGCGGTAAAAGCCATGCTTTTAGATACCGTACGCCCTCTGCCGCTGATTGATGTGGTAAAAGAGTGGCACGGGCGTCGCCCGATGTCGGTCGGAACAGGCAGCGAAAGTGCGATTGCTGAGGCATTACTCAACCATCTTGGCCTGCGCCACTATTTTTCTGCCGTGGTCGCCGCCGATCATGTTAAACATCACAAGCCCGCACCGGACACCTTCCTGCTCTGCGCAGAATTAATGGGCGTCCCGGCAGCAAAATGCGTCGTGTTTGAAGACGCCGACTTCGGTATTCAGGCCGCGCGTGATGCCGGAATGGCGGCGGTGGATGTGCGCTTACTGTGAGTGACGCGCTGTCACTTGCCTCATTATTCGCCAGCAGTTTTTTAAGCGCCACGCTGTTACCGGGAAATTCGGAAGTGGTGCTGGTGGCGATGCTGTTGTCCGGCGTGAGTCAGCCCTGGCTATTGGTATTAATAGCAACAATGGGTAATAGCCTTGGAGGGCTGACTAACGTTATTCTTGGGCGTTTCTTTCCATTGCGCGAAAAATCGCGCTGGCAGGAAAAGGCAGTCGGCTGGCTAAAACGCTATGGCGCTGCCACGCTGTTATTAAGCTGGATGCCTGTAATAGGCGATTTACTGTGTCTGCTGGCGGGATGGATGCGCATCTCCTGGGGACCGGTGCTCTTTTTTTTGTGCCTTGGCAAGGCGTTGCGCTATGTTCTCGTGGCATGGGCAACGCTTCAGGGTATGACGTGGTGGCACTAATTGGTGGAATGAATACGCGACCTTCAATCGTCAACCATTACAATTATGCTGAGTAACATTACTTTGACAGGCGGGAGGTCAATTTGATCCCGGACGTATCTCAGGCGCTGGCCTGGCTGGAAAACCACCCTCAGGCTCTGAAGGGTATTCAGCGTGGTCTCGAGCGTGAAACGCTGCGCGTTAACGCGGACGGTAGCTTAGCGACGACGGGTCACCCGAAGGCGTTAGGCTCGGCGCTGACACATAAATGGATCACAACCGATTTCGCTGAAGCGCTGCTGGAGTTCATCACGCCGGTGGACGGCGATATTGATCATATGCTGACGATTATGCGCGACATCCATCGCTACACCGCGCGCAATCTCGGCGATGAGCGTATGTGGCCGCTCAGCATGCCGTGTTATATCGAGCAGGGCCAGGAGATAGAACTGGCGCAGTACGGCACATCAAACATTGGCCGGCTGAAAACGCTCTATCGCGAAGGTCTGAAAAATCGCTACGGCGCACTGATGCAGACGATCTCTGGCGTGCACTACAATTTCTCTTTGCCGATGGCGTTCTGGCAGGCGAAAGGGGGCGATACGGATAAAGAAGCGATCTCCGCGGGATATTTCCGTTTGATCCGCAACTATTACCGTTTCGGCTGGGTGATTCCGTACCTGTTTGGCGCGTCTCCGGCAATCTGCTCATCGTTCCTGCAGGGGAAACCGACCACGCTGCCGTTCGAAAAAACCGAGTGCGGAATGTACTATCTCCCGTATGCGACCTCTCTGCGCATGAGCGATCTCGGCTATACCAATAAATCGCAAAGCAATCTCGGTATTACGTTTAACGAATTGCACGAATATGTGGCAGGATTGAAGCGGGCGATCAAAACCCCGTCGGAAGAGTACGAGAAAATCGGCCTCGAAAAAGACGGCAAGCGCCTGCAAATCAACAGCAATGTGCTGCAGATTGAAAATGAGCTGTATGCGCCAATTCGTCCGAAGCGCGTGACGCGCAGCGGTGAAACGCCGTCGGATGCGCTGCAGCGCGGCGGTATTGAATATATTGAAGTGCGCTCGCTGGATATCAACCCGTTCTCGCCGATTGGCGTTGACGAGCAGCAGGTACGCTTCCTGGATCTGTTTATGGTCTGGTGCGCGCTGGCGGATGCGCCGGAAATGAGTTCAGACGAACTGCTCTGTACGCGCGCCAACTGGAACCGCGTGATTCTGGAAGGGCGCAAGCCTGGCCTGACGTTAGGCATTGGTTGCGAAACGGCGCAGTTCCCGCTGGCTAAGGTGGGTAAAGATCTGTTCCACGACCTGAAGCGTGTTGCCCGGACAATGGACAGCATCGACGGCGGTGACGCATATCAACAGATTTGCGATCAGCTGGTGGAATGCTTCGATAACCCGGAACTGACGTTCTCAGCGCGTATTCTGCGCTCCATGATTGAGCAGGGGATTGGCGGTACGGGACGTTCCCTCTCAGCGGAGTACCGTGAGATGCTGATGCACGAGCCGTTAGCGATCCTGAGCGAGGCGGATTTTGTCGCGGAACGCGAGGCGTCCGTGGTGCGTCAGAAAGAGGTAGAAGCGGCGGATACGGAGTCGTTTGAGACGTTTCTGGCGAAGCAGGCTTAAGCAGAAAAGAAAAAGGCCACATCGCTGTGGCCAAAATATACATCTCTGAATTCAGGGATGATGATAACAAATGCGCGTCTTTCATATACTCAGACGTGCATTCTGTAGAAGAGTTCAGTTTATTTTAAAAAAAATCACTGTCGGAGGTGACGTATGCCGTTATTAGATAGCTTTACTGTCGACCATACCCGTATGGAAGCACCTGCAGTTCGCGTGGCGAAGACCATGCACACCCCGCACGGCGACACGATCACCGTCTTCGATCTGCGTTTCTGCGTGCCGAATAAAGAAGTGATGCCAGAGAAAGGCATTCATACCCTGGAGCACCTGTTCGCGGGTTTCATGCGTGACCATCTGAACGGCAACGGCGTTGAGATCATCGATATCTCTCCGATGGGCTGCCGTACCGGTTTCTACATGAGCCTGATTGGTGTGCCTGACGAGACGCGCGTTGCAGATGCGTGGAAAGCGGCGATGGAAGACGTGCTGAAGGTGAAAGAGCAGAACCAGATCCCTGAGCTGAACGTTTACCAGTGCGGGACTTACCAGATGCACTCTCTGGAAGAAGCGCAGGAAATCGCGCGCCACATCATCGAACGCGACGTTCGCGTGAACAGCAACGAAGAGCTGGCCCTGCCAAAAGAAAAACTGCAGGAACTGCACATCTAGTGCACCTTTTCCCTCTCCCTCAGGGAGAGGGTAGGGTGAGGGTGGTTTAACCTCATGACCACAACCGCAACCTTCTCCTTTGCCCATCGCCCCCTCGTTCCGTTTGCCCATGATTACGTTCACGGCGACAGCGAGCCGTGGCACCAGCACGACTGCGCTCAGCTGTTGCACAGCCTGACTGGCGTGGTGCGGGTCGATACCGCATCCGGCTGCTGGGTGGTGCCGCCCGGTCGCGGCGTCTGGCTCCCTGCGGGGACACAGCACTCTCTTCGAATCACCGGCAATGTCGCAGCCCGCACGCTGTTTATCGATCCGCTGGCGCGCGCCGATCTCCCGGCCACCTGCCAGATCGTGCAGATCACGCCGCTGTTGCGCGAGCTGATCCTCGTTTCCCTTGCTTTACCTGAATCGTACTCACCCGGCAGCCGCGATGAACGGGTCTATGAGCTGATCCTCGATGAAATCCGCATGATGCCGGCATTGCCGTTTTATCTGCCGGAGCCAGAAAGTGAGGCATTACGCCATCTGTGTCTGCAAATCCGGCAAAACGCGGGGGAAAGCTGGAGCAGCGCGCAGGCCGCGAGCATGGTAGGGATGAGCGAGCGTACCCTGAACCGCCATTTTCAGCAGCAGACGGGCGTGAGCTACGGTGAGTGGGTGAGAAGGGCGCGACTGCTGGAAGCTTTAGTGCGGCTGGCGCAGGGCCAGCCGGTATTACGCGTGGCGCTGGATCTGGGTTATGGCAGCCACAGCGCCTTTACGGCAATGTTTCGCCGGGTGATGGGTCTCTCACCCAGCGATTACTTTAAGAACGACTAACCGCGTTAAACAGCGCCTGAATCGACGCGCGCGCCACGTCGCTGTCGATGCCCACGCCCCAGTGGCTGCTGCCGTCCTGGAACAGGCAGCGGATATAAGCCACCGAGCGGCTGTCGCTGCGTTCGCCTAACGTATGTTCGTGATAATCCTTTATCACAAACGGCGCGTTAACCCAGCGGCTTAAGCCCTGCGCGGCGGCAGAGAGCAAACCGTTTCCCTGACCCTCCAGCTGGCGCGTTCCCCCCTGCGTGACGACGCTTGCCGTCAGCCGCAGCTGGCCGTCCTGCTGGCTGTCGCTGCGGTACGATTGCAGCGCAAATTGCGGCGTCGTTACCAGCCCGTAGCGGGTGCGGAACAGCTGCCACAGCGCGTTCTGCGTCATCTCTTTCCCGTGGCGATCCGTTTCCTGCTGCACGTGCTGGCTAAAATCCTGCTGCAGGGCGCGAGGCAATTTCAGGCCGTGGTTCTGTTCAATGAGCCACGCGCTTCCGCTTTTTCCTGACTGGCTGTTCACGCGGATCACCGCTTCATAGGTGCAGCCGATATCCTGCGGATCGACAGGCAGATACGGCATCTCCCAGCGATCGCCAGGCTTACGGGCATCAAAGCCTTTCTTGATGGCATCCTGGTGCGAGCCGGAGAAGGCGGTGTACGCCAGCCGACCCGCCCAGGGATGGCGTGGGTGCACCGGCAGCTGGTTGCAGGCTTCCACCACTTCCACCACCCGATTCATGTCGCTGAAGTCCAGGTTCGGGCTAACGCCCTGGCTGTAAAGATTCATCGCCAGCGTCACCAGACAGACGTTGCCCGTGCGCTCGCCGTTGCCAAACAGGCAGCCCTCCACGCGGTCTGCCCCGGCCATCACCGCCAGCTCCGCGCTGGCGACGCCGGTACCGCGATCGTTATGCGGATGCACGCTGATGCAAACGTCGTGGCGACGGCTGAAGTGGCGACAGAAATACTCGATCTGATCGGCATAGACGTTCGGCGTATTCACTTCGACGGTGGCCGGTAAGTTAATGATCATCGGACGCGCCTCGCACGGCTGCCAGATCTCCGCCACGGCTTCACAAATCTCCAGCGCAAACTCCGGCTCGGTAAAGCAAAACGTTTCCGGGGAGTATTCGTACTGCCAGCGGGTGTCAGGGTTCTCTTCACACAGCTGACGAATCAGGTGGGTGGCGCGCGTCGCCAGCTCGACGATTTGCGCTTTTTCCATGCCGAATACCAGACGGCGGAACAGCGGGGCGGTGGCGTTATAGAGATGAACGGTGGCCTGCTTCGCGCCGCGCAGGGATTCAAAAGTGCGACGGATGAGATCTTCCCGCGCCTGAGTTAATACCTGAATGGTGACGTCATCGGGGATGCGATTCTCTTCGATAAGCTGGCGGACAAAGTTGAAGTCGGTCTGCGAGGCGGACGGGAAGGCGACCTCAATCTCTTTGAATCCGCAGCCCAGCAGCAGCTCCCAGAACTGCAGTTTGCGGGCGCTGTCCATCGGCTCGGCAAGCGCCTGGTTGCCGTCGCGTAAGTCGGTCGAGAGCCAGCGCGGCGCGCGGGTGATGGTCTGCTCCGGCCAGCGGCGGTCGGGCAATGAAACGGTGGGATAAGGCTGGTATTTGTCGGCGGGTGTGTTCAGCATGATGCGCTCCTGTTGTCTTTTCACTATCGTGAATTGATTTCAGGAGCGCTGCTTTATCGAAACTGACAATCGCTGTCGCGTTCTGGACAACGCGAATTAGTGCGCCCCTCCGCCGCCGCCACCGGCGCCAAACGGCGGTCTGGCAAACCACACCAGCCCCAGCAGGACGATGAAGATCCCCGCCGAAATCCAGAAAATCTCGTTCGCCGAGATAATCAGCCCCTGGTTGGTGATCTGCTGGGCAATCCAGCCGGACGCCTGCTGCTCCGTCATCCCCATCCCCTCAAGCTGGCTGTACATCTGCTGAGCGTTAGGGTTGAACGGGTTCACCGCTTCGGTCAGCTGCGCATGGTGCATCGATTCACGGTTCGTCCACAGCGTGGTGGTGATCGACGTACCAATCGAGCCTGCCAGCGTTCGCGTAAAGTTCGACAGGCTTGATGCCGCCGCCATGCGCTCAGGCGGCAAGCCGGAGAGCGTAATGGTGGTCAGCGGCATAAAGAAGCACGCCACGGCAAAGCCCTGAATAAACTGTGGCCACGCGGAGGCGCCAAAGTCCATTCCCGGTTCGAACGTATACGCGCGCCAGTAGAAGCACACGGCGTACATGATGAAGCTGAACGTCACCAGCCTGCGCATATCGAGCTTATGGGCAAAGCGGCCAATAATCGGCGACAGCAGAACCGGTATTAACCCCACAGGCGCAGACGCCAGACCCGCCCAGGTTGCGGTATAACCGTAAACCTCCTGCAGCAGCTGCGGCAGCAGCACAATCGCGCCGAAGTAGAGCATATAGGCGAGGCTGATACACAGACAGCCGATGGTGAAGTTTCGCGATTTGAACAGCGAGAGATCGACTATCGGATTATCGTCCGTCAGCTCCCAGACAATCAGGAAGCTGATGGCAACCACGGCAACGACCGTGAGGACGATGATTTCCGACGAGGCAAACCAGTCCAGCTCTTTACCCCGGTCGAGCATGATCTGCAGGCTACCAATGCCGACGACCAGCAGCGCCAGCCCCACGCCATCAATTCGCCGCTGCTCGGTACGCGTTTCGCGACCGCGCAGAGACTGCAGGGTCATCAACACGACCAGCGCACCAATCGGTACGTTGATAAAGAAGATCCAGCCCCAGTGGTAGTTATCGCTGATGTAGCCACCGAGAATCGGTCCGCAAATCGGCGCGACAATTACGGTCATTGACCACAGCGCCAGCGCAATGGAGCGTTTGGCGGGCGGGTAGTTGTTCAGCAGCAAACTCTGGGAAAGCGGGATCAGCGGCCCGGCCACAATCCCCTGAATGACGCGGAAGAAGATCAGCATCGTCAGGCTGCTGGACATGCCGCACGCCCAGGAGGCCAGCACGAACAGGATCGTCGACCAGAGGAACAGCTTCACCTCACCGACGCGCTTCGCCAGCCAGCCGGTGATCGGAATGGAGATGGCGTTTGCCACCCCGAACGAGGTAATGACCCAGGTCCCCTGGCTCAGGGATGAGCCAAGGTTACCGGCGATGGTTGGGATCGCCACGTTTGCGATGGTGGAGTCCAGCACCTGCATGAATGTCGCCAGCGACAGCGCAATGGTCATGATGACCAGCTGCGCGCCTTCCAGCGGTTTTTGCGGCTTTTGCTGTTGCATAACGCTCACCTTCGGATTAACCGGCGTTTGCCTTCACGATGTCATCGATCAGCTTGTTGACCGGATCGAGGCTAATTTCACGGGCGTTACTTTCATAAGCCGGGCTGCTGCGAACCTGGCTTGCCAGGATCTGACCGTCGCGGTTGGCGGTGTCGACCGTCACCAGCGTAGAGAGGCCGATACGCAGCGGGTGATCCGCCAGCTGTTTGGCATCCAGCTCAATACGCACAGGCAGACGCTGAACCACTTTGATCCAGTTACCGGTGGCGTTTTGCGCAGGCAGCAGGGAGAAGGCGCTGCCGGTCCCCATATCCAGACCGACCACTTTCCCGGTGTACTTCACGTCATCGCCGTAGATGTCGCTGACGACCGTCGCGGTCTGGCCGATACGCATATGGGCAAGCTGCGTCTCTTTAAAGTTGGCGTCTACCCACAGGTTGTCTGCCGGCACCACCGCCATCAGCGGCGTGGTCGGGCTAATCTGCGCCCCCGGCTGGACGGAGCGACGGGAGACGTAGCCGGTCATCGGGCTGACGATTTTGGTACGCTGCAGGGCAAGCCACGCGTTGCGCACTTCGGTCGCCGCCTGCTGTACGGCGGGCTGGTTTTCGAGGCTGGTACCAAGCACCATCGCCTGGTTGGCGTTGTACTGTTGAATCGCCACATCCAGCTGCGCCTGGGCACTGGCAACCGCGTCGCGCGCGTGTTGCAGCTCTTCACGGCCAATCAGGTTGGCGGTGCCGAGCGGTACACGGCGGTTCAGGTCGCTCTGCGCCTGCGCGAGTGCGGTTTTTTGCACATCGATGTTGGCCTGTAGCTGTTTACTGTTGATCATCAGCTGGCGGGTCTGACGAACGCTGGAGGCCAGCGCGGTCTGGGCTTTCTCAAAGGCCTGCTGGGCGTCGGTTGGATCGAGGGTCACCAACACATCGCCTTTTTGCACAAAGTCGGTATTGTCAGCCCAGACTTTCGTCACGCTGCCCGACACCTGCGCCATAATCTGAACCTGGTTCCCTGCCACGTATGCGTCGTCAGTCTCTTCTGCATGACGCAATACTAAAAACCAATAGATCCCATATGCCACGGCAATAATAATAAAGAGCAAGGTCAACAGAAGAAGGGCGCTCTTACGTTTGCCTTTCTTGTTGGCCGGTTGCTGCGGGGTAGTGCTCTCCGCATTTGCGCTCATTGTTGTTCTCCACGATCTTCTTATTTTCACATCGGCTGAGCCGACCTGTTGTCAGAAAGGCCAGCAGTGTGACGTGCTGGCCTGTCGGTTTTCTTTTTTAAATCTGGATTTTGAGCGTGTCGTCGCGTTAGCGCAGCGCCTCAAGAACGGCGCCGTCTTCATCCATCTGATCCAGACGAGTAAGCAGCTTGCGAGTGATGTGCTCAAGCTGGTCGCGCTCGGCAGGGCTGAGGGCAGACCACAGTTTGTGCAGGCAATTGTGCTGAGGTGGCAACACCTCGCGCAGGAACTGGTGACCTTTATCGGTCAGTTGCAGATGCAGGCAGCGGCGATCGTTATCGCTCTCGCGGCGTTCAATCCAGCCGCGCTTTTCCAGCTCATCGGCAATACGGGTCGCGTTGGTACGTGACGATCCCAGCGCGCAGCTCAGCTCAGAAGGCTGAATGCTGTGATTTTCCTGAGACTCCAGCGTAATCAACGCCATAAACAACGTCTCGTTAATCCCTTGAGCTTTCAGCATTTTATTACGATTTTCCAGCAGCTTACCCTGCATGTGCATGCACAGGCGGGTCAGCAGGATTTCCTGATACGGGAAGTCCTCATGACGACTGGCGCGGAATTTAAGCATTTGTTCAATGGGCGTAAACGAACTATCCATTTTGGGCATAACCTCATTAATTACAGCCGATATAGTAACGACGGTGACAAATAATGTAAATGAATTATTTGTGCGGTTATATCCGCCAAATTTATGTCACCATCAGAGAGCGCCGGGTAAATCCGTGACCCGGTGAGCACAGAAAGCGTAGGGTATAAACCCGCTGAAGAGAGGATGTGGGGACGGGGGTCTGAACTATTCATGCCAATTGTAGATATGTCACCCACATTAAAATTTCTGGGATAAATGATTACGTTTACATTAACAGACTGCAGGGCCCCTTTACACCCTAAGAGGCCCAAAGCAATGTAAAACTTAGTGAATCGCCTCCTGGCGATGGTAGCCGCGCCACCATACAAGCAGGTTAAGCGCGGCGACGATTGCCCCTATCCCACACACGCCTGACCAGCCAGCATGCTGCCACGCCGACGCTGAAATTAACGAACCCGCCGCACCACCAATGAAGTAGCTGGTCATGTATCCGGCCGTCAGGCGGTTACGCGCCTCGGGCTTCACGCGGTAAATCACGGTCTGGTTGGTGATATGCACGCCCTGCACGGTCAGGTCGAGCACCAGAATACCGACGATCAGCGCCAGTACCGAGACGTGTCCATACCAGATGGCCGCCCAGGAGAGCAGGAGTAAAACCAGCCCTGCAGAGGTGGTCAGGTGGGATTTGCCCTTGTCGGCCAGTCCGCCTGCGGGACGCGCGCCCAGTGCGCCTGCGGCACCGGCCAGGCCGAACAGACCAATCACCCCTTCGGAATAGTTAAACGGCGGTGCGGCCAACAGAAAGGCCATCGACGTCCACAGAATACTGAAGTTGGCGAAGGTGAAACACCCCAGCAGAGCGCGGGTGCGCAGCAGTTTATCCTGGGTGAACAGGCTGAAAACGGAGGCCAGCAGCTGCGGGTAATTCAGGTGGTTCTCCTGCTTTACCTTCGGCAGCCCGCGCCACAGCGCCAGCGCCATGATGACCATCAACACGCTCGCCACCCAGTATACGGTGCGCCAGCCGCCGAGGCTTGCCAGCAGCCCGGCAACGGTTCGCGCCAGCAGAATTCCGAGTAGCAGGCCGCTCATGATGGTGCCGACCACTTTGCCGCGTTTTTCCGGCGAGGCGAGCGTGGCGGCGAGGGGGACCAGAATTTGCGCCACCACGGAGAACAGCCCCGTTAGCGCGGTACCGACGATCATCATCGTCAGCGACTGGCTGCTGGCGGTGATCAACATGCCGCCTGCTGCCAGCAGGGTCATTGAGACGATCAGCATCCGGCGCTCAAACATATCGCCGAGCGGCACCAGGAACAGCAGCCCGGCGGCGTAGCCAAGCTGTGCTGCCGTCACGATGAAGCCCGCTGAGCTGGCTGAGAGATTGAATGCGCGAGCGATGGTGTCGAGCAGAGGCTGAGCGTAATAGTTGCTAGCGACCGCCAGACCTGTTGCCACGGACATTAAAAGGATAAGTGCGGGGCTAAGCCCTTGAGTTGTTTTAGTCATTAGGTTCAGGGATCGTGAGTTAAGTGATTATTTTTCCGGGAACCATAATAGCTAATGATTGTGAATGTTGGGGGATTGTTATGTGTGTGTTTGTGCGGTTAAGCCCCCTCACCCCAGCCCTCTCCCCAAAGGGGAGAGGGTGTATAAAGTCCCCTCTCCCCTTTGGGGAGAGGGTTAGGGTGAGGGGTTAGGTTGTGTTGTATTTTTTACTTCTGCGCGTCCAGCGCCTCTTTCACCCAGCCATCAAACTGCTGCTGGTGGGCTTTGATCCAGCCGTCCACGTGGCCTTTCACATCGGCCTCAGAGGATTTGCCCGCATGCATCATCGCGTTCTGGGCATTGATGTCCGCCAGCGGGAGCTTCATCACCGAGAACAGCTTCGCCGCCGCCGGGTTTTTCTCCGCCCAGGCTTTGTTAGCCACGATGTGCATGGTGTTCACCGGGAAGCCGTAGTTCATGCCGTTCGGCAGTTTGGTGTCGATATTTTTCTGCTCGCCCGGCAGGGCGGAGAACGGCACCTGCAGCCACACCACGTCTTTGCCCGGCTTCAGCACGTCGCTCACCCAGTACGGCGTCCAGGTGTAGTAGATCACCGGCTTGCCTTCTTTAAAGCGGGCAATGGTGTCGGCCATCATCGCCGAGTAGTTGCCGTGGCTCACGTCGACCGTTTTTGCCAGATCGAACGCTTTGTTCTGGTGGTTAATCACCGCTTCACAGCCCCAGCCCGGCGAGCAGCCCATCATGTCGGCTTTACCGTCACCGTTGGTGTCGAACAGTCTGGCGATCCTCGGATCTTTCAGCTGTTCAATGTTGGTGATGTGGTACTTATCGGCGGTTTTCTTATCAATCAGGTATCCCTGCGCAGCACCGGTCACAAAGGTGCCTTCGCGGTAGAATTTTTTGTCGCCACCGGCGGCGGCATACATGTCGTCATGTAGCGGCTGCCAGTTCACCGCGGTAAAGGTGGCGTCACCGGAGGCAATCGAGGTATAGCCCACGTTGTAATCCACTTCGCTCGGCGTGTTGACCGTATAGCCCAGCTTCTCCAGCGCGCGGCTGACGATCAGGGTCTGGAAGCTCTCTTCCGAAATGGTGCTCTGCACCGGCTGCACGGTAATGCCTTTGCCCGGCAGGTCAGCGGCAAACGCGCTGGTGGAGACAAGGGTGGCAAACGCTGAGGCAAAAAGTACGCTATGTCGCATCGTTGTTCCTTATTTTATAAATGGGCGGGCGAGTAACCCGACAGGGCCGGTGGTGTACCAGCGACGGTTGCCGCGACTGCGGGAATCACGACCGACAGCCTGGGTCAGGCGGTCAAGAATAATGGCGAGGATCACAATCCCGACGCCGCCGACGGTGGCCAGCCCCATATCGAGACGACCAATACCGCGCAGCACCATCTGGCCGAGACCGCCAACGGCGATCATCGAGGCAATGACGACCATCGACAGGGCCAGCATCAGCGTCTGGTTAACGCCTGCCATAATGGTCGGCATCGCCAGCGGGAGTTGAACCTTAAACAGCATCTGGCGCGGGCTGGCGCCGAACGAACGCGATGCCTCAATCAGATCCGCCGGCACCTGGTTAATGCCCAGAATGGTCAGACGGATAATCGGCGGCAGGGCGAAGATAATGGTCACCACCACGCCTGGCACGTTACCGATGCCGAACAGCATTACGATAGGCACCAGGTAAACGAACGCCGGGGTGGTCTGCATCGCATCCAGCAGGGGACGAATAATCTTCGCCGCCCGTGGGCTGCGTGCCAGCCAGATCCCCATCGGTAGCCCGATGACAATGCAAAAGAGCAGGGCGGTCAGCACCAGCGCCAGGGTGATCATCGCCTGTGACCAGGCGCCAATCGCGCCGATGGCAATCAGGGAGATCAGCGTGGCGACTCCCATACCCGCGCTACCGAACTGCCAGGCGATCAGCGAGAACAGGATAATCGCTACGGGCGCTGGCATGCCCAGCATCAGCTGCTGGAAGCCATTCAGGATGTAATCCACCGGGACGCGGATACCCTGAAAGACCGGACGGAAGTGGGTGACCACCCAGTCGATCCCTTCCGTGACCCAGCTGTCCAGAGGGATCAGCGTCTTATGGAACGGATCCATAATATTGAAGTGCTCCGGCGCAGGCGCGGGTGCGCTGTTCAGCCAGTCCGCCGTACCGCCACCGTCGGCAGGTGCTGGCGTGGAGCCCCACGCGTCGGCGGATTGCGCAGCGTTGTCCGCAGCTTCTGTGGTGCCCCACGGGTTAGTTTGATCGGTCATTGTTTGCCCCCTCGCGATCTAAAGCCTGCAGCAGCATCCGTTTTGAGATGATGCCGACGTACTGTTGTTCCTCACCGACGACCGGCACGGCGCACGGCGCCTGACCCACGTGGGAGAGCAACTCGCTGAGCGGCGTTTCAGCGTCCACGGCAAGCGGAGCGTCAATCAACGCCGCATCGATTCCCTGGTTTTCGCTGAGTGCGGTTTTCAGGGAGTCGATGGAGACAACGCCGACAAATTTATTGCCGCGTTCAACCAGATAACCGTATTCATGGTCTTCGTCCTGCAGCAGCTTCAGCGCGGATCGCGGGCCGAAGCCTGGCGTTTTGCGGATAATGCCGTTCGGGGTTCGGCGAGCAATATCTTTAGCGCTAAAGACCTGACTAATATCCACGCCGCGGAAGAAGGTGCGGACATAATCATTTGCCGGATTATTTAGAATTTCATCTGGCGTGCCGACCTGCACCACTTCCCCATTTTGCATAATCGCAATTCGGTCGCCAATACGCATGGCTTCATCTAAATCATGGGAAATAAAAACGATCGTGCGCTGATGTCTGGCCTGTAATTTTACCAGCTCATCCTGCATCTCGGTGCGAATTAACGGATCGAGCGCGGAGAAGGCTTCATCCATTAATAATATGTCTGGATTAATGGCTAATGCGCGGGCTAATCCCACGCGCTGACGCATCCCGCCAGAAAGTTCATCCGGGTACGCATGCGCATAATTCTCAAGCCCAACCTGACGCAGGGCGTCCAGGGCTTTTTCCTGACGTTCCTGAGCGGGCGTACCGGCTAATTCCATGCCAAAGGCGGTATTATCCAGCACCGTCATATGCGGCATCAGCGCGAATGACTGGAACACCATTGCGATCTTCTTTCTGCGCACCTCGCGAAGCTCTGCGTCTGATATTCTGGCGATATCCACGCCGTCAATCAGCACCTGCCCGCGGGTGGGTTCAATCAGGCGATTGAGAAGGCGAACCATAGTGGATTTACCCGAACCGGATAACCCCATGATGACAAAAATCTCGCCTTCTTCAATGGCCAGACTGGCGTCTTTAACGCCAAGCGATAGCCCGGTTTTTTCCAGAATTTGCTCTTTCGAAAGGCCTTTCTCAATATATTTGAATGCGCGCTGCGGATGCTCGCCAAATACTTTATAAAGATTTTTCACTTCTAATTTAATTGCCATGCAATAGAGAGTGTCCTGTTATTTGTTTATGTCGATATGATTACCATGGTAAATTGTTAACGGGCATAACCCTAACATACTGAGAATCTGAGACAACCCTGAGTCCGCCGTAAGCGCGAATTTTGCCACAAGCGAAACGGCTGCATTTCCCATGAATAAAGGGCTGGGGGTACGTTGAATTTTTCTCATTTTTTTGCTGCTGCATCGGGAAATTTCGCCTGAATCGGTGTGATTCAGGCGAATATGACGGGGAAATTACAGTGTAGTGTCTGGTGAAATTGTAGTGTGAAAATAATGCGATTATATTTAATTAATGAACGTTAATTCATTATATTAAAAATCCCAGTCCTCATCTTCCGTCTCCACCGCTTTTCCCATTACGTACGACGAGCCAGACCCGGAGAAGAAATCGTGGTTTTCGTCGGCATTCGGCGACAGCGCCGCGAGGATTGCCGGGTTTACCTCCGCCATCTCCGGCGGGAAAAGCGCCTCGTAGCCCAGGTTCATCAGCGCCTTGTTGGCGTTGTAGCAGAGGAACGCTTTTACGTCCTCTTCCCAGCCTGTTCCGGCGTACAGCTCTTCGGTATAGCTCAGCTCGTTATCGTACAGATCCATCAGCAAATCGAGGGCAAAATCGTTGAGTTCGTCGCGTTTTTCCGGGCTGACTTTCTCCAGCCCTTTCTGATATTTATAGCCGATGTAATACCCGTGCACCGCTTCATCACGAATGATGAGGCGGATCAGGTCGGCGGTGTTGGTGAGCTTGCCCCGGCTCGACCAGTACATCGGCAGCCAGAAGCCGGAATAGAAGAGGAAAGATTCCAGAAACACGCTGGCGATCTTCTTCTTCAGCGGCTCGTCGGCGCGGTAATATTCCAGCACCAGCTCCGCCTTGCGCTGCAACGACGCGCTCTCTTCGCTCCAGGCGTAGGCAGCGTCCACGTCTTTGGTCTGGCAGAGGGTGGAGAAAATCGAGCTGTAAGAGCGGGCATGCACCGCTTCCATAAAGCTGATGTTCGACATCACTGCCTCTTCATGCGGCGTCAGCGCGTCGCTCATCAGTGCGGGGGCCCCCACGGTATTCTGAATGGTGTCCAGCAGCGTCAGGCCGGTAAAGACGCGGATCGTCAGCTGCTGTTCGGCGTGGCTCA
This sequence comes from Enterobacter sp. UPMP701, assembly GCF_053709515.1. NCBI lineage: Bacteria > Pseudomonadati > Pseudomonadota > Gammaproteobacteria > Enterobacterales > Enterobacteriaceae > Enterobacter > Enterobacter sp. UPMP701. Next base: position 110,515 of record NZ_JBSKJN010000006.1, on the reverse strand, counting down.
GCGTCTGCCAGGCCGGAATATCGTTGGAGAGCGGCACCTTTTCCGGCAGCCAGAAGTTGCTGGTCAGGCGGTTCCATACTTCCAGGTCTTTATCGTCCTGGATTTTGTTCCAGTTAACGGCACTCACGCGTGACAGTTTCATCCTTTCTCCTTACAGCGCGCAGGACACGCAGCCTTCGATTTCGGTGCCTTCCAGCGCAAGCTGGCGCAGGCGAATGTAGTACAGCGTTTTGATGCCTTTCTTCCAGGCGTAGATCTGCGCTTTGTTGATATCCCGCGTGGTGGCGGTGTCCGGGAAGAAGAGCGTCAGCGACAGCCCCTGGTCCACATGCTTCGTGGCCTCGGCGTAGGTATCGATGATTTTTTCCGGGCCGATTTCGTACGCGTCCTGATAGAGCGCCAGGTTCTCGTTGGTCATAAACGGTGCAGGGTAGTAAACGCGCCCGGTTTTGCCTTCCTTGCGGATTTCAATTTTCGACACGATCGGGTGAATGCTCGACGTGGCGTGGTTGATGTAGGAAATCGAACCGGTCGGCGGCACGGCCTGCAGGTTCTGGTTATAAATGCCGTAGCGCATCACGTCGTCACGTAACTGCTGCCACATCTCGCGCGTCGGCAGGGTAATCCCCGCGCGGGTGAACAGTTCGCGCACTTTTTCGGTTTTCGGCTGCCAGTCGCCTTCCAGATACTGGCTGAAATACTCTCCGCTGGCGTAGCGCGACTGCTCAAAACCCGCGAACCGCTGGCTGCGCTCGCGCGCCAGCAGCATCGACGTATGCAGCGCGTGCCAGGTGACGGTGTAGAAATAGAGATTGGTGAAATCCAGCCCCTCCGGGCTGCCGTAGGCGATGCCTTCCCGCGCCAGATAGCCGTGCAGGTTCATCTGCCCAAGGCCGATGGCATGCGACGCGGCGTTGCCCGCCTCAATGGACGGCACGCTGCGGATGTGGCTCATGTCGGAGACCGCCGTCAGCCCGCGAATGGCGGTTTCTACCGTGCGGCCAAAATCCGGCGAATCCATGGTGTGGGCAATATTCAGCGAACCAAGGTTGCAGGAGATATCTTTGCCGATCTCCGCATAGTCCAGGTTCTCGTCGAAGCTGGACGCGCTGTTGACCTGCAAAATCTCCGAGCACAGGTTGCTCATGTTGATGCGCCCGGCAATCGGGTTGGCGCGGTTCACCGTGTCCTCAAACATGATGTACGGATAGCCGGATTCAAACTGAATTTCGGCCAGCGTCTGGAAGAAATCGCGGGCGTTGAGGTATTTTTTGCGAATGCGATCGTCGGCCACCAGCTCGTCGTACAGCTCGCTTATCGCCACGTCGCCAAAGGCTTTGCCGTAAATCCGCTCAACGTCATACGGTGAGAAGAGCGCCATGTCGGCATTCTCTTTAGCCAGCTTAAACGTGATATCCGGGATCACCACGCCGAGCGACAGGGTTTTGATGCGGATCTTTTCGTCGGCGTTTTCACGTTTGGTATCCAGAAAACGCAGAATGTCCGGGTGGTGCGCGTGCAGATAAACCGCGCCCGCGCCCTGACGTGCGCCAAGCTGGTTGGCGTATGAGAAGGCATCTTCCAGCATCTTCATCACCGGGATGACGCCGGAGGACTGGTTTTCGATGCGCTTAATCGGCGCGCCTGCCTCCCGCAGGTTCGAGAGCAGAAACGCCACGCCGCCGCCGCGTTTCGACAGCTGTAGCGCCGAATTCACCGCACGGCCAATCGACTCCATATTGTCTTCAATACGCAGCAGGAAGCAGGAGACCAGCTCGCCACGCTGGGCTTTTCCGCAGTTGAGAAAGGTCGGCGTGGCGGGCTGGAAGCGGCCAGAGAGGATCTCGTCGGTTAGCTGTTCCGCCAGCGCTTCATCACCCTGGGCCAGCGTCAGCGCCACCATCACGGTGCGATCTTCAAAGCTTTCCAGGTAGCGTTTGCCGTCGAAGGTTTTCAGGGTGTAGCTGGTGTAGTACTTCCACGCGCCGAGGAAGGTCTGAAAACGAAAACCGCTGGCGTGGGCGCGTTCAAACAGTTTTACCACGAAGGGGCGATCGTAGCGGGCCAGGACGCGCTCCTCGTAGTAACCCTCGTTAACCAGATAGTCGAGACGCTCATTCTGGCTCGCGAAGGTCACGCTGTTCGGGCGTACGTGGGCAGCAAAAAAGGCGTCCACCGCCTCGTGATCTTTGCCAAACTGGATGCGCCCCTCCCGGTCATAGAGGTTAAGCATGGCGTTTAATGCGTGGTAGTCCGGCGTCGCCTGAATCACCCGTTCTGCGGTTGTCGTTGCCAAAATTCGTTCACTCCTTTACGCACGTTTTCTACGTCCTGCTGTGTCCCCATCAGTTCAAAACGATAGAGATACGGCACGCCGCATTTTTGAGAGATAACATCCCCGGCACGGCCGAAGGCATCGCCGAAATTACGATTCCCCGCCGCGATCACGCCCCGAATCAGCTCCCGGTTATGAGGATCGTTCAGAAAGCGGATCACCTGGCGAGGCACCGCTCCCGCCGTACCGCCCCCGCCATAGCTGGGCACCACCAGAATGTAAGGTTCGTCTACCTGAATACGCTCCCACTCGTTGAGCGGAATGCGTACCGCGGGCAGCCCGAGACGCTCCATAAACCGAAGCGTGTTTTCCGAGCTGCTGGAAAAGTAGACCAGACTGCTCATGCACGCGTGGCCTGCGCGCTCAGGCGGTTAATCATGTCCGGGCGAAAGCCAGACCAGCTTGTCTCCCCGGCAATCACTACCGGAAGCTGGCGGAAACCCCGTGCGCGCAGGGTATCTGCGGCATCGGGCACCAGGTCGATATTCACCATCTCAAACGCCACGCCTCGGCTCTCCATCGCCCGTTTGGTGGCGTGACACTGAACACAATTGTTACGAGTGTAAATAATAATGCTCATGATTCGTATTTCCATTTAGAATGAGAAAACGGCGCGAGTTAACGCGTCATAGGTTGTGTGTCTTTCTAAAAGGAATACTAGATGTAGTTGATAAAAGATTCAACCATACAAGATATGGGAAATTTAGATTGATATTGCCTGAGTGATGAGCACAGCGGGGCAGGGCGGGCTGTACGGGTTTCTCAGGCTTGCAGGCATAAAAAAGCCCCGGCGCCTGAGGCTACCGGGGTTGAGAACGGGGCTTACTTACGCAGGCTGAGCAGGGCTCCGACAAAAATGCCGACCGCCGCCACCGTTCCCAGCGTACAAAGTGGTTTTTCGCGCACGAAGGTGGTTGCACAGCTGGCCATGTCGCAGGCAGCCTGCGTGGCGCGTGAACGTCCGTTCATACGGGCGCGGGTTTCACGGAGCAGAGACTGAGCCTTACGTTTCGCGGCATCTGCTTCATCCTTCGCATCGGAGCCCCAGGATTTCAGCACTTCCTCCAGCGTGTCCGCTAATTGGCTGACATCATTACGAATATCCTGCGCGTCGTCGTTAATATCGTTTCGGTTCGGTCTGTTAAACATACGATCCTCCGTAATTTTGTGTTCCCGTTTAGTTTAGTTCAGAAATTTAATACCTGAAGCGCGTCACGCGTTATCAGCCAGTTTATGGACTATTCTGAAAGCCCTGCTAATGCTGATTACTGTAAGGTTGCCGGGCAGGAAAAGATAACGAGGAAAAGATATGTATTTACGACCTGACGAGGTGGCACGCGTTCTTGAAAAAGAGGGATTCACCATGGATGAGGTGACGCCAAAAGCGTATGGATATCGCCGCGGCGAGAATTATGTTTATGTTAATCGTGAAGCCAGGATGGGACGTACCGCTCTCATTATTCACCCGACGCTGAAAGACAGAAGTCTGTCATTTGCTGAGCCTGCCTCGGATATTAAAACCTGCGATCACTATCAGCAATTTCCGCTCTATTTAGGCGGTGAACGGCATGAACATTATGGTATTCCGCACGGTTTTAGTTCGCGTATGGCGCTGGAGCGGTTTCTGAAGGGACTGTTTGGCGACGTACAGTAAAGCTGCGACTGGCTTTCGCCAGTCGCTTCACATCACGCTTTTGCCTGGCTGTACTGGCTGACCTTAAACAGGCGGCGGCAGTAGTCGAGGAAATAGCCGTATACCGCACCCATCAGCATGGATACCACGATATTTGAACTGACCGCTGCGGCGATCTGGTGCCAGTCCGCGCCCACTGTCAGCAAAATAGCCACGTAGACCGGAGACTGGAACGTGACGTACGCCAGCACGTCGGCAAGGTTTTTCATCCAGCCAGCCGGGCTAATACGGCGCGCGAAACGCATGACCGCATCGCGGTATAACCCGTAAGGCCAGGCGATAATAATATTGACCGGGATCGCCACCAGGCGAGACGAAAGTGACTGCTCGAAGGTCATTCCGGAGAGGAATATTTCAATCAGCATGTTCACAACGGAACAGTAGACAACCATCGCGAAAGTATCCGCCACCGCGTGGCGCAGGCGAGATTGCGGCGAGAACATGTCTGAACTCCTTGAGAAGAACGCAGTGGAATCGGTTTTCCTTCAGCGATTAGTGCTTTAGGTTGGTTTGTTTGACGTGTATAGCGTATATCTCTACGTTTGAACTAACAACTAGTGATTAATTTTTATTTAATCGTCTTTTGACCACAAAATTCTCTAAAATTGGTTGTTTTTTGTCTGGTTCGTTATAATCTGTCTTATTCAAGATATTATCTTTATAAATCAATATGTTAATGTTTTTTGCTTCTGAGGCATAAATCCGCTCTCCTGACGGGAGCGCAGTATGCTGAGATTTGGATTAAAGTTGACCATTTATATTGATTCGGTGATTGGAGCTGCCGGTTTCCCACAAACGTTATGCGCTATTATTAACGGTGATATTTAAATATATTTACACTTATGCCCGCACAGACCCCTGGGTAGATATTTCAACTGAAATGAATTATTCTGTGCCCGATTTATCTATTTACCCCAAAGAAAAGGTTTTCAAATAATATGTCTTTGACGTTACAGAATCTTAATAATATCCGAACTCTGCGCGCGATGGCGCGTGAATTATCCCTGGACGTTCTTGAGGAAATGCTGGGAAAAGTCAGGGTCGTTACTGAAGAGAAACGCAATGAGCTGGCGGAATTAGAGCAGCAGCGCGCTGAACAGCAGGAAAAAATTAATGCTCTGCTGGAACTGATGAAAGCCGATGGTATTTCTCCGACCGACCTGCTGGGTTCAGAACTGGCGCAGGCGGGTAAGCCGGTGAAAAAGCGCAAGCCGCGTGAAGCGAAATACCGTTTTATCGACCAGAACGGTGAAGAAAAAACGTGGACCGGTCAGGGCCGCACGCCGAAACCTATTGCCAGCGCGCTGGCAAACGGTAAATCACTGGATGATTTTCTGATCTAATCCGCAGGCCGGGCGGAAGAGTCCGCCCGGTTATCTGTTCAGCAGACGCCGAAATCGCCTTCTTCGGTATAGAGCGCCAGGTCTGCGGCCTTGAGGGTATATTTCTCACCCTGTTCATTGCTGGCCTGTACCGCCACCACGCTTTCACCATCTACTTCAAGCACCTTCAGCTTTGGACCGCCTTTACGCGGCTGCACATAATCACCAACAGAAAACATATGACCTCCTCATTGTTTTAGCGATCTTCACCTTAGCCCACGTCTGGCGGCGGGTACAGCGTAATTCATTGATTACTGCTTATGAGGTACGCCGGTTCCATGGCATCACCTTTAACAGCCGCGCCATGCCGCAAAATCCCGTCAGACCTGCGAACAGCAGCCCGGCACCCACAAAACCGCTAAGCAGGAAAAAGCCCTCAGAGACGCTGTAGCCCAGCACCACGCCGCAGAGAATCAATAGCCCGGCGGCAATTTGCACCTGACGCATCAGCGGGAGCGGCTGGGCTTTATCTTCGATGGTCTGCAGGCCCGCCTGTTTCCAGCCCTGAATGCCACCCTCGACAACAAATGCCTGAGCGGGCCCGGCGGCCTGCGCAAGGCGGACAGCGTTCCCTGCGGTACGGGCGCCGGACTGGCAGTGGAAAATCACCGTTTCACCTGCCCGCGCGTTAAGCCCGCCGGGTAGCGTATCCAGCGGCACCGACTGTGCCCCGGAAATATGCTCGCGGGCATATTCGTCGGCATCACGAATATCGATCAGTCTCGCCCCCTCAGCCACGCGGGCGTTGGCCTGTTGCGGGGTAATCAGTGGAAGTGACATAGCGGCTCCTTACGGGCAATAAAGGGTTTTCAGGGTGCTGATGAGCTGATGCACCGCATCGTTTTTAATGAAATAGAGAATGCGCTGCGCCTCGCGGGTGCTGTCGATAAGCCCTTCCTCACGCATACGCGCCAGATGCTGCGATGTGGCGGAGGGGCTAAGCCCTGTGGCGCGCGCCAGATCGCCCGCGCTGGTGCCTGGTGCGCCACATAATGTGCACAGGATCAGCAGCCGACGCGGATTGCTCATCGCTTTCAAAAGCGCGGCGGCCTGCCCTGCGCTGGCCTGAAGTTGTTCGAGTTCGGTCATATTAGTTTAGTGTTTTCTTAATTAAGTAAATGCTAAACTAAATGGTCCTGTTAAACCAGTGTCAAAAGCGTAAAAGAGGGTAAAAGGGAGGGAGCACTATGGCATAAGCCGATAAACTGGCTACGCTTAGAGTAGATACTCTTTTTATTTTCAACTGGTTAGCTTGCAGGGAGACTTTATGGGTTTTTGGCGTATTGTTTTTACGATTATTCTTCCTCCACTGGGCGTGCTGCTTGGTAAAGGGTTTGGCTGGGCGTTTATCCTGAATATTCTTCTGACCTTACTGGGCTATATTCCCGGTCTTATCCACGCGTTTTGGGTCCAAACCAAAAGCTAAGCGCGCCACAGTAAATCGCTATAGATGCTCGTCAGCACGCCCGCTGGACCAAACTGCTGTTTGATCCAGCGCGTCACCTGGCCGGTCGCCGCATGCTGCGTGGCAAGCAGCATGCGCGAGTCCTGACGCGGGTTGTTGATGCGCCGCGTTATCAGTAGCCCATCCTCCACCGCCTCCCTCGCCATGTATTCCGGCAAAAAGCCAATCCCTTCACCCAGGATCTGACACTGGCACTTGGTGTTGAAATCCGGCACCAGAATGGCCTCCTGTCCGTGCAGCAGCCAGCCGACCTTCTTGTTAATGGTATGCGCAGTATCTTCCACCATGATGTTGGGGTACAGGCGCAGCTGGCTCTCCGCTATCGGTTCGGGAACAAAGGCGAGGGGATGTTCCGGCGCGATGGCAAAGACCCAGCGAATGGCGCCGATCTCGGTGTAATCAATCCCGCCGCCGTCGAGCAGGGTATCCGGCGCGCCAATCGCGATATTGGCCTGATTGTTGATGATCGAATCCCAGACGCCGTTGTAGACCTCGGTCGTCACCGTAATCTGGCAGGTGGGAAACTGTTTTTTTAGCACCTGCAGCAGCCTGGCGGTGTGGCGCGGGGTATACAAAAGCTGATTAATACAGATGCGCACCCGCGCCTCAATGCCCTGTGAAATGGTATCAATCCCGCGCTTGATGGCGTGGAAGTCATTCAGCAGGTCGGTGGCCTTACGGTAAAAGTAAAACCCGGATTCGGTCAGCTCAATGCTGCGCGTGTTGCGTACAAACAGCACCACGTCCAGCCCGGTCTCCATGCGCTTAATGGTGTAACTGATGGCAGAGGTCGTCACGCCCAGTTCGGCGGCGGCTTTGCTGAAGCTGCCGAAGCGCGCCGCGGTGGTGAAGGCCAGCAGATTTTCTTCGGTAAAGATGGAATTCATATCTCACTCCCTTCAGCCATCAGTTTTGAACATATTTTAACAACGCTGTTACAACGCATTTGAAGCCGATCACAGTTCTGACTATTTGCCGAAGTCCGCACTCGGCAAGGCTTCATCAGACATAAGCATAATGCAGGCTGGCGCGCTAAAAAGCGGTGAAACATAAGAAAAAGGTTGCACAGACGCACGTTTTAGCCGGACTGTTGAATTTACCTCAACAATGAATTGACTGTCGATGAATCCTTTTTAAGCGGATTCTTTTATGACCAGGCTGTTGCTATTCTCAGGTCAACAGAAATACAAACATCAGGAGTCTGAATATGTCTGCAACTGAACTCGTTACTGAATTTCTGCTGGCGGCAGAAGAGGGCAATAGCGATGCGCTAAAAGCCTGTCTGGAGAAAGGCGTGGATATTAACGCCACCAACCGCCAGAAAAGAACGGCGGTTATTATTGCCAGCCTGAAAAAGCATTATTCCTGCGTAGAGTTATTAATCGCCGCCGGGGCGGATATTGATAAACAGGATCAGACCTGCTTTAACCCTTTCCTCATCAGCTGCCTGACTAACGATTTAACCCTGCTGCGTATTGTCCTTCCGGCGAATCCGGATCTTGACCGTCTGACGCGCTTCGGCGGCGTGGGCATTACCCCTGCCAGTGAAAAGGGTCACGTTGAGATCGTCCGCGAGCTGCTGGAAAAAACCGATATCAACGTTAACCACACCAACTTTGTCGGCTGGACGCCGCTGCTGGAAGCCATCGTGCTCAACGACGGCGGCGCGAAGCAGCAGGAAATTGTGAAGCTGTTGCTGGACCACGGCGCGAACCCGCACATGACCGATAAATATGGCAAAACCCCGCTCGAACTGGCGCGGGAAAAAGGTTTCGATGCAATAGCTGACCTGCTGCTGGCGGCGGGCGCATAACGCATTCGGCCAGCCACTTCCGGCTGGCCGTTAATTCAAACAGTATTTTTACCGACGTGCATTCTGCACGACGGCGGCCCCCTTTTATCCGCGTTCAGGAGAAAATAATGCCAACGAAAATCGTCATAAAAAAGAATACATATTTTGATTCGGTGTCATTGATGTCGGTTTCTACCAAAGCCAATAAATTACCGGGCGTCGAGCAGGCGTTTGTGGCGATGGCGACGGAAATGAATAAAGGCGTATTAAAAAATCTCGGGCTGCTGACGCCGGAATTATCGGACGCCAAAAACGGCGACCTGATGATCGTGATTAAAGGCGACGCGGCGAATGATGAAACCCTGGCCGCTATTGAAGCGTTATTCACGCGTAAAGAGAGCACGGGTTCCCATGAAGCGCGCTACGCCACAATTGCCAGCGCCAAAACCCATCGTCCGGACAGCAACCTCGCGGTGATTTCCGTCAACGGCACCTTCGCCGCCCGCGAAGCGCGGCAGGCGCTGGAAAACGATCTTAACGTCATGCTCTTTTCCGATAACGTGTCGCTCGACGACGAGCTGGCGCTGAAGCAGCTGGCGCACCAGAAAGGATTGCTGATGATGGGGCCGGACTGCGGCACTGCCATCATCAACGGCGCGGGGCTGTGCTTTGCTAACGCGGTGCGCCGCGGCTCGATTGGCATCGTCGGCGCCTCCGGCACCGGGAGCCAGGAGCTGAGCGTGCGCATTCACGAATTCGGCGGCGGCGTGTCGCAGCTGATTGGCACTGGCGGGCGCGATCTCAGCGAGAAAATCGGCGGCCTGATGATGCTCGACGCCATCGACATGCTGGAAGCGGACGACGCGACCCAGGTGATTGCGCTGATCTCCAAACCAGCGGCTCCTGCCGTGGCAGAAAAGGTGCTGGCCCGCGCGCGTGCCTGCCGCAAGCCGGTGGTTGTCTGCTTCCTCGGCCGCAGCGAACCGCCCGCCGATGAAGACGGCCTGCAGTTTGCCCGCGGTACCAAAGAGGCGGCTCTGAAGACGGTCTTGCTTACCGGCATCAAAAAAGAGTCCCTTGACCTGCATCCGCTCAACTGGCCGCTGATTGAAGAGGTACGCGCCCGCCTGACGCCGCAGCAGAAGTATATTCGCGGCCTGTTCTGCGGCGGCACCCTGTGCGACGAAGCGATGTTTGCCGCGCTGGAGAAATTTGACGATGTTTACAGCAACATCCAGCCGGATCCGGCTAAGCGCCTGAGCGACATCAATGCCAGTAAAGCCCACACCTTCCTCGACTTCGGCGACGACGACTTCACCAACGGCAAGCCGCACCCGATGATCGACCCGACCAACCGCATCAGCCGCCTGCTGCAGGAGGCGCGCGATCCTGAGGTGGGCGTCATCGTGATGGATTTCGTGCTGGGCTTCGGCGCGCACGAGGATCCGGTCGGCGTGATGATCGATGCCATCAAAGAGGCGCAGGCCATCGCGAAGGCCGATAACCGTCCGCTGGAAATTCTCGGCTACGTGCTCGGCACCGATCAGGATCCGCAGTCGCTGGCGCAGCAGTGCCAGCTGCTGACTGACGCAGGCGTCATCTGGGCCAGCAGCAGCACCAATACCGGATTACTGGCGCGCGAATTTGTCTGCAAAGGGGAGAAAGCATAATGACCACCTTATTCAACCAGCCGCTGAACGTGATTAACGTCGGCATTGCGATGTTCAGCGACGATCTCAAAAAACAGCACGTTCCTGTCACCCAGCTCGACTGGACGCCGCCGGGGCAGGGCAATATGCAGGTCGTGGAGGCGCTCGACCAGCTGGCGGAAAAACCGCTGGCGGAGAAAATCGCCGCCGCCAACCACATCGCCCTTGAGCGCATTATTCAGTCCCATCCGGTGCTGGTAGGTTTTGATCAGGCCATTAACGTTGTGCCGGGCATGACCCGCACCACCATTTTGCATGCTGGTCCGCCGGTTTCCTGGGAAAACATGTGCGGGGCGATGAAGGGGGCGGTCACCGGGGCGCTGGTGTTTGAAGGGCTGGCGAAAGACCTGGACGACGCGGCAAGGCTCGCCGCCTCGGGAGATATTACGTTCTCGCCGTGCCACGAGCACGACTGCGTGGGCTCGATGGCGGGCGTCACCTCCGCGTCGATGTTTATGCACATCGTGGAGAACAAAACCTACGGCAACCGCGCGTTCACCAACCTCAGCGAGCAGATGGCGAAGATCCTGCGCATGGGGGCCAACGACCAGAGCGTGATCGACCGCCTGAACTGGATGCGCGACGTGCTCGGCCCGATGCTGCGCGACGCGATGAAGATTATCGGCGAAATCGACCTGCGCCTGATGCTGGCGCAGGCGCTGCACATGGGCGACGAGTGCCACAACCGCAACAACGCGGGCACCACGCTGCTGATCCAGGCGCTGACGCCGGGGCTGATTCAGGCGGGCTATCCGGTGGAGCAGCAGCGCGAGGTATTTGAGTTTGTCGCCAGCAGCGACTACTTCTCCGGCCCGACGTGGATGGCAATGTGTAAGGCCGCGCTGGACGCCGCCCATGGCATTGAGTACAGCACCGTCGTCACCACCATGGCGCGCAACGGCTATGAGTTCGGCCTGCGCATTTCTGGCCTGTCGGGACAATGGTTCACCGGCCCGGCGCAGCAGGTGATCGGTCCGATGTTCGCAGGTTACAAGCCGGAAGATTCCGGGCTGGACATCGGCGACAGCGCCATCACCGAAACCTATGGCATCGGCGGCTTTGCGATGGCGACGGCCCCGGCCATCGTTGCGCTGGTGGGCGGCACGGTGGAGGAAGCCATCGATTTTTCTCGCCAGATGCGCGAAATCACCCTCGGCGAAAACCCGAACGTCACCATTCCGCTGCTCTCGTTTATGGGCATCCCGACCGCCATCGACATCACCAGAGTCGCGGGTAGCGGCATTCTGCCGGTCATTAACACCGCCATTGCCCACAAAGACGCGGGCATCGGCATGATTGGGGCGGGCATCGTTCACCCGCCGTTTAGCTGTTTTGAAAAGGCGCTGTTGACCTTCCGCGATCGCTACTTTTTATAAGGCATGCATCCATGAAAAACATGAAACTGGAGTGGAAAAGAGGTGACTGGGCGGCGTATTTCGGGTTGATGACCAACAACCTGACCAATTTGCTGACCATGATGGGGTTGCTCATTTTTGTCGTCGGCATCCCGAAGGAGATTGTTTATGGACGCATCGCGCCGGCCTTCGGGCTGGCGGTACTGGTGGCGAGCCTCTGCTACGCCTGGTTTGGCATGCAAATGGCGCGCGCCACCGGGCGAACGGACGTCACCGCGCTGCCGTCCGGCCCCAGCGCGCCGTCAATTTTTACCGTGACCTTCCTGGTGCTGATGCCGGTGTATCAGCAAACGGGCGATGCGGAGTTCGCCATTCAGATTGGCCTGGTGTGGTGTTTCGTAGAAGCGATGATCCTCGCGGGCGGTTCGTTTTTAGGGGAAACCATCCGCAAGATGATCCCGCGTACCGTGCTGCTGTCGTGCCTCTCCGGTTTGGGCCTGCTGCTGCTGGCGATGAACCCGATGCTGCAGGCGTTCGAAGCGCCGACCGTGTCGTTCATCGTCCTGCTGCTGATCTTTATTAACTGGTTCGGTAAAAAGCCGATTTTCGCCAAAATCCCGACCGGTCTGCTGTTGCTGGTTGCCGGAACGGCGCTAGCGTGGCTCTCGGGTCTGCAAAGCCCGGAAGCGATTAAAGCGTCCATGTCATCCTTCGGCTTTAACCCGCCGGAAGTGCATGTGGACAGCTTTATGCAGGGGCTGCCGCACGCGCTGCCGTATCTTGCTTCTGCCGTACCGTTGGGGCTGGCGAACTACATCTTTGACCTCGAGAACATCGAAAGCGCCCACGCGGCAGGGGATGAATACCCGACCCGCAAGGTGATGCTGGCGAACGGTCTGGCCTCCATGCTCGGTTGCCTGATGGGCAACCCGTTCCCGGTCACGGTCTACGTCGGCCACCCAGGCTGGAAAGCGATGGGCGCCAGCATCGGCTACACGCTGGCCTCCGGCGTGACCATGTTCATCGTGCCGCTGTTCGGGTTGGGGGCGTTTATGCTCGCCATCATTCCAATGACCGCCATCGTGCCGATTCTGGTGTTTATCGGCATCGTCACCGCCAACCAGGTGGTGAGGGAGACGCCGAAAGTGGAGGTGCCCGTTATCTTCATCTGCCTGTTCCCGTGGATCGCTAACTGGGCGCTAACCATGATGAACAGCGTGATGGGGGCGGCAGGCACCAGCGCGGCGAAAATCGGCAGCGACGTGCTGCACAGCAAGGGCATTTACTACGAGGGGTTAGTGCATCTTGGCAACGGCGCGCCGCTTGCCAGCATGCTCTGGGGCTGTATCGCCATCTTCGCCATCATCAACAAGCCGCTGCGCGGGGCCGTTGCGGCGGCGGGCGGAGCGTTACTGGCGCTGTTTGGGGTGATCCACGCCCCGGTGGTGGGCTTTGCCGAGGGCAGTTCGCTGATGTTCGTCACGGCCTACCTGATGATGGGCGGCATGTTTGTGGTGAAGCATTTTCTCGATAGCCGGGAAGTTGCGAGCGCTGAAATTACTGTTGCGAAGGAACACGTATGAAAGAGCTTATGGTCGTCGCCATCGGCGGCAACAGCATTATCAAAGACAACGCCAGCCAGTCGGTTGAGCATCAGGCGCAGGCGGTGAAAGCGGTGGCCGAGTCGGTGCTGGATATGCTGGCCTCCGACTATGACATCGTGCTCACCCACGGCAACGGCCCGCAGGTGGGGCTGGATTTGCGCCGCGCCGAAATTGCCCACGAGCGGGAAGGGCTGCCGCTGACCCCGCTGGCGAACTGCGTGGCGGATACCCAGGGCGGGATCGGCTACCTGATCCAGCAGGCGCTTAACAACCGTCTGGCCGCGCGCGGGGAGCAAAAAGCGGTCACGGTCGTCACCCAGGTTGAGGTGGATAAAAACGATCCCGGCTTTACGCATCCGACGAAACCGATCGGCGCGTTCTTCAGCGAGGCGCAGCGTGACGAGCTGCAGCGCGCGCACCCGGACTGGCATTTTGTCGAGGATTCCGGCCGGGGCTATCGCCGCGTGGTAGCGTCGCCGCAGCCGCGTCGAATTGTCGAGGCGGATGCCATCAAGACGCTGACCCAAAAAGGGTACGTGGTGATCGGCGCGGGTGGGGGCGGTATCCCGGTCGTGCGCAGCGAAGAGGGAGATTATCAGAGCGTCGACGCAGTGATTGATAAAGATCTCTCCACCGCGCTGCTGGCACGCGAGATCCACGCCGACGTGCTGGTGATCACCACCGGCGTGGAGAAGGTGTGCGTTCACTTCGGCAAGCCGAATCAGCAGGCGCTGGACACCGTAAACGTGGCGCAGATGACGCGCTACATGGACGAAGGCCACTTCCCGGCGGGCAGCATGCTGCCCAAAATCGTCGCCTCGCTGGCATTTTTAAAACACGGTGGCAAGCGCGTGGTCATTACCTCGCCAGACTGCCTTGCCGCGGCGCTGCGCGGGGAAACGGGCACCCATATTATTAATGAAGGAAGAAAAGATGAGTGAAAACAAAAGCCGCCGCGAATTTATTAGCCAGAGCGGAAAAATGGTTACCGCCTGCGCGCTGTTTGGCGCGACTGGCTCCGTCGCGTATGCTGCGGATAACGCAAAGCCAACCTGCGAGACGGGCAAACCGATGAGCATCACCGCAAAACACTATTACCTCGACAACGTGCTGTTGGAGGCCGGGTTCAACTTCGACGGCAGCGTGGCGACGAGCACCCGCACCGAGCTGAAAACGCTGGAGATCAAGGACGGAAAAATCATCGCCCTTCGCGACAACAACAGCCACGCCGACGCAACCCTGCCACACTACGACGCGGGTAAAAAGCTGATGCTTCCGGCGATGCGCGACATGCACATTCACCTGGATAAAACCTTCTACGGCGGTCCGTGGCGCTCCCTGAATCGCCCGGCGGGCACTACCATTCAGGACATGATCCGCCTTGAGCAGAAGCTGCTGCCGGAGCTACAGCCCTACACGCAAGAACGCGCGGAGGCGCTTATCGACCTGATCCAGTCGAAAGGGTCAACTATCGCCCGGAGCCACTGCAACATAGAGCCGGTTTCTGGCCTGAAAAACCTGGAAAATTTGCAGGCGGTGCTGGCGCGCCGCAAAGCGGGTTTTGACTGTGAAATCGTTGCCTTTCCGCAGCACGGCCTGCTGCTGTCCAACTCTGAAAAGCTGATGCGCGAGGCGATGCAGGCCGGGGCGCACTACGTGGGCGGACTGGATCCGACCAGCGTTGACGGCGCGATGGAGAAATCCCTCGACACCATGTTCCAGATTGCGCTGGATTATGACAAAGGGGTGGACATTCACCTGCACGAAACCAGCCCGGCGGGCGTGGCGGCGGTGAACTATATGGTGGAAACCGTGGAGAAAACGCCGGCACTGAAGGGCAAGCTGACCATCAGTCACGCCTTCGCGCTGGCGACGCTCAACGAGCAGCAGGTGGATGAGATCGCCACCCGCATGGCGGCGCAGCAGGTGACCATCGCTTCCACCGTGCCGATTGGCACTCTGCACATGCCGCTGAAGCAGCTGCGTGATAAAGGTGTGTTTGTGATGACGGGCACCGACAGCGTGATCGACCACTGGTCGCCGTACGGCCTGGGGGACATGCTGGAAAAAGCGAATCTTTACGCGCAGCTCTACATCCGCCCGAACGAGCAGACGCTCTCCCGCGCGCTCGGTATCGCCACCGGCGACGTGCTGCCGCTGAACGACAAAGGCGAGCGCGTGTGGCCGAAAGCGCAGGACGACGCCAGCTTTGTGCTGGTGGATGCCTCCTGTTCCGCCGAGGCCGTGGCGCGCATTTCGCCGCGTACCGCGACGTTCCATAAGGGAAATCTGGTCTGGGGCTCGGTGGGTTGACGTGCATTTCTCCCTCTCCCTGTGGGAGAGGGGTGGGGTGAGGGCATCAGGCCGCAGGCAATGCTATATACTGGGAGTCACATTCTTAAAGAGGGATCTGCTATGGCACAAAACATCTACGACAACCCGGCGTTTTTCGAAGGCTACGCCCGGCTTCCGCGCTCGGTGCAGGGGCTGGACGGCGCGCCGGAGTGGCCCGCGCTCAAGGCCATGCTGCCGGATTTAACCGGCAAATCGGTCGTCGATCTCGGCTGCGGCTACGGCTGGTTCTGTCGCGGGGCGCGTGAGCTGGGCGCTGCTGACGTCACGGGGGTCGATATCTCAGAAAAGATGCTCGCCCGCGCAGCGGAGCTTACCGTCGATCCACAGATTCACTATCAGCGTAGCGATCTGGAATCTCTCAGGCTCAACGAGAACAGCCTCGATCTGGTCTACAGCTCGCTGGCGCTGCACTACCTGCCGGAGCTGGATACGCTATTCGCCCGCGTTCAGCGCGCGCTCAAACCCGGCGGTAGCCTGGTGTTCTCAATGGAGCACCCGATTTACACCTGCGCCACCCGTCAGGGCTGGCTGACGGACGACAGCGGCGAGCGCTTCTGGGGCGTGAACCATTATCAGGACGAAAGCCAGCGCGTCAGCAACTGGCTGGCAGATGGGGTGATTAAATACCACCGCACGCTGGGCACTACGCTTAACGCGCTGATCAAGGCCGGGTTAACGATAAGCGAAGTCAATGAGTGGGGACCAACGCAGGCGCAAATTGACGCCTGGCCTGCATTGGCTGAAGAGGCGGAGCGCCCCATGCTGGTGCTGATCGCCGCCCGTAAGGCTCAGTAACCCACCTTATACACCCTCCCGCTCTGCACCCCTTCCACGCTTCGGCGGTAGGCCTGGGCCACGGTCGCGGCGGGAACGCTTTCGAATCCGGGGAAGAATCCGTCATACGCTTCGGCGGATTCCGTCAGTACCGTCGGGCTAATCAGGTTAATGCGGATCCCGCGCGGCAGTTCACATGCTGCGGCGCGAACAAACCCTTCCAGCGCCGCGTTTACCGTGGTGGCGTTAACCCCCTGAGCGATCGGCTCGTGCGCCACAATGCCGCTTATCAGCGTAATCGAGCCGCCTTCGTTCAGGTAGTGCTGGCCGGTCAGCGCCAGACGCACCTGCCCCAGCAGCTTGTCCTGCAGACCCTGGTTGAAATCGCTGTCTTTCATTGTCGCGAGCGGGCCGAAGTGCAGCCCGCCGCTGGCAGAGACAATGGCATCCACCGGACCGATTTTCTCAAACAGCGCCTGCACGCTCGCCTGCGAGGTGATATCCACCTGATAGTCGCCCTGCGTGCGACCTACGCGGATCGTCTCATGACGACGGCTTAACTCTTCTGTCACAGCACGACCGACCGTACCGCTGGCACCAATAATGACGATTTTCATAGCAGACTCCTTAATGTTGTGAGCCTTCATTCTTTAATAAATAAAAACTCAGATAAACTGGGCTAAAGTTAGATGATTACTAACCAGAGGTTCGGAATATGGATAAGCTTCGCGGCATGGAGACGTTTATCGCGGTGGTAGAAAGCGGCAGCTTTACCGGCGCGGCAGCACGGCTTGAGATGTCGGCGGTAATGGTCGGGAAATATATAGCGCTGCTGGAATCGCAGCTCGGTACGCGGCTGCTGGAGCGCAATACCCGTCGCCAGAGCCTGACCGACGCCGGACGCGTGTATGTCGAAGAGGCCAGGCGCGTGCTGGAGCAGGTCTCGATTGCCGAAAGCGCGGTGGAGCGCCTGCGCGCGGCACCCGCCGGCACCCTGCGCGTCACGGCCCCCACGTCGTTTGGCGGCTGCGCGATCGCCCCTCTGACGGCCAGTTTTTTGCAGCGCTACCCGGAAGTGCGTATCGAGCTGGATCTCACTAACCGGATGGTGGATCTGGTGGAGGAAGGCGTCGATCTGGCTATTCGCATTGGCGATATTCGTAATGACGATCTGGTGGCGAAATATCTGTGCCCCTACAACATGGTGATCTGTGCCGCGCCGGATTATCTGGCGCGACACGGCACGCCGCAGACGCCCGCCGATCTGGTGGATCATCTGTGTCTGTCGCACACGGTGTGGACCGCGCGCAACGAATGGCGGCTGCCGGGCGTGGAAGGGGAGGTGCGCTGGAAGCGGGATGCGATCTTACGATGCAACGACGGCTACGGCTTACGTATGGCGGCGCGAGCCGGGGCGGGGTTGTTGCTGCAACCGGAGGTACTGGTAGCGGAAGAGCTGGCAAGCGGCAGGCTGGTGCGGGTGCTGGAGCCGTTCACGCCCGCGCCAAGGCCGGTGCATTTACTGTGGCGTCAGGATTTGCGGCCGCTGCCTAAGCTAACGGAATTTATTGCTCATATTCTGCTAAGATTGGGCACAATATAAAAAAGAAGGTAATCAAAGAATGTCTGCAAACAAACTCGCCAGCAGCGCGCAGGGCCTGCAATCATCTGCCATCCGTGAATTATTAAAACACAGTAAAATGGCGGGTGTGATTTCGCTGGGTGGTGGTATTCCCAATCCCGATTTATTCGATCACGAAGGTCTGAAAATTGCCGCTGATGCCGTCTTATCGCAGCATTTTGGCGAGGCGTTCCAGTATGGCCTGACGGAAGGCGTACCGGGGCTGCGCGAGGAAATTAAACGCATCTGCGAGGGACGCGGCATCGCCTGTAAGGCTGATGATGTCGTTATTACTTCCGGCTCTCAACAATCTCTGGACGTGCTGGCGCGCGCGTTAATTAACCCGGGCGATACGGTTGTCGTTGAGCGTCCTACCTATCTCGCCGCGCTGCAGGTCTTTGGCCTGGCGCAGGCGAATTTTGAATCCGTCGGTACCGACGGTGACGGCATGAAGGTCGATGAGCTTGAAGCACTGGTGGCAAAGAAAACCATCAAGGCGGTTTATATCGTTCCAACTTTTGGTAACCCTGGCGGCGTAACGCTTTCTGAAGCGCGCCGCAAACAGCTGGTGGAACTCTCGAAGCGCTATGATTTCGTGATTATCGAAGACGATCCGTACAGCGAAATTAACTATACCGATGAAGTCTTCCGCCCGCTGATTGCCCATGCCAAAGATATCGGTAATGAAGATAATGTGGTCTACACCTCCACCTTCTCAAAAATTCTTGCGCCGGGTACCCGAGTAGGGTGGGTACTGGTGCCGGAGTGGCTGAAGCGCGCGGTGGTGAACCTCAAGCAAACCACCGATCTGCACACCAGCACGCTGTCGCAGCTGATGACGTATGAGTACCTGAAAACCGGGCGTCTGGCGAACCAGATTAAAATGATCCGCGAAGCCTATCGCCAGAAATATCAGACGTTTGCAACGGAACTGGAAGCCGGGCTGGGCGATGTGATGTCGTTCCACAAGCCAAAAGGCGGTATGTTCCTGTGGGCGAAAATGAACAACGGCATGAATACCACGCGCTGGCTGGAAAAAACCTTAAGCAACGGCGTGGTGTTTGTTCCGGGTGAGTTCTTCTACTGCAACGCGCCGGACCAGACAACGCTGCGCATGTCATTCGTTACCCCAACGGATGAGCAGTTGATAGAAGCGGTTCGACGCCTGAAGATCTCGCTGTAACAGATCGCGCATAACGGCAGTTGCCGTTGTGCGCGCAGGGTGAGCTTATTGCGTGGCGTGGGCGAGCGCGCGGTCTGAAGCATCGCCGCCGATCGTCTGCGTCACTTCATGGATACGACAGATTTTCCCCTCGCGCAGCGCGGCAAACATATACACCTCTAACTCCGCCTGGCGACCATCCGGATACGTCACGGCCACTCTGTGCCGGTCTGCCACACATTCGTCATGGCAACACAACGCTTCAACGGTAAACGTAATCTCGCGGATCTGCGCACGCACATGGTTCAGGTGTTGCAGAAATCCCTGATAATCAAGAATGTGGCCGTCCGTAACCTGCTGGTAGTCGGGCGTAAATACCTCTGCCGGATCTAAATTGCCATTGAACAAGCGGGTTAACAGGCAGGCCATTTGCGTGCGCTGCGCGGTGTTGTCGGGCTGGTTTATCAGGGATGTGATGATGGTCATGTTAGCTCCTCGTGATGTTGAGCCACCATTATCCTTGACAGCCGAAGACGCAGTTTCTGTAATACGTCGATGAATAACGATTTTCGGTCAAAATGGTATGATCAGTATTGAAGCGCTCCTTCATCCCGGCGGGTACCGAACGCCGTGGCACAGCCATCGCACCGGCCAGTTGTGGCGCATTACAACGGGGCTGCTGGTCATTGAGACGCAGCAGGCGCGCTCGGTCGTGCCGGCAAAACATATCGGCTGGATCCCGCCGGGCCAGCAGCACGCCGCCTTTTCTGAAAGCGCGATAGAAGGCTGCGCTATCTATCTTGACCCTGCTTGCTGTGCAATGCTTCCCGATGCCCCCGCGCTGTTCGAGCCGGACGATCTCACTCATGCACTGTTTTCCCGTTTATGTAATGCAGAGAGCGAGTACGATCCGCGAAAGCTGACTTTACTGCTGGATGAGCTTGCCCTGACGCCCCAGGTTCACTTTTCTCTGCCCGTACCGACGGATCCGCGTCTGAAGAACGTGGTCAGCCGCTTGCTGCAGTTTGTCGATGATAACCAGACGGTCGAGAGTCATGCCAGCCATGCCGGGATGAGCGTACGTACGTTTAACCGTCGGTTTAGCGCCCAGACCGGAATGAACTTCGTTAACTGGCGGCAGCTGGCGCGCGTCATGCAGGCTATGGAGTGGCTGGCGGCGGGGAAGCCGGTAGGGTGGATTGCGCTGTCCTGCGGCTACAGCAGCGTCAGCGCATTTATTGAGGTTTTCAAAATGTGGACCGGTAAAACGCCGGGGCAGTGGGGGATTAAAGGTGGCGCTGTAGAGCCGGTTTGATTCAGGCCACATCCGGCTGGCCTGATTTCCTTTTTGCCATGATTTCTGCAATCGTTTTTATACGGCTCAACTCCTCCTGCGTCCTGGAGTTAGATTGGGCTTCCCAGATATCGACGTTCAGCTGTAAGTTAAGCCAAAATTCAATCGTGGTATCAAAGGCTTTTGCCAGTTTGATCGCCATATCGGCAGTAAGCTTGCGATTGTTATTGACCAGCGCGCTGATGGTGTTGCGGTGAACATTGAGCATCTCCGCCAGATCGCTGATTTTCAGATTGAGCGGTTCAAGATACTCATACTGCAACACGTCGCCCGGCGTGGTAGGTTTGCGGAGTGCCTGTTGAAGTGTCATGGGTGATGCCTCACTTGTGTTGCGTGTACTTGTGTGGAGAGAGGTAGAGATCTTCAGCTTTACCCTCTGTCCAGCGAAATACGAGCCTGTATTGCCTGTTTACCCGGATTGAGGAATATCCCTTCAGCGGAGGATTCAATGCTTCATACATATTGCCCGGTGGCGATCGCAAATCCCTGTGCGAGGTTGCTGCCCTGATGATATCGAGCTTTCTCGCAAGTGCTGTTTCCAGATTTGAAGGAATAACGTTGCTCGATCTGCCGTAAAGAAAAAAATCCTCAAGCCATTGATCCCGAAAATAACTAATCATAATGCTGCCGAGCTCCAGTCCATGAAGCTGATTGAATGGTAATGCACTCCCGCACTGTGCGCAAGTGCATTTTTGTCTGCGGTTAATATTACCTGGGCGATGGCTGAAGGGAAGTGGGATGCATGACTAAAGATTAATACTCCGAGGTGGATTCCAGTTCTGGCGTGCGGTGTAATGCCCTGCGGCGCTACGCTTGCACGGGCCTACAGGTATACAGGCCGGGTAAGGCGGAGCCGCCGCCCGGCGATTGACTATCGCTCCCTCAGCGCCTCCTTCGCCCGGTTAAACGGCTTGATCAGATAATCCAGCACCGTTTTTTCTCCGGTCTTGATGTCCACCGTAGCAATCATCCCCGGCACGATCGAGAAGTGCCTGCCCGCCTTATTCACCAGGTAATCCTGACTGGTGCGGATAAACACGCGGTAATAGAACACCTCCGGCTTGGCCTCGTCCTGGATGGTGTCCGGGGAGATGGTCTCCACCACCCCGTGCAGCCCGCCGTAGATGGCGTAATCGTAGGCGGTGATCTTCACCAGCGCCTCCTGGTTCGGGTGGATAAAGGCGATATCGCGCGGCGACAGGCGGGTTTCAATCAGCAGATGATCGTCCACCGGCACAATCTCCATCAGCTCGCCGTTGGGTGGGATCACGCCGCCGATGGTGGTGACCTTGATGTTTTTCACGATCCCGCGGACCGGGGATTTTACCGTCAGGCGGGTGACGGAGTCCTCACGGCCTTTCAGGATCGCCGAGACCATATCCACCTCGGCGTTGGCCTTGGATAACGCCTCGCGCGCCTGAACGTAGTACTGCGAGCGCACGTCGGTGAGCTTCAGCTCCAGGTCGCTTTTCTGCCGCTGCAGGCGCAGCACTTCCACGTGGCTGGCGGCGCCGGTTTTTACCAGCCGCTGGGTGATCGCCAGCTCTTTGTTCGCAAGATCTAACGCCGAACGCAGTTCACGCTGCGTGTCCTCCAGCTGGGCGCGGCGCGAGTTGAAGAGCCGCGTTTCGGCGGCAATCAGATCCGGCCACTTTGCCAGAGAAGGGGGGAATTTTAGCGGGAGGTCGTTCACCTCGGCGTACAGGCGGGCGCTGGAGGCCAGTGAAGCCCGGTAGCGCGCTGCGCTTTCACCGACGTTCGATTCAGAACGGGTTGGGTCAAGCCGCGCCAGCACCTGCCCGGCCTGAACCTGATCGCCCTCGTGGACGTTCAGCTCGGTGAGGATCCCGCCGTCGAGAGACTGTAATACCTGCTCGCGCGAGCTGGGGATCACTTTCCCCGAGCCGGTTGAGACCTCATCCAGCATGCCAAACCACGCCCAGACGCCCAGCGCCACAAACATCAGCAGCGAGAAGATGACGATCCGCCGCGCACCGGTGTAGCCGCTCTCGGAGTCGAGCGCGTTATCAAGATCGTCCATTGCCGCCACGTCACGCTGACTGATTTTCATTTTTCCACTCCCGTCCGGTTGCTGCCTGCTGCTGTTGCTGCATGCGGCTGTTGCTCAGCGCCTGCGCTTTTGGCGCGTCCATGACCAGCATTCCATCTTTAAGCACGACCACGCGCTCCACCAGCTCCAGCACCGGCACGCGATGGGTCGCGACAACCAGCGTGCGGTTGCCGAGCCACGCCCCGAGACGCTGGATAAACTCCCGCTCGGTGTGCTCGTCAAGGGAAGCGGTCGGCTCGTCCATCAGCACGATATTCGGGTCGCGCAGCAGCATACGCGCCAGCAGAATCGACTGCCGCTGCCCGCCGGAGAGCCCCACGCCGTTTTCCATAATCGGGTAGTCCAGCCCCTTCGGCAGCTTCTGGACAAAGCTGGCCGCGCCGCACATCTCCAGCACCTCGAAAATCTCTTCATCGGTGGCGCGCGGCATGCCGAGCGTGATGTTCTCGCGCAGGGTGCCGTAAAACAGCCGTGCGTTCTGGGTCATAAAGCCGACGTTTCGCCGCACGTCCGCCACGTCCAGATGCGGCAGGCTGAAGTTATCGAGCCGCAGCTCGCCAGCCGCCAGATCCATTCCGCCCGCCATCGCCTGCAGAAGGGTGGATTTGCCCGCACCGTTACGCCCGAGGATCGCCACTTTCTCGCCCGGCCTGATCTCCAGACGGTTAATGCGTAGCGCCATACGCGGATCTTCCGGCTGATAGCGGAACTGCGCCTGCTCGAAAAGATAGTGTCCGCGCAGCACGTCCTGGCGGATCGGCGTCTCTTCACGCTGGTTCTCGGTCGGCAGCTGCATAATGCTGTCCAGCCCTTCTTTAGCGGCTTTCACCTGCTGCCAGCGGGCGAGCACGCCGCACAGCGTCGCCATCGGGGCGATCATCCGGGACGCCAGCATCGAGGCGGCTACTACCGAGCCGGTGGTCAGCGTGCCGTCGATCACCATCGGCGCGCCGACCACGATCACGGCGGCGTAAACCAGGCTCTGGACGGTCATCCCCCAGCTGATCAGGTTCTGCGTCAGCTCGCGAGTGCGCAGGCCCGATTCCGCGGTGATCTGGATATAGCTGTTCCACTGCTGCAAAAAGCGGTTCTCCGCCTGCATCAGCTTGATGTCTTCCAGCCCCTGCACGCTCTCCACCAGCACAGCGTTGCGCAGGGTCGATTCATGGGCCGACTGTTTCGCCAGCTCCGCCAGCTTCTTTTGTAGCAGCAGGCCCGGCAGCACCATGATCACCGCCGCCACCGGGGCGATCCACGCCAGCTGCGGGGCGATGATCGCCAGCACCACCACAAACAGGAAGAAGAAGGGCAGATCGACAATCGTCGAGATGGTGGAAGAGGTGACCATCTCGCGGATCTGCTCCAGCTCGCGCAGCTGGGAGATAAAGCTGCCGGTGGATCGTGGAATGGCGCTGTGGCGCAGCCGTAACGCGTGACCGAACACGCGATCCGAGACGCGCAGATCCGAGCGCTTGCCGAGCAGATCCATAATGTGACCGCGCGCGACGCGCAGCACAAAGCCAAACAGGGTGGCGATCAGCACTCCGATGGTCAGCACATAGAGCGTCGGGTAGGACTGGGCGGGGATCACCCGGTCATACACCTGCATGGAGAAGACAATTCCCGAGAGCGACAGAATGTTGATAAACAGCGCGGCGAGCATGACCCAGCTGTAGGGGCGCAGGTCGCGCATCACCAGCCGGTAGAGCCAGTCCGGGCGGTATTTTGAGATGTAGGCATCCACGCGGCTGTCTTTCAGCGCGGCCAGCGGACGCAGGGCGATCACGTGGCGAATGGCGGGCAACATCGCGCTCATCGACAGGCGGTTGGTGTACGTCTCGTTATCGAAAAAGGTGACCTCGAGCGTATCCTCGCCGTCAAAATTGTCGATCACGCCGATTTTGCCGTCGCTCAGCTCCACCACCACCGGTAGACGCCAGCTGTTGATCGACTGCTGATCGGCCGTCAGCAGCTGGAACGTCAGCCCGGCTTCACGGGCAAGCTGAGTCAGCGCGGGCACCATCGGTTTGCCCTTCAGCCATGGTGCGCCTGCGATGAGCGAGCCGGGCGAGCAGGCGACGCGGTAGCGCGTGGCAACGTAGCCAAAAGCCTGCGCCCACTGTTCCAGCGACGCGTCCGTCATGGTGTCACCCTGGGGGATGTCGCGTTGCTTCATGGCTGGATCTCCACGGTCTGAATGGTGCGGTTATCAAGATCGAACGCATGACGCAATTGCCCGGTGTTATACAGGCAGTTGAGCTGCAGCTGGTGAAGTTGTCCGAGGGTCTGCTGCTGGGTAAAGCGCGCCTGATAGACCTCCTGCTCGGCGTTGAGCACGTCCAGCAGGGGGCGCGAGCCGAGATCGAGATACTGCTGCTGGTAAAGTTCGCGGGTGCGGGCGCTCAGCGCCTCCTGGCGACCCTGAATTTGCAGCGTGCTTTGCAGGCTCATCACCTGGCTGCGGGCCTCCAGCAGTTTCTGACGAACATCAAGGCGCGTGCGCTGAATGGTGGACTGCGCCGCTTCCACCGCGTGTCCGGCGGCGTTACGTCGGGCGGTGAGTCCGCCGCCCTGATAGAGCGGCATCTGCACTTTCACCCAGGCGGAATATTGGGTGCGGTCCCGCGTTTCGTTACCCGCGTAGCGATCGTTCAGGTAGTGACGGACTTCCGGCTCCAGCGAGACGGTTGGCGTCATCTGGGCATCGGCGTAGTCAAGGTTAGCCTGAGCGACGTTCGCCTGTGCCCAGGCGGCAAGGACCGCAGGCACCAGACGATCGTCCGGCTCGGCGATATCGCAGCTGCGGGCCAGCTTTTGCGGAAAATCATTGCTGATATCGTTCAGGCTGTTCCAGCCGAGAAAGCTCATCAGCGTGGCGCGGGCGCTGTCGAGGTTGGCCTGGTACTGCATCAGCTGGGCGCGCGCCCCTTCAATGCGCGCGTCGGTCTGCACCACGTCAGAGAGCGACGTGGCCCCTTCGTCGTTACGCTGGCGGGTCAGCGTGCCTATAGAGGAGAGGGCGTCAAGCTGCTCTTTGGCGGTGTCGACCATCTGCTGCCAGGTTTGCACCTGCACCATGGCGATAGCGGTATCGTGGGCAATGGTGTCGATGCTGACCAGCACGTTGGCCTGCTGCTGGGCGACCCCGGCGTTTTCGGCCCGCACCTGGCTTGCCACTTTGCCGAAGTCGTAAAGCATCTGTGAAAGAGAGAGCACCAGCGACGGCGTAAAGCCGTTCTGGTCGCCGTCGTGGGAATATCCGTTGTCCATGCCGGCGTTGATCTGCGGATAGTATTTCGATTTGGCGACGTCGACCTCCTCGTTCTGTTCGTAGAGTTTGCCCACGGCTTCAGCGATTGCCGGATGCCAGGTGACGGCACGGTTGACGGCCTCGCCAAGCTGTAATGAGCCGGGGGCGGCTTTGCCTGACACCGGGGCGACGCGGCCATTCAGTGAGGGAAGTTCCTGCGTTTCGCGGAGTTGTCCGGTATTAATCATCGCCGCAGGGTTTGCCGCGATGGCGGGCACAGATATCAGGCAGCACGAGAGCCACCAGTAAGGCATCTTTATTCCCATGTCATGTCCCTAATAAAAAAGTACAGCTTTATTATTTATGCCCGGGCGCTGTGCGCCCGGGTCATCTCTTGCAGGTGCTATCAGGTAATGATGTGCTGCTGGTTTACAAGCTCGTCGTAGGTGGTCTGAACGTTATCAAGCGTAACGAGTGCAGTATTAGTGTAGGTGCTCCCTGTACCGTCACGGTCGATGGAGATCACAGTGTTGCTACCGCTTTGTGTGACATGGATATAATTCCCCAACGAAGAGGTATTCCCGTCCCAGCCCACCAGCAGGTCGCCAATGTCGATCTTGTCTCCCTGCGCCAGCGAGAAGCCGTTCCAGTGATCGCCCGCGGTACTGCTGACGTTACCCGCCGTGGCGTTGCCCACCGTGCTGTTCAGCACCTGATAGATCAGCGTATCGCCGTAGGCCGTACCGCTAATCACATCGTTATGCTCCGAACTGATAAATTTCGGCGCCATGTTGATGGTTAGCGACGCGGTATCCGTGTTGCCGTTGGCATCGGTGAGGGTGTAGTTGAAGGTCTCCTTCGACGTCATGGTTGAGAGCGATACCCCGCTGTTGAGGGTATAGGTGTAATGCCCGTCAGCGGCAATCGCCAGGGTGCCGTAATGACCCGTGATGTTCACGGTGGCGCTGCCGGTGTACGGATCCAGCGTGGTGGTAACGCCGTTGAAGTCGGTAATGCTGACGCGTGTATCCACCGAGTGCAGCTGATCCAGCACGCCGCCAGAGTCGGTACCGTCAAAGATATTGCCGTTGACGGTGTGGGTGCCCGTGGCGTCGAAATCACTCAGCGAGTAGGTGGTGCCGTTGACGCTTGGGGTGATGGTGATGGTCCCGACGCTCAGCCCCGGTACGCTGCCGGTATAGCTCAGCGTATAGGTACCGGCGTTCAGATCCAGCCCGGTCAGCGGGACGTCAATATTGCCACCCAGCAGCGAGCCACCGCTAAAGGAGCCGGTGCGGATCACGCCCGTGCTGTCGCTGATTGTCCAGTTCACCGTCAGCCCGCCCAGCGCCAGCAGCGAGGCCACGTTAAAGTGGAGCGAGGCGTTATGCAGTGCGGTGTTCGGATCCACCACGAAGGTTCCGCTGCCGGAGCCCTGAGTTGATGAGAACAGCGCCGTCGTCCAGCTGGCACTGCCGACGGTGGTATCGGAGTAGACCGACGTGTGATGCACTGACGTCACATCCATCACGGCGCTGACATCGTTCACCGCATTCATCGCCTGCGCGGTTGGGGTGATGTTGAGCGATGCCGTGTCTTTCGTGCCGTCTGGCGCGGTAATGGTGTAGACGAAGGTATCCGGCGTGCTGATATGGTCCACGCCGACACCGCTCCTCAGGGTATAGGTGTACTGGCCGGACGAATTAATGGTCAGCGTGCCGTATTCCCCCTGAATGTCGGTTGTGCCACTGCTGTTAACCGTCACGCCGTTGACCTCGCTGACTACCGTACCCGTTGGAACCGGGTCATTCGCCAGCACGTCGCCCGTGGTCGTCTCGCTGATGCTCGCCACGCTGTAAACATGATCCTGCAGGACGCTCAGCGTGTAGGCCGTCAGGGCGGTGATCCCGGACGCGGTATTCAGCAGGAACAGGTACTCCCCGGCAGGCAGCTGCAGCGTCAGCTGCGGTGACGTGCCGCCCAGCAGAGGGGCGCGGAGCCAGCCCGACTCGACGCGTACCTGCTCGAAGGTCTGGGTCGCGTTGTTGAACTTATAGACGTACAGATCGAACACCGACGCCAGCGCCACGCCGCCCACGGAGGCCTGGATGGTCATGGTGCGGGTGGTACCTTCCTCAACATTGTAGATAATCGGGTTGGTCATATCGTCCAGCAGGTTAAGCCCCAGCGTGTTGCCGAGATTAATGCCCACCAGGGTGAAGCCGCCCTGAGACGAGGTACCGTTATTAATTTCATTCACGGTAGTGTCAAAGGTCAGCGAAGCCGTGTCGTCCACCGCCACAATACCGTTGACCGTACCGGCACCCAGCGACAGCACCAGGTTCGCCGACGCGCTGGCGCCGTTATAGGTGATGGTGTAGGTGAAGCTCTCCGTCCGGCCAATGACCGCCGCGCTGGTGTCGGTCAGGTTGTAGGTGTAGCTGCCGTCGCGGTTAATGGTCAGCGTGCCGTACTGGCCCTGAATTACCGTGCCGTCAGCCGTGATGTTGGTGGTGGCGCCCTGTGCGTTGGTGACGGCCGTGACCGTCGCGCCTGCCGGGGCGTTATCGCTGCCTGCGGTCGGGTCAACGTCGGTGATCACGTTACCGTCCAGGCTGGTGTCGCCCGTGACGGTACCCGGGCCGGTCTCTTTCACCGCCACATCGAGGCTGGTGTAGGAGCCGGTCGCCAGCAGGTTGGTGTTATAGCTGAGCACGCGATAGTCGCCGTCCGCCAGCCCGGTCAGGTTCAGCGATACGCCGGTTGCACCGAGGGTCAGCAGGTCAGCAAACTGCGGCTGGCCGGTATCCACCACGGTGGTCCAGGCGCCGTTGACGTAATGCTGAACCACCAGCTCAAGGGTGTTGAGCAGAGAGAGCACCGCACCCGTGGCGTTGGCGTTCACCACGATATCGGCACTGCCGCCGCTGCCCACCGTGAAGTTGACCTGGGCGGTGTCATTCCCCAGCAGCGTCAGGACGTTGCCCACCGCACCGACCAGCAGGAAGCCGTAGTCGCTGTACTGACTGTTGGTGACGGTGGCCGTGGTGCTGAGATCCAGCTCTTCGACGTTATTGCTGGCGGAGAGCGGCACCACCGGCGCGAGGACCGAGCCGGGCTGCGAGGTGTTGCCTGCCGCGTCGGTGGCGGTGATTTGCAGCGTCTGGCCTTCGGTCTGTTTGTTAATGAAGGTGTAGCTGTACGTGCCGTTGCTGCCCGCGGTGGTGGTCACCGTCGAGCCGTCCGCGAGACGGATGGTGACGGTGCTGCCAGCTTCGGCATTGCCGGTTAATACGCTACCGTCGGCGTTGAAGGTTCCGGTTGGGGCCGTTGGCGCGGTCAGATCGACGATAATCGTCGTCACGGCCGATGCCGGGCTGGTGTTGCCTGCGGCATCGGTGGCCGTGGCGGTGAAGTTATGGGTGCCTTGCGTCAGCGTGGTGGTTTCTGGCAGCGTCCAGTTGCCGCTGGCGTCGGCGGTGACGGTGCCCACCAGCGTAATGCCGTCGTAGATCCGTACCGTTGCATTCGCTTCCGCGGTCCCGCTCAGTGCCGGACGCGTGTCGTTGGTCGGGTTGGTGCCGGTCACCGGGCCGATGACGCTGCCGACATCATCAATTACCGAGCTGATAACTGGCGCGGCCGGGGCAAGGGTATCAACGTTAATCGTATATCCGGCGGTTGGCGCGCTGGCGTTGCCTGCGGCATCGGTGGCGGTAAACGTCAACGTGTGCGAACCGTTGCTGAGCGCCGGAGAAGGCGTATAGCTCCACGCCCCACCGGTGGCGGTCACGCTGCCAATCTGCACGCCGTTATCGAAGATTTTCACTGTAGAACCCGCTTCCGCCGTCCCGCTGAGGGTTGGCTGTGCGTCGTTGGTTATTCCTCCGTTCGCCACTGGCGTCGCCGCATTGCCCACATCATCCAGAATGCTGGTGAGCACCGGCAGCGCAGGCGGCGCGGTGTCAATCGTCAGACTGAAGCTGGCTGACGATACGCTGGTGTTGCCTGCGGCATCGGTGGCCTGCGCGGTGAAGCTGTGCGGGCCGGACGTCAGCGTGGTATTGAGCAGGATATTCCAGCTGCCGCTGCCGTCAGCGGTACCTGTCCCGACCAGCGTGGTGCCTTCATAGATATTGACGGTGGCAAACGGTTCGCTGGTCCCGACAAGCCGCGGTACGGTGTCGTCGGTTGTTTGCCCGGACGAGATTGGCCCGGTAATGCTCCCCACATCGTCAATCGCCTGGCTGATAACCGGCGCGGCGGGTGCCGTGATATCAACCACCAGCGTGAAGTCTGGCGAGGCGGGGCTGATGTTCCCTGCGGCATCGGTGACCGTGGCGGTCCAGGTGTGGCTGCCAGCGGTCAGCGGCGCTGACGGCGTAAAGCTCCATGCGCCGGTACCGTCTGCCAGCGCGGTGCCGACCGGCTGCCCGTTTTCATAGATAGTGACCGTGGCATTGGCCGTCGCGGTGCCGTTCAGCGTTGGCGTGGTGTCGTCGGTACTCTGCCCGGAAGTGAGCGGAGCCTGAACGCTGCCCGCGTTGTCTGCCGCAGTCGAAATGACCGGTGCAGACGGCACGCCCGTATCTACCGTCAGGTTAAACGGTGCTGTTGCGGTGCCCGCGTTACCCGCCGCGTCGGTAGCGTTGAAGGTGATGACGTGTGACCCGTCGGGCAGATCGGCACCCGGCGTGAAGGTCCAGCCGCCCTGGGCATTCACCACGGCGGTGCCAATTTCGTTGCCATCAACAATCACATGCACGGTGGAGCCCACGTCGCCCGTGCCGTTGAAGGTTGGGCGCGCGTCGTTGGTGGTGCTGCCCGACGTGAGCGTACCGGTGACCGGCGCGACATCGTCAATGACGCTGGTCACCAGCGGCACGCCAGGGGCTGCGGTATCGACGGTAAAGGCGAACACCGAGGAGTTTGCCGAGGCGTTGCCTGCGGCGTCCGTTGCATAGACGCGCAGGCTGTAGCCGCCGTCGTCCAGAGGCGTGGTCGGGGTGAAGGACCAGCTCCCGGTTCCGTCGACGGTCGCCGTACCGATCTGCGTGCCGTTATTCATGATGTGAATGGTGCTGCCCGCCTGCCCGGTACCGCTAATCGTTGGGGTGTTGTCGTTGGTGGTCTGCCCGCTGGTGAGGTTGCCCGTGACGCCGCCAGGGACGTTGTCGTTCACCGTATCCAGCGTAGGAACCGTTGGTGCCGTCAGGTCAACCACCACGCTCCACGGGGCTGAGACTTCGCTGACGTTGCCCTGCGGGTCGGTCGCCTGGACGGTGAAGCTGTGAGAGCCTTCGACGAGTGCCGTATCAGGAGTAAACGTCCACGCGCCGGTGCCATCAGCCGTTACTACGGCAATCTGGGTGCCGCCGTCGAAAATGGTCACCACGCTGTTTGCGTCCGCGGTCCCTGTAAGCGTTGGCGTGGCGTCGTTCGTTTCGCTGCCACTGACGATCGGAGTGGCAGCATTGCCCACATTATCCGTTACGTTGGTGATGACCGGCGTGGTGGAAAGGGTATCCACCACGAGGGTGAAGTCCGCCGAAGGACCGCTCTGATTCCCCGCTGGATCGGTCTCGCGGATGGTCAGGACGTTATTGCCTTCTGGCAGGACGGGGGTGGTGTAGCTCCAGGTACCGGTATTACCGACCACCACGCTGTCCAGCAGCACGCCGTTGTTATAGATGGAGATGGTATCACCCACCGCGCCGGTGCCGGTGAGGGTCGGCTGGTTGTCGTTGGTGGTCTGGCCGCTGGTCAGCGGACCGGTGACGGGACCAACATCGTCAATGACCGAGCCAATGGAAGGCGTGCCCGGGGCGGTCAGATCGACGGTCACGCTGGCCGCCGGAGAACGGCCGCTGGTGGCACCGTTGAGGGTCGCGGTCACCTCGAAGGTGTGCAGTCCCTCATCAAGCGCGGCTGGCGTATAGCTCCAGTTGCCGCTGCCGTCGGCGGTCACCGTTGTCAATGGCGTCGTGCTACCGTCCTGATAGATGGTAATTACGCTGCCCGCTTCGGCCGTACCGGTAAGCGTGGGCGTGGTGTCGTTGGTGGTTTTGCCTTTCACATCGCCGATGACCGGGTCCACATCATCGACGATTGCCGTAATGACGGGTACCTGCGGCAGCTCAAGCTGTGAATCGGTGACAATGAATGGCGTGCCGGGGCTGGCATTCCCTGCGGCATCGGTAGCACTTACGGTTAGCGTGGTCGGATCCAGCTGCGCCGGACTCAGCGCAATGGAGAAGCTGCCGTCGCTGCCGACAACGCCGGTACCAATGACGGTACCCCCGCTGTCTTTCACGGTAATGGTACTTCCTGCCTCGGCGTTACCGGTCAGCGGTGTTCCTGTCTCAGGCAGGCTCATGTTGCCCGGATCTGCCGGGGCGACGGTATCGACCGTCACGCTCAGCGGTGCTGAATTCCCTGACGTGTTACCGGCAGGATCGACAGACGAGACGGTGAACGTATGCGGACCATCCGGCAATGTTGTACCGGCAGTCCAGCTCCAGCTGCCGTCCGGCTGTATCGTCACCGGCACGCCAGACGGGTTACCGTCGACGGAGACGATAACGGTAGTGCCGGGTTCGCTGGTTCCGGTGAGCGTCGGCGTGCCGTCTTTCGTGTAGAGCACGTTATTGGACAGCTGGCTGTCAGCTACGGCGCTAATGACGGGGATCTCTGGCGCAACGGTATCAAGCGTCACGGAAACGACCGGGCTCAGCGCGCTGACGTTACCCGCGGCATCAACTCCCGCAACGGTGATGTTCAGCAGGCCGTCCGGTTGTTGTGGCAGGACAAAGCTCCATTCTCCGTTAACGACATCAACACGTCCTACCTCGACGCCGTTGTTGTAAACGATGACCGTCTCACCGTTAACACCGGTACCGCCGACGGTTGGCGTCGCATCGGTGATAAAGCCTCCATTCGGCTGGCCCCCGACGGCGTCAAATACCGGAACATCCGGTGCTACGGTATCTACGGTAATCGTAATCGCTGGCGACGGGGCCGAGACGTTGCCCGCTTCGTCGGTGGCGGTGGCGGTATAAACGTGGTTGCCCTCGCTAATATCACTTTCAGGACGCCAGCTCCAGTTGCCGTTGCTGTCTACCGTCACGGTGCCCACGACGGTCGGTGTACCGTTGACGGTGTCAGTGATGTTGATAACGTCGTTTGCCGTACCGGTGCCGCTCAGGACCGGGCGCGGATCGTTGGTGGTTCCGCCATCGGGAACGGGGCCGGTTATCTGGCTGACGCTGTCGGTAATTACCGGTGCCGCAGGCGTAGCCGGCGCGTCGGTGTCAATGGTGATGGTGACCGGCTGTGACGGGGCGCTTTCGTTGCCCGTGCCGTCCGTGTTAGTCACGGTCAGGGTAATGTCATAGGTGCCGTTAGGCAGCGGGGTGGCGGGCGTCCAGGTCCAGTTGCCGGTGCCGTCCACCAGCACATCATCAAGTTTGACGCCGCCGTTGTAGATCGTCACGGTATCGCCCGGATTGCCGGTACCACTCAGGGTCGGCGTGGTGTCGCGGGTGGTTTCTCCCGGGTTCAGCGGCGTTTCTGTGCCGTCAGGATTGACGGTGATTGCCGGAATATCCGGCGTGGCAGGCGCGACGGTATCCACCGTCAGTTCGAACGGCGTTGAGATGGTGGTATTGCCCGCGGCATCCGTGGCATGCACCGTTAGCGTATGAGGACCGTCGGTGAGCGGGGTAACGGGCGTAAAGCTCCAGCCGCCGCTGCCGTCAAGAACGGCAGTGCCGAGCAGGGTGGTGCCGTCATAGACGGTGATCACCGCATCTGCTGGCGCGGTGCCCTGCAGCAGCGGCTGGGTGTCGTCGGTGGTGTCACCGCTGGTGAGCGGCCCGTTAACGCCGCCGACATCATCGGTCACGGTGGCGATGGTGGCCGCCGCTGGCGGCGTGGTATCGACGGTCAGGGTGAAGCCGCCTGACGGCTGGCTGGTGTTCCCCGCCCCATCGGTGGTGACGGCGGTAAAGGTATAGGTGCCGTTAACAAGCGGCGTGGTCGGGGTATAGGTCCACGTGCCGCTGCTGTCGATCAAAATCGTTGTAAGATCGACGCCGTCCTGGCGGATGGTGACGGTTGAGCCCGGCTCCGCGGTGCCGCTGAGCGTTGGCGTGGTGTCGTTGGTGCTGTCGCCAGAATTGAGCGCGCCGAGGCGCTCTGGCACGTCATCCACCACCTGGGTAATGACTGGCGCATCCGGGGCCACGCTGTCAATGGTAATGCCCCAGCTGTTGGAGACATCGCTGATGTTGCCCGCCGCGTCAGTTGCGACGGCGGTCAGGGTATGTGGACCCTCAGCGATCGGGGTGTCTGGGGTAAAGATCCACGCGCCGAGGCCATCGGCGACGGTGGTACCAACATCAACCCCATCCACGCGGATAGTGACGGTAGCGTTGGCCGCGGCGGTACCGCTGAGCGTCGGGGTTGAATCGTTGGTGGTCTCATTGAGGTCGAGCGAGCCGGTGCGTCCGGGCACATCGTCAATGACCTGCGTAATCGCCGGGGCGGCTGGCGCAGTACCGTCAACGATAATCGTCCACGCGTTTGACTGGCCGCTCGGGTTACCGGCTGCATCCGTCGCCGTCGCCGTCAGCACGTAGGTGCCATCGACCAGCGGAGAGGGCGGCGTGAAGCTCCACAGCCCGGATGAGGGAACTTCCACCGTGCCGATAATATCGCTTCCGTTGGAGATCGTGATGGTCGATCCGGGCTCGCCCGTGCCGTTCAGCGTCGGTGCCCGGTCGTTAGTCAGCCCATTCTGGCCCACGGGACCGACCGTCGCCTGAACATCATCAATCACCGACACGATAACCGGGGTTTGCGGTGGGGTAACATCCGGTGCCGCTGCGGAGGTCGCTGGCCCCGTATTGCCCGCAGCGTCGGTGGCGTCTGCGGTCAGAATTTCACCGTTGAGCTTAGGAGGGGTCAGCGTCAGGCTAAAGTTACCCTCGCTGTCGGCTACCGGCGTGCCGAGGATAGCGTCGCCCTCACGGATGGTCACCGTGCTGCCTGGTTCGGCGGTGCCGGTGATGGTGCCGCCATCATTCGAAACGACGAGGTCGCCGGGGGCCAGCGGCGGCGTGGTGTCCACGGTGAAGATGATAGGCTCTGAGGCCGCACTCTGGTTTCCGGCTGCATCGGTTTCAACGACGGTTATTGAGTGCGTTCCGTCCGGGAGTGGGCCGTTCGGCGTGACGCTCCAGGTGCCGTTCGGCAGCACCGTTGTGGTTCCTACCGCCACGCCGTTATCGTAGATAGTGATTGTGCCACCGGGCTCGCCCGTTCCCGCCAGGATCGGCTGTGAAGCATCGGTAGGGGTGCCTGCGGTAATGGTCCCTCTGATAACGCCCGTGTCGTCGGTCAGCACAATCGCGGTCGGCGTGGTCGGCGGGGTAAGATCCACGGTGAGGGTAAATACCGGAGAGGCCGGTCCGATGTTTCCGGCGGCGTCGGTTGCCTGCACGGTAATCTGGTGGGTGCTTTCACTCAGGTCAACTGACGGGGTAAATGTCCAGGTGCCGTTGCTGGCGACAACCGCTGTGCCAATCGCGACTCCGCCGTCATAGATGGTCACGGTGGAGCCCGCCTCCGCGGTGCCGCTGAGCTGCGGGCGTGGATCGTTGGTGCTGCCGCCGTTTGTGACCGACCCCGTTTGAGGATCAACATCGTCCGTCACGCTACCGATAGTTGGGGCATCGGGTGCGGTGAGATCCGGCGCAGTAATCGTGGTGCCCTGGCTGGTATTCCCGGCCGCATCCGTCGCGGTAGCGGTCACCTGTTCGCCGTTGGTCAGTGGAGTGCCGAGAGACACGGTAAAGTTGCCGTCACTGCCGGTTTTGCCCGTGCCGATGACGTTGCCGTTCGCGTCTTTCAGGGTGATGGTACTGCCGGGCTCGGCGGTACCGGTGACGCTTTTACCGTCTCCCGAGAACTGAAGGCTGGTTGGCGCATTCGGCGGTGTCGTATCCGGGTTGGACGGATCGACTGGTGTGTTGGGGTTAGGATTGTTGTTATTCCCATCATCGTCATCCCCACCGCCGCCACCGCCGGAGCTTGCCGCCGCCGCGATGGCGCCTGCCGCGACAATGCCACCCAGCGCCCACGGCCAGATGGCTGCGCCACCGGCATCACTACCGGACGCTGCAAGCAACACGTCCGTAGAGGCGATAGATTCGTACGTGGCGGCCCCGGCAGGATCTTCTATCCACCATAACGCGCCGTCACTTTCCTGCAATACCAGCTGGCTCACGCCCTGCGCGTCCGTGACGTAGAAATTCTTAAGGGTGATCACTTCCCCGGAGTGCAGCGTCACCACCAGATCGTTACCACTTCGCGCGAAGTGGGAGACATCAGCACGCTCTACATGAAGCTCAACGATAGAGGAATGGCTCAGCGTAACCTGTGTGCCTTCCGTAGTCGTTTCCACGCCAGTGAGTTTTGAAATAACAGAGATTTGGCTCATTTAGGTATTACTCCAGCAGAGTTATCGTGAACGACGAGCAAGACGAGCCATCTCTGGATAAGGTAAAGGGCGCCCCCGGCGGAGTGACTGTTCATTACACAGTACTCACCGTCTTTTTTAGAGCGAACGATGCCCGCCAGAATTCAGAGTGGCAACATCAGAGCGAATCTAATTACTTATGAGACAGAATGTTTGCTATGCGTGTTTTGCGCCTTATAAAACCCTGTAATTAATAGAGGATTTGGTTTTGAGGATATAAAAATGATATAGCCAGAAAACTCTGAATGTGCAAATTAAGCTTCCGTAAATAAAGGGGTAAACGGTGAAGGGGGGATTAATTCATTGAAGTGTGTTATAAACAAATTTATCTATCACCTTGTTTTTTAATTTGTTTTTATTTTTTGATTGCGTTTTTTATTTGTGAGTTATGCGTGCTGTAATAATTGGTAGGACAGATTTTTGACGCAATAAAAAGCGTCGTTGTTTAATCCTGCTAAATGTGTGTTTAAGTTAGGGTAACATTCTTGATGTAGGATATATTATATTGAAAGTGATTTGAAATATATTCTGATGCTCAGTTAAAACTCTGCTATAGCGAGCTAAAAATAATAAAGAAAGAGCAGGCATATAATAACCTGCTTTATTTTCAGTACGGTTCATGCATTCGTCTGATGCAGAGAACGAAAAAAAATGATCTGCAGGATGAATAAAACAGGGGCACCGGACGTTTACTGACGTCATTCCCTCTTAACGGGGAGTCCTGTATGAATATCCTCTCTCTACACCGCCCTACAGCGATGAAGCCATCGTGGAATGAATTGACGGCGAGATGTTCCGCGCCGACGCGCAGCAATTTGAAGAACAATTGAGAAATGACGAAGACCTTTCCGGCCGCACCACCTCTGGGATCTTTTTGGCTTCAATGCGGCAGGTAATAAAAAAGGCCGCGTGTGCGGCCTTTCAAAGGGGTTACTCAGTGACTTTCTTTTCCAGCTCGCTGGCACCTTCTTTGGTTTTGTTCCAGCCTTTCTCAGCGCCTTCTTTGGTGGCATCCCACCCTTTCTCGGTGCCTTCTTTGGTTTTATGCCAGGCCTTCTGGGAATCTTCGCTGACCTTGCTGCCAAAGCTTTCGCTCTTACCTTCCGCAGCATGCTGCTGTTTCAGCTTCAGCTCTTCACCTTTGTTCTGCTCTTCGTGCAGTTTTTGCTTCGCTTCGTTGGCGTTTGCGTTCGCCGCAGCGACGGTATCGTCAGTTGCATGTGTGGTCGCAGCAAATACTGGGGAAGCCAGCAGAACGGCAGATAATGCGATAATTGTTTTTTTCATAATATCCTCATTTAACGTTATCGGTTATGAGCGTGATTCAGCATGGCACAGGCGAAGCGGGAAGGCTTTAGGAAAAAACTGTAATGAGATCAATGTGCCCTGATGAGGAGGTATTTCGCATGAGGATTATCCAAAGGATAAATAGCCTATTTCAGCGAGAGCGGCGAGGGTCAGGAGAATAAAGATAATGACGACGATGGGTCTGTGCATGTTGGGGTTCCTTCCGGGTTAGGGCGGCTAATCCGTAGCGCTGGGTGGTGTGAGTAATTTTGCACAGGAGTAGGGGAGAGGGTGTTGATGTTTGTCAAAGGCCGTGGGCATGGGCACAAAAAAGCCCGAGGGGGATATACCGTGCGGGCTTTCAGGATTTCATCAGATGAATAGGGTTATTACTGATGGATATTCTGGTTGGCTATCTGGGGCTGCATAATTCTCAGGTGCATTTATCCAGCTCAGGGGAAAGCCTTTTCATTCTGTTAAATCATGGCTTCAGCTTACGTTTACCGACGCCGGTGTGGCAGAAACCGTTATGTACTTTTTCTGACCAGACTCCCGTTTAACACCTTTTGGATCGGAAACAAAAGGAAGCCGCAGGCGAGGTGAATCTGATACTTTCAGTGTCCAGATATAATCCCCAATAAACCTGAAATCCACGCTATCGTCAGTGACCTGGAGATCCGCAAAACTCCCTGTTGAGTACTCATTTCCTAAACGAACAATTTCTTTAAGCCCGTCATGAACGTCAATAAGGGCAATCGTCAGGGATTCCTCGAAAATAATGTCATCCGTTAGAAACAGGATGTAACGTAGCTCATTAACCTGGACCGCTGCTTCAAGCACTTGTCCCGGTACAATAATGCCTGTGCTTTTACCATTGAGTACAACGTCAGATCGAGCCTGGGATAC
The DNA here is from genome assembly GCF_053709515.1 of Enterobacter sp. UPMP701. Classification (NCBI taxonomy): domain Bacteria; kingdom Pseudomonadati; phylum Pseudomonadota; class Gammaproteobacteria; order Enterobacterales; family Enterobacteriaceae; genus Enterobacter; species Enterobacter sp. UPMP701. The sequence goes on along the minus strand of NZ_JBSKJN010000006.1, from coordinate 71,860 downwards.
ATCGGTAGCTTCGCGAACTTTAACCAATGATATTGAATTAACCTGTTGCATAATCAATTCCACAAACGTCCTGTTTACCATGCAGCAAAAGCACTGCCGACGAAGCCACCGATAGTTGTGTACCACTTGTGCCAACGCCTCCTATGGAATGTTAAGGCCGTCTGGCAATTTCTGGTATCCATTGAAGCCTGAAGACGCGCAAAGTTGTTCATACCGGGAACTTGGTTTACATCCTTCCCCAATATTCCTTGTAACGGCAACATCTAAATCCAAATTTAGGATAACGTTGTGGTGTATATTCTGGACGATGCCAAAGGCCAGTATTAGGATTTAGTTCGTCAGTTTATACAGGGAAAGACTATGGATACGACCGAACTGTTAAACGGAACATACTTCTTTGAGGGAATGAGCGTCGACAAAGAGGAGCTACTTTACTGGCTTATTCTGGATGAATTTAAAAAGCAGTTTAGTGATGTGATTGATTTACTAGCAATTGCTTCCATGTTGGTCAGCTTGCCGGTTATCCCTGTTAGCGGGAAATTGGGAGCAGGTGCTGCAACCAGGGGAACAAGTCCGCTTTCTCTTGGGCTTCGAACCCTTATTCGACAGCGTTTTAAGCAGGGCCGTAGAACCATCACCTGGGCAAAACTCTTGCGTGGCGAATGGGCATACACAACCAGTATAGGGGCATACATCGGGAGATGGCTCCCTTGGGTTGGTGCCGTACTGACGGCCTATAACCTTGCCATGATCACCCATAATGTTATCCACCGTTATCAGCTTATCGTTGGGCCAGGAGAAAGGTAATGACAGACAAAGCCGCACTCGTCAGGGAACTCATTAAAAAACACTTCTGGGAAATGTCGGACGATACCTCTGTAAGTACAGGGAAACAAAGTGTACTGCCGGAAGATATGACTGATTTTCTTGAGGAATATTCAGAAAGTCTGGATGTGGATATGTCTGGCTTCGTCTTTAATCGTTACTTCCCAAACGAGGGGATTCGCTTCCTGCCAAATGCTATATTGCCCCGCTATCTTAGAACCGATCATCATGCGCCCGAGCCGTTGACAGTAAGGATGCTTATTGAATCGGCAAATGCTGGTCGCTGGCTTTTTTAACGGTAAGACAGATAAGTCCGTGTCATTATCAACCCTTTCGGGGGGGGGATGCGTCCGCAGATCCTGCGCAATAAGTTGAACCCGATTCAACCACACCGCCTGACCTGTGACGAGCTGCTGGCTATCACCGTTTACACGGAAGATGCCCGTTTGCTGGATGGGATGCTGGGGCAGATTAACTGCCTCCCGTCCGTTCCGGTCAATAACGCCACTGAAGCGAACATGCAGTTTTGCGCATTAAGCGCCACCGCAAACGTGGGTGCGATCGCTGGGAAAACGCTGTTGGGTGGCAATCAGATTATGACCGATCCGGTCGTTCTGGATGAAGCGGGGGATTACAAATCGCTGGATGCGATGGCCTCCGATCTGATTAACGCCAAAATCCCGGCACAGTTCCGTAATGACCCGCGCCTGGTAGTGCTGGTAGGTGCTGACCTGGTGGCCGCCGTACAGTAACGACTGTATCAGGCCGCTGATCGCCCAACGGAGAAAATCGCGGCGCAGATGCTGGGAAGCACTATTGCTGGTCGTCCGGCAATCATTCCGCCGTTCATGTCGGGTATGGGCACTGGATGGACAAAAGTAAAAGCTGGGGTTAGTGCTGGACAAGTTTTTGCTGGGTGGACGTAAAGTGGACATGGACAAAAAAAGGGGCTACGTTTTCACGTAACCCCTTGTTTTATTTGGTGGAGCTGGCGGGAGTTGAACTCGCGTCCGAAATACTACTAACTAATTGAAAGTAAATAACTATTTATCTATGGCATATATCAAGTGCATTTTACGTGCATATTGAGGTCTGTCTAACGTCCTGATCCAGTCCAACATTTTGAAATATTTCCCGCGTTATCAAGCCTTAGTAAACTCCGCTATATAACCTGTGCAAAAAGTGCTATTGGTTGCTTTGTCAATGAAAACTCTCGCGAGAGCGCAACTCTTTACAATGTAAGGATTGTCTAACAATGTGCCATTACCTTTGGGGTAAATGCGCTGAACTTGCGGGTATCGTGTAAAATGTTGGCGTGAAATGACTCTAATCATGCCTCTAAAATGATCAATCTATGGTTGCTTATTCATTATAGCTGGCTATAAACTGTGCCTAGGTAGGACAAAATGTCCTCCTATATAGTTGTTACTTCATAAAGCCATATGTATGAAAGGTGTCGAGATGCTTAAGATTCGGTTCGATTCAGAAAAGGCTTTAGAGGCCATTCTGTATGTAGCCTCTAAAGCACCCGTGCCTGACATTTATCATGTCGGGAAAATCCTTTACTACGCCGATCGTGCTCACCTGGAGCGTTATGGTCGTCTCATTACCGGCGATGAGTATAAGGCTATGAAAGATGGCCCAGTCGCAGAGAACACCTATGACATCATCAAAATTGCCCAAGGTAAGGGACGCTTCATTCCAAATGGAATCGAAGTTGAAGACATAAAGTCAGCGCTTCGGGTATATGAGAAATCGCATAACTACCGTGTAGAGCCTTTGCGCCCTGTTGATGATGATGTTTTCAGTGATTCTGATCTTAAATGTATTGACGAGGCAATCGAGATGATTGGCAAGCTATCATTTGGTCAGATTCGTGAAATGAGTCACGATGAAGTTTGGTCTTCGGCAAACGAGAATGGTGAAATCCCTCTGGAAGTTATCGCCGGAAGCTGTAAAGATGCTGACTTACTGATTTCCCATCTTTTCAGCGGAAGATAGAATGCCTAATTTAGGGGACATGTTCCCTTCAAATTTTGCCCAAACTTTTGCGTCACATCATCAACTTTCTGTTGGTGATGTGATTTATCTCTTCTGCGATTTTACAACTCCAGAGAAGCATAAATACATGGTGGTTTGCTGCTGTGAACCTCTTCTCGTTTTGCTTATCAATTCAGATATTAGCGAGTACATCCTTGCTCGCCCCCATTTGCTTCAGTGCCAAGTTGATTTGCTTGAAGCAGATCATCCCTTCCTTGAATGGGATTCGTTCGTAAATTGTATAGAAGCCCATCAAGCGTTTGATCTGGAAGTAGTCAAGGAGCAGATAACTTCGAACTATACGCAGACATATAAAGGACGTGTTGCTGGCTATTGTCTGCGATCAATTTATGAAGCTGTTGAGCTATCTGAAACGATGCTCCGTAGACACAAACGATTGATTCTTGAGTCGATGCAACAATATGTTTAAACCCAGTCAACACCGGGTTTTTTGTCCTTCACATTTTACCTAATTGCCTCTTTTGCGGTTTTACCGTCATATTCAGCCAGATATTTACCGTAATTGCGGAATATCATTTCCGGCCCTTTGTGGCCCATCTGTCCGGCAAGCCAGAAGAGGTTAACACCCTGGCTAATATGCTTGGTGGCGAATGTGTGCCGCGTCTGGTAAGGGTTACGGTAGCGCACGCCAGCTTTTTTCAGGGTCGGCACCCATGCTTTTTTACGAATAGCGTCGGCGTTCGCCCAGGGTTCTCCCGTTTTTGGATCGCTGAATATGAACTCACTTTTCATAAAGGTGTATTGCTTCTGCGCCTGCAGGGCAGCCAGCGCCTCACTGTTAAGCTCAACCTTACGGGTGCCAGCTTTTGTCTTGGTTCCTTTGAGTACCCCTACGACACTGGCCGCCTGTACGTGAGCTGTGTTCGCTATGGTGTCGAGATCAGGCCAGCGCAGCGCGCACAGTTCGGAACTCCGCAGACCGGTATTGAAAGCAAAGCGGAATAGGTTTTCCCATTCCGGGTACCTGCAGCTCTGGTAAATAGCGAGGGTTTCCGCTGGCGTGAACGGGTCCACCTCGTAATCGTCGGCGCTTGGGTTGCTGTTGATCACGTGGTACCGGCTGGCGCTGACGAGTGTTACCGGGTTAATGGTCAGCAGGCCATCCGTAACAGCTTCATCAATGGCGCTGCGCAGAAACGAAAGGTTATTCCTGGTCGTTTTCAGCTTTGTTTTCCGGCTGGCTATCCAGTTTTTAAGAACCGCTGGCGTCAGTTCTGACACGTGGAGTTTATGCAAAGCTGACAGCGCCGACAGGCATTTTTCATAACCGTTGATAGTCGACGGGGACAGGTTGCGGTTCTGGCAGATTTTCAGATACTCGTCCAGGTAGGACTTAATATTTTTGGTTTTCTTCACTACCCCGAACAGCTCCAGTTTTTTGGAGGTGGGGAAGTATTTCGCATAATCGAATGTGCCGCCGGCTATCTGGTTCTGTATCTCCCCCAGCAGGCGCTCGGCATACTTCACGCCGCGCGCGTTTGCTTCCATTCTGGAAAGGGGCTCCCGGCAAAGAACCCCCTTGTAGGTGAATGTGATCACCAGGGTATCGCCAGTTTTATGCTGGCGAATGGTTACTCCTCTTGGGAGAGATAATGATCCTTGTTCTTTCTTGCCCACTTTGAAACCTCCGTTAAGTCTATCCAGCGTTCTTTAACGCCATCGACTTTTAATACATGGACTCCCTCTTTCCATAACCCCCTTTGTATCCGTTTGTTAACGGCTTCAACCGTTTCTCCGGCGTCCCGGCAGTAGGTTGAAAGTGGTACGCAATCAAGACTCATGACCGACCTCCCGCCCAAATGCCTGGGCATTTTCCAGTTCATTTGCCGCATAGATAAGTGCGTTGTGGTGCGCTCTAAAACCGCCATCAAGTTCGCTGGCCGCTCTCTTGCGCAGAATGTCGATCGCAACCTGATAGTCATTCTGGTAATCGGCGGAAAAGTCCGCCGAACTGTCCGGCAGTACACCCAGCACCATCAACATATTTTCCGGGTCGATGGGGATGGTGGTAAGCCCCAGCTGCTTGGCCTCCGTTGCTAAACGGCTCCAACGCTTAATAACTTCTAAAACTGGCTTATTCATGGAGTGCCTCGCTACTTCACCAAAAATTTATATTCAATCAGCGCGCCGATAACGGTGGCTGCCAGCAGCACAGAAAATATGAAACTCACGATTAACCTTTTCATCAACGCTCCCATCAGTGAATAACAGGATTGGCTGGCATACCCTCTGCCTGAATCTGCTCTATGAAGCTGTCATGAAGCAGACCGAAACCATCACGGCCGAAAATCGATAACCTGAGCCCGTGTTCAGCGTCCATTTCAACCATGTCTCTATACATACCAAGCGCCATCTGCTGGCCTAGCTCCGTCCCGTATTTCTCTATAGCTCCACCTTCAAGGTAACTCGCAAGGGCGAATCGTTCCGGTCCTGGGTAAACGCTGATCGAGCCGCTATCGCTGGAGTAAATAACAGCGGTATCAACACCCCCATCGTTATTCGGAACGTCAACAGTGCCGTTCTTTTGTAGTTGTTCGGTTATGAAAACGGCGACCACGAGCCAACGCCATAAAATCAGCAGCTTTTCTTCGCTTGGTACGAACCAGCCACTTTCAACCGCTTCCATAATGCAAGCCAACAATTCCATTCCATCTGGAATCTGTTTGTCATAGTGACCATTGTCGAGTTGCCTTACGGCGGCGGAATATCCAATAATTCGATTCCCAAGGCGGATGCCGGTTGATGTCGGTTCTGGTTTGAATGTTGAATTAAGCATCAATGCACTCCTGCTGGTTTGATGGCCTGCAGTGCATCAACCTCTTTAACGAATCGGTCATGCATCGCGTCCCATTTCTCACACCATTTCTCCATTTCTCGCTTGCGCGCCAGGATGCGACGCAAACGGCGAACACAACGCTGGTGGGCTGCCAGATACTCAGCCTTTGTTTCCCCGTCTCGCCATACTTCCCTGTCATCGCGAACAATACGCACCCGCGGGTGACGCTGCGGAAAACCTGAACGCTCAAAAGCCTCGGTGGTCATGAAGAAAGCCAGATAGCGGATCGCCGTATCTCGCGTGAAGCATTTTTTGATACGACCGTGGCGTACTGCCACGAACAGTGGGCCAACTGGCGTATCGTGTTTCTGTAATGCCAGGTCAATCATGCTTACGGTGCGTTTATCGTTCATTTCCGGTCCTTAACTTTGCTGTATCGTTCGTGACTCATTACTTCCCAGTTCTTTCCGCCATCGCGGGAGAGTAGCCGCCAGCGGTGATTAACCTTGAGGCTCAAATTACCGGAGCCGTGCATACGGCAGGGGTGAATGCGCCTTGCTCTGAACTGGCTTAAAACGTGTGCTGCTTTGAGGTGAACCCACTCAGGAATTCTTATCGCTGTCAGTGCCACCAGCTACCTCCTCAAATCTCAGCTCCATTTCGCGCGCCATTTCGATAAACGTGGCCAGTGAGCAAATGTGCTCGTCGTCGAACAGCTGGCGGTCGCATATCACCCTCCCGTTCTCGATGTACAGGACTACCCGCCCGGTAAAATTAGGGAGGACATGCAGATCCACGTTCAAAACGGGACGGGGAATCAGCACACCCTGATAGAGCATTGTTTGCTGGTTATTCATGACTGGCCTCCGGGGTAGCTGGTTTTTGTTTCTTGGCAAACTCGACCAGCTCAGAAATAAGATCGTCGACGAGTACCTTTCCGCTTTCTGTCAGAAACTCTCCGCTGCCGTTAACATCTACAGCGCTGCTGTATATCCATCTGATGATTTTTACGCCTTCGATATTTCCGTACTCACCGAGAGTCATTTTTTCGAATCTTCTTAACAGGCCATCCATGAGAATCTCTGTTAGCTCGACAGTATTAATCCCGCCTTTAGGAAGATTAATAACAAGGCAGTTACTGCCTGTTTTGCGCTGGTGGCGTAATAACGCTGCTTTTAAAATTCTGCGTCGGTAGGTGTTGATTATATTATCCATCATTATTTTCATTCGCCCAAAACCATGCGTTAATATCCGATGAGTGATTCCAAGCCATTTCAATCAATGCGAATCGCTGGGCATCTTCCATTTTTACAAAATTCTCAGAAATTGTTTGAAGCAAGTAATACAACTGCTCGGCATGTACACTCATTTCCTGCGTTGTCCAGTTGCGAGCATTTACTGTTGTTGGGATTCTCTTGCCCATCATTTGACTCCGTATGCCTTTTTAAGATACAGGCGCGCAATTATCTCGTAACCACTGGCGGCATAGAGAAGCGCTGTTTGATACGATGATTGGTCAATAATAAAAGTCATATACTCACCTTGTTGAATTATGTGCGTGTTTATCCCCAGCATTTATTGCCGCATTAAAATATTATTGCCTTTATACGCTATTATGTTATGAGAAATTTTAAGCTCTCATATTTTGAGATTATTTGCTGCGCTTCTTTGTTTGCCTTTTTATAAATAGTGAAAGTATCGACAAGTATCATTATTTCACCAGTTCTTTTATAAAGACTGTAAGTAATGTTATTCATATCTCTTAAATCAGTATGTAGATCGTACTTTGAATTTCTACTCATAGCGTCTACTGGTAATGTTTTATGATGCATGATTTCACCGTTGTGAGCTTAGTTTTGCCTCAATATCTTTTAATTCACGGCAACATTTCTTTGCATAGACATGGAAAGTGTCATGGCTGCTTTCTCTTATGTAGGTTTTTATTTGTCATGTAAGTCATGGTGCACAGTTCATTAATGAGGGATGTAAAGCGCCCAGCAACTCGTACGTCGGTACGTGTTATGGCTGGCATGAGTAATTCTATAAACTCTGCGCGCAATTCCTGAGCATACTTATTTGCAGCTTCTGCGGTTTTTGCTGCGTCATCAATATAGAGATCGGCTGGATTGCGATATGTGTGGTTAAATTCAGACAACTGGATAACTTTATTAGTTTTCATAAAATATTTCTCAAGGTGAGTTTGTTAGCACTAGTAAAGGCGTTTATTGATAAAATAATTTCAAAGCTTATTTGTATCGAAATCTGCAATTCTGTCGTTAACTTCTTCCAGTGTTTTAACGACCAGAGTTATAAGAGCATGCTCACGTTCTTCTTCCTGGCTGACCATCGTTTCAAGTAATAGCCATAAAGAAGCAGAGCAACAGCGCAAATCATGTGACCAGTTCATGAGCATATCGCTTGTTTCAAGGCGGTCTAATTGAACTGTTTTCTTGGTTTCCATGCTGCCTCCTACAGTAAGTGAGTTAAGTAATTAAGATTGTCGTTTAATTACTTAAGTTGTAGTAAGGATGGATCGTTAAACGGAAAAGGTCAACCACTAAAGTGATTTTATTTTTAATGAGTAAAGTAATTTATTGTTTGATAAGCAAAAAAAAGACCGCCTAAGCGGTCTGATTCGATAAATTGGAGAGGTTAGGCAAAGCGCTTGATCGCAGCAGATTGCTTAACTAATACCTTCGCTAAAACGTGGAACTGATCTTCATCAGCGGCATCAATTTGCCAAGAGCTATACAGCTTGTTATCTGATAGGACAACCAAGCTGTTCTTCTGCATCTGTAGTCGTTTTATATGGATGGTTTTACCGAACACAAACACATAAATTCCGTCGCCTTCGAAGTAATTAACCGTTGTGTCAACAAAGATAAAGTCACCTGGATCAATGGTTCCTTCCATGCTGTCGCCCCTGACTGTAATCACTTTTATTGAGGAAGCAGGCCGGTTACCAAACATGCTTCTGGCATGCTCCTCTGTGAACTCAATGGCGCGAATGGTTTCGATAAACTCAGAGGATAAAAATGTGCCGGGTCCTGCGCTCGCCTGTATATCCAGCAGGTCAACCCTGTAAGCGCCAGTGCTAACAGGCTCCACTACCTTCATGGGCAACAGCTCAGAAGATTGATCGGTTACGGGCATTTCACCTGAAGCAAGCCATTCAGGTCGAACATTCAGAGCTTTTGCTAGCTCTACTGTTCTGCGCGAGCCAGAGGCATTGCCTGACGTTAACTTCCAAATACTTGATTGCGACATCCCAACCAATTTAGCCAGGGATGCTTGAGTCATTCCCGCCGCTCTCATGGCTTCCGTAAGCCTATCTGCAAAAGTGTTGTTCGACATAATGATTACTCCAAAAGTTGTTAAAAATTTAGACCAAATGAAGAATCAAGTCAAAAAGTAATTGGCATCCTTGCAAGTAATTGCCTTAATCGCTAAAGTAATATTAAATTACTAAGGGGGTTTTATGATTTCAGAGCCTATCGATATAGCAATCAGATGTGCCGGAAGCCAGGGCGCGCTTGCAAAGCAGTGTGGTGTATCGCAAGCAACGGTCTGGAAATGGCGTCATGGGAAAAAAGTTAAGGCCGAGCATGTATTGAAAATTGTGGCTGCGGCCAGTGGTCAAGTAGCTGCATATCAAATCAGACCTGACTTGCCGGAGCTATTCCCAAAGCCAGAGAAAGAGCAGTGATATGACACTTGATTATCAACCGGTTGACATGCCCGTGGCTTTTAGCCAGACCGATGCCGATTGGATCAAGCAGCAGTTACTGAGCCTGACGCCATCAGCACGACAAAAAGCCATTCTGCGTTATGCAGCTGTGTATCAGGAATCGTTCGAAGCCGAGCCCGTTTCATACCGCAAGGAGAACCGGGCAAGGCATGAAGCAAATATGCGGCTTCGCCTGTTTGTGAGAAATCACGGCAGGGCTTTACAGGGGTATACCGCCGAACCTCCCCTGGCCGGAACGCCACCGCGTTCCTGATTGTTGCGGGTTTAAAGGTACCCGGACAAAAGCAGGCTTAAAGGTGCCTGTTTAGGTTGGCAACCCACTAACTCAATTCCCTGTGTGTACTAGGTAAGTAGTACGTTTTTATGGGGAAGAGGGAAAGGGGGGTAAGGGGGGATTGGGTGTAGGGGTAGGAATAGGGTCTTTTCCAACAGGAGAGATCCATTGGTTAAGTAGATCACTGTCTTAAGGGCGCAATTAAAAAAACGCCCGTATCAGCAAACCAGTACAAAGCGCTCTGGCGCTGAGAAACAAAAAGGGTTCTTTCTGGAAGAGTGATTTTTCAGGGGAGCTGAATCAGAAGGGAGGCTGGCAGCCTTTGGGGAGGCCACCAGCCATGTGAGGGGGAATCCATGAAAACCACATCACAGAATTATTATCTCATCACCGCGGGGTCCGCACAATGCAGCTGACGATCACACCGAATTTTGCACAGGAACGAGCACTTAACCAGCTGCGCCGTAACTGGAAGGATACGGAAACCTTCATGGTGTACTCGCCGACGGGCAGCGGTAAAACAGGACTGGCCGCCTTCATCGTTGCGGGGTTCGTCAGTCGTGGCATGCGGGTAATGTTTTGCGCGCCTTACCAGATCCTCATTACCCAAACAGCAAATCGTTTTGTGGAGTATGGGTTGCCGGGTGATGAAATCGGCTATGTCTGGGCGGATCACCCAAACTACGATCCTACCCTCAAAATACAAATCGCCAGCGCCGATACGCTTATTCGTCGCGTGTTCCCTGACAATATCGATCTGCTGATTATCGACGAAGCGCACCTGCGCAAAAAACGCATCCTGCAGGATATCGAACGCCTGCGTGAAAAAGGCGTGAAAGTGATCGGCCTGTCGGGTACACCGTTTTCCCCGTTCCTGGGCAAATACTATGACCGACTGATTAAGCCAACCACCATCGGCGAGCTGATCCAGCGCGGCGACCTGAGCAAATACGAATTTTACGCGCCCACAAAGCCGGATCTGAAAGGGGTTAAAACCTCTCCGTCCCTGCAGTACGGTACCGACTACAACGAGGCGCAGCTGGCGGAGATCATGTGCGGTTCCACGCTGGTGGGCGATATCGTTCAAAACTGGCTGGAGAACGGCCGGGACCTGCCGACAATCGCGTTCTGCGTCAACGTAGACCACGCTAATTTTCTGACTATTCAGTTTAACCAGGCTGGCGTAAATGCAGAGGTTATGACTGCAGATACGCCTGCGGAAGAACGCCAAACCATCATTCACCGCTTCGAAACTGGCGCCACAAAAATCATCGTCAGTGTAGGGGTGCTGGTTGCCGGGTTCGACAGCGATGTTCGCTGCATCATCTACGCCAGGCCAACTAAGAGCGAAATTCGCTGGCTGCAGGCGCTCGGGCGTGGCTTGCGCACCGCTCCGGGTAAAGAGTCCTGCCTCATCTTCGATCACAGCGGAACCGTGCACCGCTTGGGTTATCCGGACTCTATCGAATATGACGATCTTCTGGGTAAATCAGACGGGATGGAGGAGGGCGCGCGCCGCGCAGCTGAGGAACGAGCAGAGAAGCTGCCTCACGAATGCTCGCAATGCCACTTCATGAAGCCTGCTGGCGTCTATGTCTGCCCTAAATGTGGCCACAAGCCGCTGGCCGGTGAGGACATTGATACCGACACCGGGCGAAAACTCAAAAAACTTGGGGGCGAGCAGCGCCAGCCGACGAAAGCAGAGAAACAAGCCTGGTGGAGTCAGATCAAATTCTATCAGCGCCAGCGCGTATCGCTGGGGAAAAAGCCTGTCAGCGATGCCTGGTGTGCTCACACCTTCCGCGAACGTTTTGGCGAATGGCCGAACGGACTGAGCGATTACCCGATGGACATCACGCCAACAGTTTCAAACTTCATTAAGCACAAGCGGATCAGCTTCGCCAGACGAATCGAAAAAGAGCAGCGCCAGCAGGCAAAGGCAGAAGAGCTGCCTACCCAGGAAAGAATTCAGCAGGCGCTTAATCGCGTCAGTGATATCAGACAGCAGTTAGGAAAACGAGCATGAAAACGGTAGAAGCAGCAAAAGGCCAGTGGGCCATGATTTTTGAGCATTACGGACTGCCGCCTATCACCGGTAAAAACCACTTTAGAGGGAAATGCCCGCTGTGTGATTCGGTTGGCAAATTCCGCATCGACGACCGCGACGGTGCAGGAACATGGATCTGCACCTGCGGCAGCGGTACGGGAATGGACTTGGTTACCAAAACCCAGGGCAAACCATTTAACGAGGTTTGCCGCGAAATCGATGCACTTATCGGCAATACGTTCAGGCGTGACAAAATTCCCGAGACTAGCGACGCTTCCAAGCTGCGGAAAAAGGTGCTCAGTAATTTTGCAAAAATGTCACCCCTGCGCGGTACATGCGCCGCTGAATACCTTAACTCACGGGGTATTTATCAGCTTCCGGCTGAGTCCGTGCGGCTTAATCCCAAGCAACGGCATAACGGACGGGTGTACCAGTCTATTTATTCACTGGCAACAGATGATAAAGGCGAGCTGTGTTACCTCCATCAGACGTTATTGGATGGTGCAAAAAAGGCTGACATCGGGGCCAGCGCCAAGCGGCAGAAATCACTGCAGGAAGATAACTATCTTGATCACGCTCGCTCAGTTGCGATCCGTATGTTCCCAGTCGCCAGCACGCTGGGCATCGCAGAAGGAATCGAAACCGCCTTGTCTGCTCATCAAATTTACAAGGTGAATACCTGGGCCACCATGACAAGCGGATTCATGAAGAAATTCCGTGTTCCTGCAGGCGTGAAGAATTTGATTATTTTTGCAGATCGAGACGTAAACAGCGCCACCGGATTGGCTGCGGCCACGGAATGCGCTCATGCCAACTTAATGGCAAAAAATGACCTGCAAAAAATCAGCATCTACTACCCGGATAACGGTGATTTTAACGACATGCTCATGAACGGCGATCAGGTTCGTGAAATGGTTTTCTATAAAAAACAGCAGGTGGCCGCATGAAACTGGAAGCATCACTCAAACATTTTAGTCCTCAGGGCATGCACATCAGCGACGACGTGAAAGGAACCTCTCCGGATCGTCTCACCGGTACTGATGTTATGGCGGCCATTGGTACCACCAGCAGCCGTGCGCGCTTCGGCCTGGCGGCGTTCTTCGGTAAAGCGGGAATCAGCAAAACGGATGAACAGCTCGCAGTTCAGGCGCTGGCGCGATATGCGATGGATGCCGCACCGAAGAATGTTCGCAAAGCAGCTGGTGGGCAGTTCGGATGGTGTATGCAGATGTTGGCACAATTTGCCTTTGCTGATTACTCCCGTTCGGCGGCTACCAGCGTGACGTGTCACAGCTGCAGTGGTACCGGGTTTATCTCCGGGAATGAGGATGTGGTTAAACATCCCGGTATTTTCGACGCCGACGGTGCCGTAGTGGTGGCCCCGAAGATTAAAAATGAGCTGGTGAATAGGGTTTGCGGAACATGCGGAGGAAAGAAAGTGATCCTTGCCCGGTGCAGGTGTGGCGGTAAAGGCGAAGTGTTGGACCGCAAAGCGACTAAAGACCGCGGCGCACCGGTTTTCAAAACGTGTGAACGTTGCTCTGGTAATGGCTTCTCTGTTATCTCCTCGGCGACGGTACACCGTGCCATTCTGAAGCGTCTCCCGGACCTCCATCAGTCCTCATGGTCACGCAACTGGAAACCCTTCTATGAAATGCTGGTGGACACTCTGCGCCAGGGAGAGCGTCACGCGGCTGTAGAATTCGAGAAGGCTTCAACTTATTAATATGATCGGAGCAAATTGCGACATTTTTTGCATGTTAGTATTGACTTTGCATAAAGTTGCCCTGTATGCTTCTAATTATGGAGTATAACGCCTGTAGATAATTAATCTCGAAAAGCCCGCCACGTTGCGGGTTTTTTATTGTTGGTAATCGTTGACACCATCAGGTATCCCCATGTAAATTTTAACCATCTAAGAATTTGGGAATGAAGAGGCGGCTCCCAAAAGTTAACCGCCAAGTTGGTAACTTCGACTCGATAATTGGTCTGGGACTCCAACCATGTCGGCTGAGAGGTCGGCATTTATTTCTTTTTCGGCAATGGATGTTTTAGCTTCACTGATTTTGTTTCAATATCTCTAGGCCCTCTGTTTTTGTCATAAAAGTACCAAATATTGAACTTCCTTTCTGTATGCCATGTGTCATGTTGCAAATGCTCCCATCCTAAGTAAGACGCAACGTTATTTGACACCTTAAGCTTTGCCTCCGAAGATGCTTTTCCTTGATAAGCACACATGACAGCTCCGAGGAAAAAGTCGGCCATTTGGATATTTTCAGATGCTTTGGAGTCCTTTGTCACAACGCTACTGATAATCCCTTGACGACCAAATTTAATATTTAGCACGTTGTTAGCTATAACATGGAATTCTTCATCTGCTTTTTTGTAGCGAGATGCTATTGGGTCTACTTCGATCCTGAAGTAACTGTCCCGTTCTGGATGGGCTGAGATAACGGAGCCAATTTTGGTCGATATGAGATTAGTGAAATGCTTTCTCCGGGCTAAGTCATAATCCCCATTGTGAAATGACTTATTAACCATTGACTTTTCAACAACTATACAGTGGAAAGCTAGCCATGGAGCCCTGAAGAAGACGTCAATTAGTTCGTGATAAAAAGCGGCGTAACGCTTAGAAGACGCTTTTTGCCATTTAATTTCTTCATAAAACGCATGTTTTTCTCGTAGGCTCCGGATTAATTGCGCAAAATCACCACGTCGTTGATACTTCATCCAAAGACTCCCAAAGCCATAGAATCGCTGGCCATCAATTCCTGATTCGTCACAAGCAATATGCCAAATCAATTTTCCTGGATTTTCATTCTCAGCCATAGAGTAGATGCCACATGGTTACAGTGAAGCGTAATATTTAATCACAAATGTAACGTATTGATAAAGATCGTTTTATCCTGTGCTTGGCGGCTACGTTTATGTATGCTTCATTTCTCGGCCCTTTAGCTCAGTTGGCTGGAGCATTCGGTTCAAAACTGATTGATCGATGGTTCAATTTCAGTAAGGGCCACCATACCGCCACTAGCTCATCGGGAAGAGCAGCAACCCAGGTGTTTTGGTACGGAGCCCGAGGCTCCGGTGGCGGACCAACGCCGACTTAGCTCAGTAGGTAGAGCAACTGACTTGTAATCAGTAGGTCACCAGTTCGATTCCGGTAGTCGGCACCATAATGCGGGCATCGTATAATGGCTATTACCTCAGCCTTCCAAGCTGATGATGCGGGTTCGATTCCCGCTGCCCGCTCCAGTTTAAGCTTTTCGGTCTGCAATGATGGGTTTCCCGGAGTGACTGAAAAGCGCCCCGGTTTTGAATGGGCGCTGCTTTTTGCAACATTGCTGTGTGAAAATACTGACCTTTGGGTTCAGCGCTCATCCAAAAGCATCTCGTCAAAATCCAGTTAACCTCGGGTGGTTTGTTGGATGAGGTGCCTCAAATTCAAATAGCCTCGCTTCGGTGGGGCTTTTTGTTTTCCGATGATACGATAGAAGTATTCGTCGTAGCTATCCTTTTTACGCCGTTCACTACGTCGATCCGACCCATGAAATTGTTGAAAAACGAACTACACTGTTGTTGTTATCCAACACAGTGAGGTTTGCCATGATCCGAAGAATTACCGATGAAGAAAAAAACAAAGTGGATGCTCTTCTCAGAGAGCACTTCGTATTGGATGCGGATATTACTGACGACACCAAAATCTTTAACGAACCTGAGAAAGAAGTATCCACTGAGGATGCTTCTCAACTGATTTTATTTCATCAGGATCTGGAAAAAAAGTTCGGTAGAGAATTACTTCCAATCGCACCTTTTTTCTATTATTCAGGTGAAGTTTATGTTTACCTAGCCTTAAATATGAAAGGGTACTAAAAAGTTATATATGAAACAAATAACTTCACTATGATGTTATTGAATATATTTAACTAAAGAATTTATCCCTAGGCTGCCAATCGGCGGCCTTTTATATTTCCTCCAAAAAGCACCCGCCCACAGCGAGGTGAGAGACGATGAAAATGCCACACAATCCATACAACTGGCCTGCCTGGCTCGAGCTTTTGCAGAGCTGGTAGCGCGGAGAAACGCCGCTGGGTGCCGTACTGATGGCATTCATCATGGCCGCGCTTCGAATCGCATACACGGGGGGGCTGGAAAAAGATACTGCTCGAAGGTCTTCTGTGCGGGGCGTCGACCCTGACGGTCGCCTCCGGGCTGGAATACATTGAACGGACAAAGTCGCTGTCGATTGCCATTGGTGGTGGGATTGGCTTTATCGGCGTTGAGCAGTTGCGTTTTTTGAAACTTAATTTATTCTTTATCTTGCGTCAATTCAAAATGCCACCAGAGAACCACTAACCAGCGTGAGGATATCTTTATGTCAGATTTGGGATGTAAGCAGAGTGATTGGGTTCATAATGATTCTGATACTGTATATTTGATTAAATCTCCGGGTCTTTTTTCTGATACACAAAAAAATTTTTTTTCTACCGGGGATACCATTACCTTTTGCCGTGATGGTTTAATTAAAATTAAATCTGCGAGTCTTTTTCAGGGGGAAATGAGTGGTGGTATGGCTCAGGGGACAGGTAAAGCCTCGTTTCTCACCTTAAATAATGTTACAAAGCTAACTTTGTACGCTGATGTGATAAATAAGACCAGACCTGACGAAGTGTATAATCATGGCATTGCTAATTATATTATGGAATTCGGTGAGATTGTTATCTGGGAAGGGAACATTATTGGTTCTAAACATGTTTTAATTCGTAGGCATGATTTGGAATATAATCCTGTTATTATTGAAGATGTTTCTTTTTTGGAACAGTCTTTTGAGCATTATCCTGAAACTGAGTCAGTTGCCAAGTTAAGGGCTGTCTTTGAGTCTGCAGTAGCAGAGAAATGTCCAGATTTATCAATATCTAAAAACCATGATGACGAATATGAAGATGATGTGATAAAAAAATCATGGGGGATTATCAATTTTTTGTCTGATAATGGGTTAGTACAGATTACTTGATTGCTTACCTGCACATTATATCCATTTAGTTATTGCTTTATATAATCACTCAATGTTTTAAATTAAACTTGGATTTTCTATTTATAGGCCACCATCTGGTGGCCTTTTTTCTTTCCCCTCAATTTTCTGAGAGGATCCACAGCAAAAAGAGGGGGCAAAATGTCCGCAGAACCAATATCTGCAACGGTAACGGCAGGCGTGGCCGCCGGGACTACCGGAATTACCTTCGCCACGTTATTTCCTGAAGCCACACCTGCAGTAATGGTCTGCTCACTCGCCGGGGCGGCGTTGTACATCCTCAGTTCCGAAGACCACAAAATCTGGAAGCAGATACTCTTCGCATTAATTTCGTTCATTGGCGGAATTTACTGTGCCGGAACTGCCTCGGAGATTATCGCCGCCCTGATAAACGCCGGGCTCAACCAGCTTAGCCCGTCTGTCACCATCAAGGTTTCCCCGGCGATTGGCGCGCTGGCTGCCTCTACGGTTTCCGTGACTATTCTGCTGCGCATTCTTGCCCGCTCAAAAACAGGCAATCTACCCGGCGTGAAGGGGGAAGAATGACGTGGCTACTGCAGAACTATCCCTGGTTGCTGCTTCACCTTAATGCACTGGCCTGCATCATGATCTCAGGTCGCCTGATGTTCTTCCGTAAACGGAGCATGCGCCGCCGCCGAATCATGGAGTTCGTGGCCTACGGTCTCATACTGGCGCCAGCCTATACAGCCTTTCGGATCTGGCACGGTGATTATGTCCAGGTCGATTATGGAGAAATACTCATCAACGTTGTTGTCTGCGTCGCTATCTGGCGTGCGGGCGGCAATATCGCTCGTATTACGGGAGAGAGCACAACGTGAACCAAACACAATTTCAGAGGGCGGCAGGTATAAGCGCCGGACTAGCCGCGCGCTGGTTTTCACATATCGATGCTGCAATGAAGGAATTCGGTATCACGGCACCGCTCGATCAGGCCATGTTCATCGCACAGATGGGGCATGAGTCAGGCGGGTACACCCGGCTGGTGGAAAGCCTGAACTATGCGGCGGAAAACCTTGTCCCCAACTTCGGCAGTCACCGCATTACACACCAGCAGGCCGCCGCACTCGGTAGAACGGCAACGCAACCGGCAAATGAGAAAGCGATAGCCAATCTGGTTTATGGCGGTGAGTGGGGCAAAAAGAACCTGGGCAACCAGGCAGCTGGTGATGGCTGGAAATATCGAGGTCGCGGCCTGAAGCAAATCACCGGGCTAAGCAATTACCGCAGCTGTAGCCACGCTCTGAAGTTGGACCTGGTAACGCAGCCGGAACTGCTGGAGCAGGATGAATATGCAGCCCGCTCCGCTGCATGGTTCTATGTCTCACGGGGTTGCCTGCTTCACTCTGGCGACGTGGAGCGTGTGACGCTGCTTATTAACGGCGGTAGTAACGGCCTGGATAAACGTCGCGTGTTATTTAATCTGGCGAAATCTGTATTGGTGTGAGGTTGAATGTCCTGTGAAATTGACGACTTTTCCAATAGTAGTAGTAATCATTGCAGGTCTATCAATCGCTCTCATTAAAAGTTGTTCATACGCCAGCAGCATACAGAGCGATAACGACGTTCTGCGGAGTGATAACGCTTTGCAGGAGCAGGTGATCGCCACTCAGGCTTTCAACTTCAATCGGTTCAATCAGGTTGCAGAGCATGCCAACAAGCTTAACTCCCTGATAGACACCGGCACCGAAGAAACTGTAATCGAATACCGGGAGATTCTCCGCCGTGAAAAAACATGTGATCTGCCTGTTCCTGCTGATATCGCTGGTGGGTTGCTCGAATACGCGTACCGTTTACGTGCCAGCGCCATGCACACCGATACCAACAGACCTGACACAGCCGATGATCGTGCCGCTGCCACCAGCTCAATGACATACTGCCAGGCTGTTTTGTGGATTAAGCCGCTGCTGGCTGTGATAGAGAAGGGAAACAATAATTTTGCTGGCATTCGTAAAGCTGAGCAGGATCGTGAAAATGCTCGTACTGTTGAGCAATGAGAGCCAGATAAAACAGGTTGGTGCAATAGATTAAAACAATAACTATATAATGCATAATATATCAACGGTTTGTTATTTGCTGTTTATAAGAATGTTTGACTAAGCTTTGTTCGCAATCATCAGGATTGCTAATTAAAGTGATAAGGAACTCAATATGAAAAGAAAGTTACTCTGCGTCGCAATTCTGAGTATGTCTATTCCTGCTGTATCTTGGTCTCAAGGAGAGGGAAGCAAGTCGCCGCGCCATGGCACTGTATCAGAGCCGATTTCACGCCAGCAATTGTGCTTTGACGGGCAGGATTACCACTGGCCGGTTGATGGTGGTGATATAAAAAATGCAGCCTGCAAAATAGCTTATCAAAATAATTACAATAAATATAAGGATAAGCCTGAATTTTCAGGTTCAGAAAATGAGCAGAAATTAATTGAACAGTCAAACTATCCTTTTATACAGAAAGATGAGTTTGCGAAGTTAATACCTGAACCAGATTATAATGACCCTGAAAAGGTGAAGAAGGCCATTCCTGATGGACAGCTTTGTTCTGGTGGTAATGTCGGAACAGAAAAAGACAGTAAAAAACCCTATCTATATAACGATAAATCTGGCATTGATGTCGCTGCGCCATGGACAGCCAGCGATGTAACTTTAAATGATAAAGGAGAGTTGAATGTCACATGGCATGCGACGGCCACTCATGATCCTAGTTTCTTCGAAGTATACATTTCCAACGAGGGTTATGATGCCAGTGAACGGCCTTTAAAATGGAGTGATTTAACTTTACTTAAAAAGGACGATAAGCCAACCCTGGAGGGAGATAACTATAAACTCTCGGTGCCGGTGAATAACGCTAAAGGTAAAAGAGTGCTCTTTGTGCGCTGGCAGCGTGTAGATCCTGCCGGGGAGGGGTTTTATAGCTGCAGTGATATAAATATTAAGTAATTTTATTTGTATTGCTGCAGCATGAAGTGTCTGGTGGGAAATATTCCCACCAGTTTCAGGTTTTATCTACTGATTAGTTTATCACTTGGTCCAACATAGAACTTGCCGTCAGTGATCCTGAAGCTGAGAGTTGAACCATCAGGTTGGTTTGGGATATCTACTTCAAAGTCAAAGCTACCCTCTGCGATGAATGTAACTTTGCTGTGGGTTATGGTTAATGTGCCTTTCTTCGCATAAACCAGATATTGGTTTTCATCACCGTCATCTGCAGGGAAAAGATTAGTAAAACCAATGCTTACCGGAAGATTGCTATCTGCGAGGTTATAGGTTTGTTCGCCTGAGATATCCCAGTTGATGGAAATAAATACCAGCACGTGTGTTTTATCTTCCGGGTGTAATGGTCCTCTTCCCCAGGAACGCCTGATCCATTCTGGAACACCCCCTGGACCTTCATCATAACGACCGCCGATTATTGTGGCAGCAAAGTTAGCGCCGTTAACTTTGGCTGTCAGAGAGTTAACCGATTTACCGGGCAGTTGCAGAGTATTTCCAATCATATGGCGTGCTCCTTCTGTTGAATGAAGATAAAAGTTTAGAAGAGCACTCACGGTACGCCAGTTTTTGTTATCAAGGGAATCGAAAGGAGACGGCAGGCGAACTGCCAGAAGGAGAGGCTATGAATTACACTCGATGCACCTTTTGTGGTTCGGGTTTACACACCCGTGATAATTGCCCGCTTACATGGAGTGGCTGCGCTCGTCGGGTCAATTTTCGCTGTAGCTACTGCGGCGCAGCTGGTCACAATTCTAACTCCTGCCCGCGCAACGCCAGCAGCGCTAACCGGCGTCGTCTTAATGACGATTTCTATCTGGACTGAGTTATTGAGATGCTAAGGCGCCTCGAATTTGTCAGTTGGCCAGAATCTATCCTATGCTCAAATTTCCAACAACAGAGCGGAGTAGATGCTATGGCTGACATTGAAAAGACCCCATACCCAGAAAAAGAAGAAGTCCCAGTGGAACAAAAATATGTTTCCGAAGAGAAAAAAAGTATATCCGATGAGGAAGATGAAGAAGAGTAGTTGTAAAGAATATCGTTTTTAAAGGTTGCTTCGTGCGGCCTTTTTTATATCCGCTCTTTGATAGTCGCTCTCATTTATAAAAGGTACTCCTGGCGATTCTGAACACCGAGGGGGCGCGGACACGCGGAAAACGGCTAGTTTTTTGCATTTTATGGGTTTCATCATCATCCCTTTAACCTGTTGATATTTCAGTCCTGAGCATTAGCAGGATGTCGAAACGACTATTTTTTGTTCACCATCATGGATAACGAACTGAAAAATTTCCGGTTGAATATTACTCAGCTGGCAGCCATTACCGATCTGCACCGTCAGACGGTCGCAGGCAAGCTGGCAAATGTGCAACCCGCCCCCGGCAGCAATCCGAAACTTAAGCTTTATGCCATCACCGATATTTTGCGGGAGCTGCTGACAAGCACCACACCGTCCGAGCTGGTGGACGTCGACAAAATGCTTCCCCCGGATCGTAAAGCCTGGTTTCAGTCAGAGCGCGAAAGGCTCAAGTTTCAGCAGGAAACCGGGGAGCTGATCCCGGCATCCGAAGTCACCCGAGAGTTTTCCTCCATGGCGAAAGCGATGGTTCAGGTGCTGGAGACGTTACCCGATATTCTTGAGCGAGATTGCGCTATGACCCCGTCAGCAGTTGTCAGGGTTCAGCAGGTTATTGACGATCTGCGCGATCAGATAGCCCTCAAAGTTGAGCAGGCCGACTCACCGGAACAGGAGGATATGCCAGAAGAGGAGTAAGTCATGCGACAGGCCACGGCAGCGGAAGTCAGGCGTAACGCTTCCGCCATTCTCAAAGCCCCGCGCCGTATGCCTGTGGCTGAGGCGGTTCAGAAATTTATGCGTGTCCCGATGGGGGCTGGTAACTCGGTACCGTGGGATCCTGCTGTCGCTCCTTATGTGATTGAGCCGATGAACTGTCTCGCTATGCGTGAATACGATGCGGTGGTGTTTGTTGGTCCGGCACGTACGGGGAAAACGATAGGACTGGTGGATGGGTGGGTGGTCTACAACATTGTCTGTGACCCGTCCGATATGCTGGTCGTTCAGATGACCGAAGAGAAAGCCCGGGAACACTCGAAAAAGCGCCTGGCGCGAACCTTCCGTGTCAGTCCTGAGGTGGCGAAGCGCCTGAGCCCGTTGCGAAACGACAACAACGTGCATGATCGTACCTTTCTGGCGGGGAACTATCTCAAGATTGGCTGGCCTTCCATCAACATCATGTCCTCGTCAGATTTCAAATGTGTGGCGCTCACGGACTATGACCGCTTCCCTGAGGATATCGACGGCGAGGGTGACGGTTTTACCCTGGCTTCCAAACGTACCACGACCTTTATGTCCGCCGGGATGACGCTGGTGGAGTGTTCGCCAGGCCGGGACATTCGCGACAGTAAATGGCGCCGTAAATCTCCCCATGAAGCGCCACCAACGACTGGTGCACTTTCTCTGTACAACCGTGGTGATCGCCGTCGGTGGTACTGGCCGTGCCCGCACTGTGGTGAGTATTTCCAGCCCGCGATGGAGGCGATGACCGGCTATCGCGATGAACCGGATCCGGTAAAAGCCAGTGAGTCGGCTCATCTGCTTTGCCCGCACTGCAGCAGCGTTATCACCGCAGATAAAAAGCGCGAGCTTAACGGGGTGGGCGTCTGGCTGCGTGAAGGTCAGAGTATTGACCGTGACGGCAATATTTCCGGTGAGCCACGCCGTTCGCGCATTGCATCGTTCTGGATGGAAGGACCCGCAGCTGCGTATCAGACCTGGGCGCAGCTGGTGTACAAGCTGCTGACAGCTGAGCAGGAGTATGAGGCCACCGGCAGCGAAGAAACCCTCAAGGCGGTGATCAATACCGACTGGGGGCTACCGTATCTGCCGCGATCGGCCAGCGAACAGCGACGCGCCGATGCGCTGATGCTGCGTGCGGAGGATTACGGTAAACGCCTGGTCCCGCCTAAGGTGCGTTTCCTGCTGGCGGCCGTTGACGTCCAGGGCGGAAAAAAACGCCGTTTCGTCGTGCAGATTATCGGCTATGGCGAAAACGGTGAACGCTGGCTGGTGGATCGCTACAACATCCGCCAGTCGCTGCGCTGCAATGAGCATGGCGAGGCGGAGCCGATTCACCCCGGCGCGTATCCGGAGGACTGGCAGCTGCTGGTTTCCGATGTGCTGGAAAAAACGTATGCGCTGCAGTCTGACCCGACGCGGCGTATGCCGGTGCTGGCAATGGCCGTCGACAGCGGCGGTGAAGAAGGCGTGACCGATAACGCCTATAAATTCTGGCGACAGTGCCGCCGTGACGGCCTGGGTAAACGTGTTTACCTGGTCAAGGGCGACAGCACAAAGCGCCAGAAAATTATCACCAAAACTCACCCGAATAATACCGAACGCAGCGACCGTCGTGCTGATGCGCGCGGTGAGGTGCCGGTGTATCTGCTGCAGACCGACCTGCTCAAGGACCAGCTCAGCAACAACCTCGATCGCGAAACGCCAGGTGCGGGCTATATCCATTTCCCCGACTGGCTGGGGGAGTGGTTCTACGAGGAACTGACCTACGAAGAGCGCGGTGTGGACGGCAAATGGCGCAAGCCCGGCAAGGGCGCCAACGAAGCCTTTGACCTGTTCTGTTATGCCCATGCCGTTGCGGTTCTGCGCGGCTACGAAAAAATCCGGGACTGGGAAAAGCCACCTGCATGGGCGGAGCCGCAGGATCTCAATCCAAATATTTATGAAGGGGAACGCCCCCGGGAGATAACCGTGAAAAAAACAAAACCTGTTCAGTCGCCTGTCCAGGCTGAACCTGAAAAGGGCGCCGGACTGTCCGGCAGCTGGCTGGGATCTTCCGGTAAGGGAGGCTGGCTGTGACGAAAGACGACATCTGGAGAACGCTGCTGATGGTGCGCCAGGCCTACCAGGATTCGCTGGACGGCAAGAGTATCTCCTTTACCGGCGTAAACGGTCGTGCCATTACCAACCACGACCCGAAAGCGCTGCGCGACGAGCTCGAATACTGGGAGCGTCGCTGGCGGGCGGTCAACAGCCGTGGTGGTTCGTACAAACTCGCTAACTTTCTGTAAGGCGTTCTATGGGCATTCTTGAAAAAACACTGGGTGCGCTGGCGCCGGGGTGGGCGGCGGCACGCGCGCGGGATCGTCTCCGGCTCAATGCGTATGAAGCGGCAAGTGCGTCCCGCCTGCACAAGGCGAAAAAACAAAGCCAGTCAGCGGACACCTCTGTGTTTGCTGCAGGCCAGTCCCTGCGGGAGCAGGCCAGGTGGCTCGATGAAAACCACGATCTGGTCATCGGCCTGTTCGACAAAATGGAAGACAGGGTGATTGGTGCTCACGGCATCCATGTTGAGCCGCAGCCACTCGATCTGGAGGGCAATCTCCATTCCGATTTCGCCGGGCAGCTTTCGGCGCTCTGGGCGGAATGGTCTGTGCGTCCTGAGGTCACCGGCATGTTTACCCGCCCGGAGGCCGAACGTCTGTTGCTGCGTTCTGCGCTGCGCGACGGGGAAGTGTTCACGCAACTGGTCAGGGGGAATGTGCCGGGTCTGCAGCATGCCACGTCGGTACCGTTTTCTCTGGAAATGCTGGAGGCGGATTTTGTGCCGTTCAACCTTAACAGCACCGCAGGCCAGCAGGTTCGCCAGGGCATCATCGTGAACGAGTGGGGGCGTCCTGTGGGGTACCGGGTTTACAAATATCACCCGGCAAACATGACGCGGTTCAGCGCCGACCTGAAAACTGTCTCCGCTGACAACATGCTTCACCTGGCGCAGCGCAAGCGCCTGCACCAGCTGCGTGGTATCAGCCTTATCCACGGGGTTATTACCCGTCTTTCGGACATCAAGGATTATGAAGAGAGCGAGCGTGTTGCGGCACGTATTGCCGCCGCGCTGGGGTTCTATATCAAGCGTGGCGATGCGCAGTCTCTCGGGGATGAAAGTGAGTTTTCAACGCCCGGGGGTCAGCGTCACTACGATATCGCGCCGGGCATGATCTACGACGAACTCCGTCCCGGCGAAGACCTGGGCATGGTGGAGTCAAACCGCCCGAACGTTCACCTGTACGAATTCCGCAACGGGCAGATGCGGGCCGTGGCCGCAGGTACGCGCGGCAGCTATTCCAGCATTGCCCGGGATTACAACGGCACCTACAGCTCCCAGCGCCAGGAGCTGGTGGAGAGCTTCGAAGGGTACAACGTTCTGCAGCAGTGGTTTGTCGGTCAGCACAGCCGCCCCGTTTACCGCGCATGGCTGGCGATGGCGTTACTGAGCGGTATCAAAGTCCCGCCGGATGTGGATCCGAATTCTCTCTATAACGCGCTTTATCTCGGGCCGGTGATGCCCTGGATTGATCCAGGTAAAGAGGCCAACGCGTGGAAAGCCATTGTTCGTGGCGGCGCGGGTACTGAAGCGGAATGGGCACGGGCCCGGGGTAAAAATCCGCAGGAGGTTAAGCGCCAGCGACTGCGTGAAACTGAATTTAACCGTGAACACGGGCTGGTGTTTGATTCCGACGCCGCCAACGACAAAGGAGCGATGCCAGATGCAACGGCAAAAACAAGCGATACCCGGCGTGAGCCGGTCGATGATGATTAACCCTCACGCCAGCCTGGCGGGTGTTGATGCGGCAAATGGTCAGTGCTGGTATGAAATCCGCGCGCTGTCTGCCGGTCGCGTCGAAATATTCCTTTATGACGTGATTGGCGGATGGGGCATTACTGCCCAGCAGTTCGTCTCTGACTGTAAGGAGGCGGGGGTGTTTGAGGCCAGCGCGGTGGATTTGCATATCCACAGCCCCGGCGGTGATGTGATGCAGGGCTTTGCCATCTACAACACCCTGTCGCGGCTGAAGGCAAAGGTGGATATCTGGGTGGACGGCGTGGCGGCCAGTATGGCCTCGATGATTGTCTGTCTGCCCGGCGCCACGGTGCACATGCCGGAAAATGCCTGGATCATGGTCCACAAACCCTGGGGCGGCATCGCCGGGGATTCTGACGACATGCGCGACTATGCCGACTGGCTTGACCGGAATGAAGCACTGATGCTCAGCGCCTACATGAACAAAACCGGACTGGGGCAGGAGGAGCTGGAAGCGATGCTGAAAGCGGAGACCTGGCTTAACGGTGCCGAGGCGGTGGAAAAAGGCTTTGCCGACACCCTCGAACCTGAACTGCAGGCCGCGGCCTGTGTGAATGAAAATAAACTGAAGGATTACCAGAATATGCCAGAACAGATTAAATCCCTTTTTGCGCCGCGCGCCGAAGCTCCGGTGAATCAGCCACAGCAGCCGGCTCCGGTACAGCAGCCCGCGCCGGTACAGGCGAACCTTAACCCGCCAGCACCACAACAGCCCGCCCCTCAGATGGCAAACATCGATATCACCGCGCTGGCCCAGCAGCTGCAGCAGCAGATGCAGACGGCGAACGCGGAGCGTGTGAATTCCGTCTCTGCCGTGTTTGAGGCGTTCCCGGCCTTCGCGACGCTGAAGGCGGAGTGTATTGCCGACTTCACCTGCAACGCCGAAAAGGCCCGCGATAAACTGCTGCAGGCGCTGGCGGCGGGCACCACCCCGAGCGCCGGTCCGGGTGCCATTCACCTCCACGCCGGTAACGGTAATCTGGTCGGTGACTCCATCCGCGCGGCTATCATGACCCGTGCGGGTTATGCGCAGGCTGAAAAAGATAACGCCTACAACGGCTATACCCTGCGTGAGCTGGCTCGCGCCTCCCTGGTGGATCGTGGAATTGGCATTTCCGGTCATGCGGCGCCGCTGGCGATGGTCGGCCTGGCGTTCACCCACAGCAGCAGCGATTTCGGCAATATCCTGATGGATGTGGCGCACAAGGCGGCGCTGATGGGCTGGGATGAAGCCAGTGAAACCTTTGACCAGTGGACACGCAAGGGCACGCTGACCGATTTCAAAACCGCGCATCGCGTCGGCCTGGAAGCCTTCCCGACCCTGCGTAAGGTGCGTGCCGGGGCGGAATATAAATATGTCACCCTGAAGGATCGCGGCGAACCGATTGCCCTGGCAACCTACGGCGAACTGTTCAGCCTTGACCGCCAGACCATCATCAACGATGACCTGGACATGCTGACCCGCATTCCAATGGCGATGGGCGGCGCGGCGCGTGCCACCATCGGCGATCTGGTATGGGCGGTGCTGACCAGCAACCCGAAAATGTCGGACGGCAAGCCGCTGTTCCATGCCGATCACGGCAACCTGGTGGCAGCTGACCTGAGTATCGAAGGGCTGGATTCTGCACGCCAGGCGATGTTGCTGCAGAAATCCGGTGATCGCCGCCTGAACATTCGCCCGGCCTTTATGCTGACGCCGGTGGCGATTGAGTCACGCGCGAATCAGTTGATCAAATCGGCCAGCGTGCCGGGTGCGGATGCCAACAGCGGCATTTCCAACCCGATCCAGAACTTCGCCACGGTACTTTCTGAGGCGCGACTGGATGACAGCAGCCCGACGGATTACTACCTGGCGGCTGCGAAGGGACGCGACACCATTGAGGTAGCCTATCTCGACGGCATCGACACCCCGTATCTGGAGCAGCAGCAGGGCTTCACCGTTGACGGTGCCGCCTTCAAGGTGCGCATCGATGCCGGGGTGGCCGCGCTTGATCACCGCGGCATGGTGAAAGTGACCAAAAAATAACAACCGTCTTCTGACGGTTTTTTTATATCCGGGGGCGGCGTGTGTCGCCCCGTAGCTTTGCGGAGAATAACGATGGCGACAAATTATTATCAGGACGGCACCACGATGGACTGGAGTAACAGCACGGGTAAGGACGTGAAATCCGGCGATCCGGTGGCGGTCGGGCAGTTTATGGGCGTGGCGCACGGGGATATCCCGGATGGCGGGGAAGGCGTTCTGCATACCACGGGGGTCTTTGTGCTGCCTAAAGTGGCGGACGAAACCTGGCCGCGTGGCACAAAACTGTACCTTAACGATGTCGGGCTGCTGACGGCGGTGAAGCCTGCCGACGATGCGCTGGTGGTGGCGGGCACGGCGTGGATCACCAACAACCCCGGCGAAACCGAAACCCGCGTGCGTCTGGGGTTCTGATGAACCGATTTCGTCAACGCCTGTTAAAAGCAGATGCCCGGATCTCCCGGGCATTTGCCGAAGAGGTGCCCGCCGTCCTGTCTGTCGACGCTGAGTTGCGTCCTGTTACCGTGATTTTCGAGACGCCTGATGCCCCGGTTGATGTGCCCGGCGGGGGGCAAATTCAGGATCGCTCTCCGGCCTTCAGCGCGATGACCGCCGATATCGCGGGGCTTGAGAAGCATCACAGCGTTGAGATC
This sequence comes from Enterobacter sp. UPMP701, assembly GCF_053709515.1. Lineage (NCBI taxonomy): Bacteria > Pseudomonadati > Pseudomonadota > Gammaproteobacteria > Enterobacterales > Enterobacteriaceae > Enterobacter > Enterobacter sp. UPMP701. The sequence continues at coordinate 43,737 of NZ_JBSKJN010000006.1, read as the reverse complement.
AACGGCACGGCTTATCGTGTGACGCACGTCGGGGCTGATGAAGAAGGCCGCACCCGCGTCACGCTGGCGTATGGCGCACCGGGTAAGGTGCAGCCGGACATCAATAAGTGGAGCTGACATGGCGCGTGAGTCCAGACTGCGACGGGATTTGCCTGTCGATATCGATGTGGATGCCATCTGGCGGATAGCGGAGCACATCGGTGCCACCCATAAACAGTTTCGGGCGGCGTACTCTCGCGCCCTGAAACGTACCGCCGCCACCTTGCGTAAAAAAGCGATGGCAGACCTGAAAGACGGGCTGGCCCCCCGCAGTCTGGAGCTGGTGCGCCGGCGTCTGCTTTCCTTTCGTCTTGATCGCAGCTCTCAGTCACAACTGGATAATTTTCGTCTCTGGTTTGGTCTCAATGCCATCAAGGTAAAAGACCTGAAAGGCCGGATTAACGGGCGGTTGAGGCCACACCATACCCGGCGGGATAAATCCACCGGACGGTTTATTAAGGCGCGGCGCCAGGCGGAAAACGCGGGTTTTGCCCCAAAAGGGAGTCTGCTTTCACCGCGCACGTATGAAAACGGTGAAGTGGCACGCTCCCGTCGGGAGAACAGGCGCACGGTGGTCATTCGCGATCCTGACACCCGACGGACCCGCGAAGCGGAAATTGATATTTATGAGCCGATGCTGAACTACATCGAGGATAACGCCTTTGCGGAGGCGATGGAGATTTTTATGCATCACTTTGAAACCGATCTGCGCGGGCGTGTGAAAGCCCGTATTTCTGTCTGAGGTGAACCATGGCTGAGCCATTGCTGCTGGGGCAGTATCACGATGCTGTCACCGGCGCGCTGAAAAAAATTGACTGGGTGCGCGACGCCGATGCCTATCCGGAAAAAAATGTCCCCCGATTTACCGGACTGACCACCCCGGCGGTCTATTTCTCCATTAACGGCTGGGAGCAGGGCGGCGGCAATGAAGGGCAGCTCAACGTGAATCTGTCCTGCGATTTGTTCGTGGTGGTGGATGCAGCCGGGGCAGGTGTCAGTCGCCCGGAAATTTTCCTGCGCACGGCGGCCGCAGATATCACGCAGTGGATTGACGGCCAGCAGTTTGGCCTGACCCATCTGGATCCAGCCGTCTTTATTGATGCGGCACGCGATGAGTTTGATCCGCGCATGGATGATTACCTGGTCTGGCGAATCTCCTTCACACAGTCAGCCGCCTTTGGTGCGGATCCGTTTGCACAGCTGAATGCCCCGCTGAAAGCGGCCTGGCTGGGTAAGGCTCCGGAAATCGGTCGCGCGCATGTGGACGATTATCAGCTGATTTACGAGGCGAAACCCGATGAGTGATATTGAGGGCGATTTACAGCGCCGCCTGGCGAATATCGTCCGGCGCGGGGTTATTCATTCGGTGAAACACGACGGTATTCCGAAATGCCGGATAGATCTGGGCGACATCGTTACCACCTGGCTGCCGCTCTGTCAGGGATTTTCTGGTGCAAACCGGGCTGACTCCAATCCGTATGCGGTGGGGGACGCGGTCACGGTGCTCTCGGAGGCGGGGGAGCTGAATAATGGCCGGGTGTTTCCCGGATGGAATACCGGCGCGCTGCCGGTACCGGAGGGCAGTGACAGCGAACATATCACCCGATACGGCGACGGTACCGAGATTCGCTATGACCGTGACGCGCATGCCCTGACCATTACCCTGGCGGAGGGTGGCACCTACAAAATCATCGGGAAAGGTACGCTGGACGGCCCGGTGGAAATCACCGACACCCTGACGGTACAGGGGAAAACGCAGATAAACGCCGACACGAACGTGGCCGGAAATATCGGTGCGACACAGGAGATTTCAGACGGTACCGGGAAAATGAGCGGGATCCGCGAAACTTACAATGGCCATGACCATAAAGAAAATGGTGACGGCGGCGGTACCACGAATCCCCCCAATCAAAAAATGTGACCTGCCGCGGCAGGTTTTTTTATGCCTGGAGAAAATGAATGGCGAATTTACATGGTGTGGAAACGATCGAACTAACATCCGGTACGGTCGCGGTCACGACGATCCAGACGGCGATTATTGGCCTGGTGGGTACCGCGCCGGATGCATCAGCGGGTATTCCGGCAGGCGGTACCGTCGGAACACCCATCCTGGATAACGTTGTGGATTTTGCTGCGACGGTTAAAGGCAGGGCGGGCAATGTCGTGGTGGTTGACGCGGTAGCCGGCGTCCCTGATGCGGGAAATCCTGCTGAGGTGGCGACGTCAGCTGTCTGGGATGCGACCTCTTTAAAGCTGACCATCACACTGGGCTGTGATGAATCCGGCAAGCTGAAGGCAACGCCAGCAGAGGTGGTCACGGCCGTGAGCGCGGTGGCGGATGTGAAAGTGACCGCGAAGGGTACCGGCAGCGGTATTGTCACGCCGTTCAGCCTGCAGCTGTCCGGTGGCGAGGATGAGCCGTTCCCGCTGAATACGCCGGTGGCAATTGTCGGTACCACGATGCTCTCCCGCCTGGGTGAGAAGGGCTCGCTGAAACAAGCGCTGACCGAAATCAACGATCAGCGCAATGCCCTGACGGTAGTGGTGCGTGTAGCTGAAGACGCTGACGCCGCGAAACAGCGGGCTGCGGTGCTGGCAGGTATAGGCGCGCTGTCATCGGCGAAATCGGTCACAACGTACCAGCCCCGTATCGTCATCGCGCCGGGCTTCAGTGAAGATGATGCCGTGGGCAAGGCGCTGGAAACCGTTGCCGGCAAGCTACGGGCGGTGGCGTATGTTGACTGTGCGTCTGGTGCCACGCTGCAGGAAGTGGTCCAGAGGCGTCAGTCCTATGGCATGCGCACTGAGCTGCTGCGCCCGCGCGTTCAGGTCAGCAATGCCGACGGCCAGCTGGTCTACCGCCCGTATTCAGCGTTTGCGGCGGGACTGCGCGCCCGTATCGACTTTGAGAAGGGCTGGTGGTGGAGCAAATCCAACCAGGACATCAACAATATCCTCGGCGTGGAGCAGGTCGACGAGTTCATTCTCGGCGATGAAAACTGCGATGCGAACCTGCTCAACATGCAGAACGTCTCCACTATTATCCGCCGTGCCGGGTTTAAGCACTGGGGTAACCGCCTGTGCGGAACCAATCCCCAGTGGCGCTTTGAATCTGTTCGCCGCACTGCAGACGTCATCGAGGACAGCATTCAGGAAACAATGCTGGAATACGTTGACCGCCCGCTCGACCGGGAAAACGCCGACGACATCATCGGCACCATCAACGCCTATATGCGTCAGCTGATCGGCCTCGGTGCCATTTTCGGCGGTCGTGCCTGGCTGGATGAGGAGCTTAACACCGCGGAGAGCATGGCGGCGGGTGTGCTGTACATCAACTATGACTTTGGTCCGAAATCGCCGACTGAGCTTATCAGCCTGCGCGTCCGGGTGAATAACAACTATGCGCTTGAGGAGATGCTGGCAGCATGAGCGAAAAAAACACGTTACGCGTCTGGACCTTCTTCCGGCAGGGGATCCGCATTCAGGGCGCACATGAATTCACGCCGCCGGCATTGTCCATCGTCAAAACCGATTTGCGCACCGGCGCACAGGACGCCCCCTCTCCCGTGGATGACGGCATGGAGGCGCTGACCTGCCAGCTGAAGTTTTACGGTGTTGACGTGGACATGGTGACCGCCTTTGGTTTTGTCAGTGGGAGTCGCCCGCGCTTTACGGCCTATCAGGGCTATCTGGCGAATGGCACCGCGCTGGGCACTATCGAGGAGATCGAGGGCTTTGTACAGTCCGTCACGCCGGATGCGCGGGGCAAGGACAGCCTGTCCGAAAATGCCGTCACAGTGGACATCGCCGTGAGCTATTACCGCCAGACCAAAGACGGCCGCGAGCTCTTTGAAATTGATACGGAGCGCTTCTCGCGCCGGGTGAATGGCGTGGATGTGCTGTCCGGCCTGGCGGCGAAAGTCCGTCTCTGAGCCTTTCTTCTTTTATATAACTCTGTAACGGCCTGCGGGCCGTTTTTACTTTCTGGAGTGTGTTATGAGTTTTCCTGGTGAAACACGTGTTATCAGACTGTATTCCCCCGTGTCGCTCGATAACGGCAGTCAGCTCGAACAGGTGACGCTGCGCGAGCCGCTGGTGCGCGATCGCATTGCTTTTTCCAAGGATCGGGGCAGCGAAGAAGAAAAAGAGGCGCGGATGATTGCGCTGCTGTGCAACCTCAGTGAGCAGGATATCTGGCAGCTGACGGCGGCAGATTATGCGCAGCTGCTGGACGCATTTAATGTTTTTATGCTCCCGCCCGGGGAGCGACCGAAAGAAGCCTGATCCGGGCGATACGCTTTCTCGGGCGGCGCCTGCATTTTCCCATGACGGAATACCTGGATATGCCGTTCAGCGTGTTTTCTGATTTTCTCACCGACGAAGTGGAGGCGGTAAATCGTGGCCGGACTAAGCCAGAACCTTAAGGCCGTCATTACGTTTGGCGGCAATATCGACAGCTCATGGAATCGTTCAGCGAACGGCCTGCAAAAGAGCCTGAAGGACGTCGGAAAGCAGTCAGAAAAACTGACCAAAGACCAGGCAAAGCTGGCGGCGGAAATCAAACGGGCAAAGCTGGCCGGACAAAGCCTGGGCGATCTTAAACGGCGTTACAGCGATGTGTCCCGTGAAATCCGTAAAACCGAAGCCGAACAGCAGAAGCTGAACCAGCAGATGCAGAAGGCGCAGCGGCTGGCAGCATTTAAGGGGGCCGGTAAAGGCCTGTTTCGCCGCGGGCTGGGGATTGCCGGACAGTTGGGCGGCATGGTGGCGCCGGGGCTGGCGATCGGCGGCGGTGGGGTGGTGGCTTCCGCGCTGGGCACCCTGATAGCTCCGGCGGCCACCAATGCGGAGACGGCCCGGCGTGCGGGCGTGGCGAAAAGCTATGGCGTGGACATCCCGACTTTTGATGCCTGGGACACCCTCGCAAAACAGTACGACATGAACGGCGAGAATATCGGCGATCTGTTTGAGGAGTATCTGCACAAGGCGGGGGAATACAAGCAGAACGGTAAGCAGGGCTCGCTGCAGGACGCATTTGAGACGCTCGGGTTTAAGGCGGGGGATTTGGCCGGGCTCAGCGATATGGCACAGTTTGAAAAAATCGTTGAGCGCGCGCTCAGCCTGCAGGATGAGTCGAAAGCTTCATTTGCGCTGGATTCGCTGTTTGGCGGCGAGGCCAGCAAACTCCTGATGCTGCTGAAGCAGTCCGGGAAGAGTTACCGCGATCTGATGGACGAGCAGCGCCGGTATAACCTCGTCACGAAAGAGGGGGCTGAAGGTGCGATGGAGGGCAACCGCGCTATTACCATTCTGCAGACCGTCTTCTCTTCTGCGCTGGCGGAAATCTCCGGCCAGCTCGGTAATGAACTGGCGCCGGATATCCGCCGTCTGACTGACGATATGGCGGAGTGGTTTAAAGGCGGGGGGATCAAGCGCATCGTCAGTTTTCTGCGTAATGACCTCTACCCCGGCGTGCTGACGTTCGGGCAGGGGATCGTTTTCGTCGGAAAAGTGGCGTATGCGCTGGCGAAAAAACTGTCCTGGTTGCTGCCGGATGAGCGAAGCGATCAGCGGGATGTGCTCAAATCGCTGGCCATGACCGGCTCGGTCGATATCGCCCGCATGACGGCGCAGCGCAACGGCCAGGGAGAGTGGTTCGAACAGCAGCTTAAAGAAAAGCCGGATCTGCCGGACGATGTGAAAAAATCGTACCGTGATACCCGGGGCTTTATCCGTGACGACGAGGACACTTTCAATACCGCCCTTGATAAGTATCTTCCACCGGAGAACAGCGGGGCGCTGTTCGGCCAGAATGGCTTTATGACCCCAGAGCAGGTTTCCCCTCCTGCAGTGACTGCACCGCAGGACCGGCAGGGGAGTGGCGTTTCAGAGGCTGAAGACCGCTGGGATATGTTGCTGCAGAAGCTGGATTCAGCAGATGCTCCCGCCGCACCCCGACAGCTGACAGATAATCGCCGCTTTGAATACCGGTTTGAAATTCATGGTGCACCCGGGCAGGACGAGCGTGCGATTGCTGATGAGGTCGAGGGTATGACGAAAAGCAGCCCGGCTTTTAATGGTAACAACAGCTTGCTGGACGGAGGGCAGATCTGGTGAGTGAAATCATTCCTGTTTTTGAGGATTTCGGGCAGGCAGGGGCCAGCGCGGCGCGTGGTGCCCAGGCCGCCCGGGTAATGATGATGCTGGGCGATTTTGCCTTCTCCATTGATACCACGGCGTACAGCCAGCTGACCCGGGAGGCCAGCTGGCGCTGGAGCGAGCAGGAGCGGATCGGTAAACAGGATATACTGCAGTATACCGGCAAGCCCGGGCGTACGGTCCGGCTCGAAGGTGAGTCGCATGCCTTCTTTCGAAAGGGGGTGGATGCCGTCAACGACCTCTTCGACCTTGCGGATCAGAATAAGCCGCAGCAGCTGGTCAGCGGCGAAGGGGATGTGCTGGGCTGGTGGGTGGTTATCGACTTCTCCGACACGACCAGCCGTTTCCTGCCAGGCGGTGGCCACCGAAATAAAAACTGGACGATGACGCTGAAACATTATGCCGACGACATATCAAACCCGTGACGGTGATGTGCTTGATGCAGTCTGCGCGACGCATTACGGCACGGAAAACCTTTCTTACAGTGTGACGCAGGTGCTTGAAGCAAATCCAGGGCTGGCAGACATCGGTGCGGTTTACCCGTCAGGTCTCTTTATCACCCTGCCTGACCTGGCTCCGCCGGTTCAGGCGTCCGCTTTCAGCCTGTGGGATTAATATGACTGAACAGATTGTTAAACCGGAATATGCACCTGCTTTCAGCGTCAGCGCCGAGGGGAAAGATATTACCCGCGCACTGCAGCAAAGCCTGGCAGAGCTGACACTGACGGATTACGGCGGCGCCACGGCAAAGGCGGATGAGCTGAAGATCACGCTGCTGTCCGAAACGTTGCCTCTGCCTGTTAAAGGGGCACGGCTGCGCGTGGCGCTGGGGTTTAACGACCAGCTGGTGGATAAGGGCTGGTTCGTGGTCTCGGGCGTCAGCAGCAGCGGTCCGCCGCGGCGTATCGAGATTTATGCCACCGCCGCACCTATGAACGCGCAAAAACAGCCCGGTGATGTGCTCAGCCAGAAAACACGCAGCTGGGATAACATTCGTCTGGCGGATCTGGTCAGGACCATCGCCACGGAAAACGGGCTGAAGTCAAAAGTAGCCGCGGAGCTCGCCGATATCCATATTGACCATGTTGACCAGGTGGCAGAATCGGATGCGAACCTGCTGACCCGGCTTGCCCGGACCTGGAATGCAGTCAGCAAACCTTCCGGCGGTTACTGGCTCTTTCTCCGCCAGGGGGCGACGGCGAACGCATCCGGCAGGCAAACCGGCACACTGGTTATCACACCGGACGAAGTCTCGAACTGGTCATACAGTGAGGGAGAGCGGGGCAGCTCGACGGGGAAAGCTTCCGGCAAAGAGGGTAAGTCATCGGGAAAAATCGGTGTCCGGTATTACGATGAAGTGGACGGAAAGACCAAAACCACCACCGTTGACCATGACGGCCCCTCGATGGCGAATCCGTATACCCAGCCGGCAAAGGCAACCGCCGACCAGCAGGCAAAATCCAGAAAGACGCAGGCCCGCCGCAATGAGCAGAAGATGACGGTTACCGGCCCGTGCCGACCGAAACATGTTCCCCTCACGGCAGAATCCGGCGTGGCCACGTCCGGCTTTGGCGAACGGGAAGATCGCGCCTGGGTGGTTGAATCTCTCGCCTTTTCCCTGACGGCTGCCGGGTTCAGCTACACCTACAACCTTGTGGTTGATATTCACAAACCCAAATCTTCTAAAAAATCCGGCAAGGATAAAACGGGCCCGGACTACTTCGGTTAATTCTCCGCCGCACGGCGGTCCTGATACGGAAAAAAGATATGAACGGTGTAAACAGCCGGACGGGTAAGCGCCTGTCCGGCAGCGATCATCTGCGCCAGTCGGTCAGCGATATCCTCTCCACACCTCTCGGCAGCCGTGTCCTGGTGCGTGATTACGGCAGCGACCTGTTTTCGCTGGTGGACAATCCCCGTGACGATCTGACCCGTCTGCGCATTATCGCGGCGACGGCTTCTGCCCTGGCCCGCTGGGAACCACGCCTGCGGGTCACGCGGGTGATGGTCACTTTCCCGGCAGAGGAAACGGGGTGTGTTGTGGATATTGAGGGGATCAACAAAGAGAATAATCTTCCCGTCAGCACCGGAGGTATACCAATTTATGGCAAACAGTTACGACGTAATTAACCTTTCCGCGCTGGCGGTCCCGGATGCCATTGTGGTACCGGATGCCGGTGATATTTTTACCCGCTGGCTGGCGCGGTTGCGTGAACTGGATCCGGAGTTTGATGCGCTGGTTGAATCCGACCCGGCATATAAGCAGGGGGAGGTCAACGCCTATCAGCTGACGCTGGCCTTTCAGCGCGTTAATGATGCGGTGCGGGCCGTTTTCCTTGCCAGCGCCAGAGGGAACGATCTCGACCAGATAGGCGCGGCCTTTAACGTTTCACGCCTGGTCATTGACCCCGGCGATCCGGAGGCCGTTCCCCCCGTTGAGCCTGTTTATGAAAGCGATGATGCTTTCCGCGAGCGCATACAGCTTTCTTGGGCGCAGCTCAATACGGCAGGTGCACGTAACGCGTACCGTTTTCATGCCAAGTCCGCAGACAACGATGTGCTTGACGCGGACGCCTACGGCCCAGAGACCCATAACCGCCCCGGGGAGGTGGATGTCTATGTCCTCTCCCGAACCGGGAACGGGGAGGCCGGTCTTATCCTGATTGAAACAGTAATGAATAAACTGAGTGCTGATGAGGTCAGACCGCTGACTGACTATGTCAGTGTCAAAAGTGCCACCATTGCCGGTTATGCGGTAACGGCAGAACTCGATATACCTGACGGACCGGATGCGCAGACGGTACTGGAAAATGCCATCAGCGCGCTGACGAGCTATACACAGCTTTCCCATCGCATAAATGCCATCGTGCCGCTATCCGCTATCTACGCAGCACTTCAGCAGCCCGGCGTGTCCAGAGTCAGGCTGGTGAGTCCGGCGGCGGATCTTGAAGCGGTACCGGGGCAGGCTCCCTGGTGCAGCGCGATAAACGTCACACGTCAGGGAGCTAATCATGGAGGATAAATTCCGATCCCTGCTTCCTCCTTCAGCACTTTACCCCGAACGGGCACAGGAGCAGGCCAGCACAGAGCAGATCGTGGCGCTGGACACCAGTATGGTACGCAAGGTGAAAAATCCCGACACCTGTCCGGCGCATCTGCTGCCCTGGCTGGCCTGGGAATTTGCGGTGGACTCGTGGGAAGACGCCTGGAGCGAGGCTGAGAAGCGTCAGGTGATTAAGGATGCCGCGTACGTTCATCAGCACCGTGGTACCGCCGGCGCGGTCAGGCGTTCACTGAGCGCCGTCAGCCTGCCGACGACCGTCGTGGAGTGGTGGGAGGACGAACCCCGCAAAGCCCCTTACACATTCCGTGTCGAGGTTTACAGCATTCAGGAAATTGATGATGCGCTGTATCAGCGTATACGGCGCCAGGTTGATAAAGCCAAAAACCTGCGCAGTCTGCTGACCACCATAGACGTGATTGCGGACCTTGGCGCAAAGGGAACTTATTATACGGGCGGTGCTGTCACCGCCTGGATCGATGTTGAGATTGAGGCAGGAGCTTAGCGATGGCTGAGAAGTATTACAGTATTCTGACCAACAGGGGCAAGGAACTGGAGGCGCAGTCTTCAGCGACCGGGAAACCCGTCATTATTAAAGATTTTGTTGTGGGCGACGGTAACGGCCAGGCGGTCAAACCTGATCCGGCGTTAACCACTCTTGTCCATGAAGTTTATCGGGCGGCGATTTCAGCATTGCAGGTCTCACCTGACCAGGCAAACCAGTTTATTGCGCAGCTTGTGCTGCCTGCGGGTGTGGGAGGCTTTGTGGTCCGCGAGGTTGGTCTGCTGACTGATGCGGGCGAACTCTATGCCGTGGCGAACTGTGCTGCGATTGAGAAGCCGGCAAGCGGCATCAGCGTCAGACTGCAGTTCAGGCTTGCCGTATCGGAAACGGCAGATATCGAGCTCAAGGTTGCCACCGGAGATGGATTGTTCCTTCGCCAGGATGCGAACCTGGGTGATGTGAATGACGCCGGTGAATCACGGAAAAATATTGGGTTGAAAGGGGCCGCTGTTCTGGATGTCGGCACAGAGAAGAACACTGTCGCCGCCGGGGATGACCCTCGTATCGTTAATGCCCTGCAAAAAGAAAATAATCTTTCTGATGTGGTGGATAAAGAACTGGCGCGCGCGAATCTGGAGCTGGGAACGGCGGCAACACGTAACACGGCAGATAACAGCAACAATAATGCTCTGGTGCCGGTTGGTTACAAGGGCAATTTTAAATCCGAAGCAAATCATGGTGCGATTGATTTTGCGACTTATCCGTTTGTAGTTGGAGAATCATTGTTTATCGACACGCGAGGATGCACCAATAACCCTCCGTTTCTGAATCAGGATTATTATTATATCGATGTTGTTTGTGCCACCAGTCCAGCACAGGGTGGAAGGGTAAACAGACCATTAATCCAATTTGTAAGCTATACAAATTCAACAACATTTGTCGGCATACGCGAAGACGATGGAGTAAACATTGGGTGGCGGTATTTTAGAGTTGTCCAGTACGATTCCGGAAGTAATACAATTACAGCGCCCAGCTCTATAAAGGCATATAACGGCTCTACAGAACTTAGTCAAAATGCAATCTACATTCGAGGCTCAGGGAATAAGCATCTGTGGTTTTTCAACTCGGATAATACAGAGGCAGGGCTTATTTATGTTGGCGATGATAAAACCCTCCGCATACGTGCTGGCGGAGGCAACGCACTTTATCTTCAACCTGATGGAACACTTGTTGGGCCTAATGCAGTTGTTGCTAGTGGGGGTGTTTACGATACGCCTGGTGTGCGCGTGTTTTCACCTAACAACCCTCCACCACAGCAGGACTTAAGCCCTTATGCTCCGTCTGCATGGGTTGCTGCCAATTTCTTGCAAGGAGGGATCCGGCTGGCTTCACCAGGAACAGCAAATAATGGTAATAACGATAATAACTTTGCGTATGCACCGAATGGTGCAGTCGTTACTGCTGTGCAGCAACAATCAAATTATACAGCGGTTCAATATCGTTATCTTCAATACAACATCAACGGCAATTGGTATACAGCGCAGGTGGTTTAATGACAAAGCAATCAAGTATATTTAAAAAATACGACCCTTTGGTAGAGTTTGAAAGATATACGGCAGATGAGATTGCCGAACTGCCACAAGCTGAAATGGAACGGTACTTTTTAGCAAAATGTCCGGGGTTTAATATTGTATTCCTAAAGGATGATGACGGTAATGATTGGTATGACTGGTTAAAAAGTCTTTCTGACAAAAACCTCAAGGTCTCATATAATCCAGACACAAAGGAAATTATTCATTTTTCATACGATGCGAGTGCAATTTTTCCTATCAACCAGGTCGTTCAGGAAATTGCACCTGAAGATGTGCCAATTGAATTTTTAGACGCAGGTGAAAATGCATTAGGTGGGGCCTTCATTCTGGAAGGCGGTAAAATCACGCCTGCACAAGTTGATGTTTTCGAAGTAGCACTTCACAAAAAAATGGAATTGTTATCGCAGGCAAGCAATGTGATCTCATTGCTTCAGGATGCGATAGAACTAGATATGGCTACCGAAGAAGAAGTCTCTAGTCTTGATGAGTGGAGAAAATACAGAGTGCTATTAAATAGGGTTAACCCAAACGAACCTGACTGGCCGTTAAAACCAACCCAATGAATGAATGCTATTTTTTCCTAAAGCGCATAATCGTATTTAGGTACAACGGCAATATTAATATTTGAACTTTACGAGATACCTTAAAGTTTCCAATAAAGCTTAGCAAAGCACGGCGCAGGGCTTTCTGTTCTGCGAAAGGAAGTCTTGCGCCTTTGTTTTTTACCAACATGTATTTAAGAAGATTGAATATTCTTTGCACGGTAGGGAAAAGGGCTCGTTTTATCTCTGCATTATCTTTTGCCTGCAATGAAAGTAATTTTACTGCGTAAACTAAATCAACTATATCTTTCTGTCTGAAAGTTTGGGTTATACTCTTTTTATGATAGCGATACCAGATTAAGGATTTGTTAAGGCCATAAATAACTTTGCTATGCAAATAAATAGCCGGGACTGTGCTCATATCTTCATAGAGTCGGCCTGTGGGAAATTTAATATCAAATTCATGGAATAATGCAGTTTTATAAACCCTTGCCCAAGGGTACCATTTGGATCTTTTGAATGCTGGAGATAATTCTGTTACAGAAGCGATATCAACTCTTCCTGTGAAAACTGAACAGTCAATATGTTCAACTACATTGGTTATTTCACCATCGAATTGTTCAGCATTGAACTCTACTATATCGATGGTTGAGTCATTTATCAAAGGCAACACTTCAGACCAGAAATCAGAGTGAAAAAAATCATCGGAATCTAACAAGGCTATATATTCACCTTTCGCAATTTCTATCCCTGCGTTCCTTGCGGCGGAAATACCTGCATTATCTTGATGAATAATTGTGATGAGTTTATCTTTATATGTTTGTATAGTGCGCTCAATGATATTAGCGCTGTCGTCAGTAGAACCATCATTAACAACAATTAGTTCAACCGCATTCGACAAAAAAGGAAGAATCGACTGAAGGCATTCAGCAATGAAATCACGTGAATTATAACATGGTACTATAACGCTTAACTTAATCTTATCCATTCTAAATTTTGCTCCAAATTCACGCATTATTGCAGAATATTCGCCAGTGCTTCATTACTTAATGCTAACTGAGCAGCCTCGTAAGCAAATAAATTAAAAGCCTCACTCGAGGCTTAATGTTTGTCTCGACTAATTACTTTATCCGCTGCGACGCGGGAGAGGAAACCAGAACGGCTCCCGTATTCCGGATGCGCGGCCACGAACTGATCGATACGACGGATCAGCAATGAGGGAAGCGTGACATTTATTTTTTCCGCTTTGCCCATCAGGCGTGTAATGTCTACTTCAACCAAAGCCCATACCACACCGGAGTATTCAGGATCGGATAACCAGTTTTCTACTGTAGTTGCCTCAGGTACGCTTTCGCCGTCCTCAACCAGTAATTCAATGTGAGCTTCTATCGCCTCGCGCACGCTTTCAATCGCGTCCTGATAATCATCACCGCCAGAGAAGCAGCCAGGAATATCAGGTACGCGAACGCCGAAGGATGAATCGCCTTTATCAATAGCAACAGGGTACAACATGCAAACCTCCAGTAGGGGGGCTCAGAGCCCCGCCTGTTTTTTGATGCTTTTCAGTGTTGGTAACGGGATGTCTTTCTGTGGATGCTTTACCGTAACCAGCCCCTTTTTCGTTGGGTGTTTGAACTGGTGATGACTGCCTTTAACTCTCACCAGATACCACCCGTCGGCTTCAATCATTGCTATTGCATTCCTGCTATCCATCCTCCGGATCTCTGTGTTGTCTTGATGGAGTTATAATAACCCCGTATTGATTGAGTGTCAATGCGGGGTTATTGGGGTTATTAAATGCAAACGGCAGAAGAGAAGTGTAAGCAGCAATTGAGGGTGAAGACATTTTACCTAGATATGTGGTGCATAGAATGCATTGGCAATCTTGCTGTCTGCATCCTTAATAAGAATTTCTCTGTCCTAAAAGACAGTATTGATAGATAAAAAGATTAAAAGTTATCAGGGTTATTCGATGTAATAATGCCGACTTTGATGAGACTCAATATCATCAACCCAAGAACTACTGCCACGATAGAAGTAATTATGAATGCTGTCATGGTTAATCCTTTTTGATAAGTGTGCTTATTTAGACTGCCTGGGGTCACAAACGTTCCTGACTAAAAATAAATTTCCGAAAGAAAGCGGGATGATATGGGATGTCAATGTATGCAGATATATATAACTACAAAATGCTTGATAACTAATAAAAAAGCCCTCCGGGGGAGGAGGGCAACCGCGCGTGAGGCACGCGCGTAATGACAATGTAAGGTGGTTTGTTACGGATTAACGCAGCAGGGACAGCACGTTCTGCGGAACCTGGTTAGCCTGGGCCAGTACGGACACACCTGCCTGCTGCAGGATGTTTGCACGGCTCATGGCGGACACTTCCACGGAGAAGTCAGCGTCCTGAATACGGGAGCGCGCTTCGGTGGTGTTGATGATGTTGGTATTCAGGTTCGCAATGATGGAGCTGAAGCGGTTCTGAACGGCACCCAGGTCGGCACGGAAATCTGCAACGGTAGTCAGAGCATCATCCATTCGCCCCAGCAGATCTTCAGAAGCGAGACGGCTGGATTCTTTAGCAATTTGATCAGCATCAGCATATCGAGCATCGTCAACACTGCCCGTAGTCACTGACCCATCAGCATCCAGTTCGAATACTTTGACTTCGCCCGCTTTGTTGATGGCATAGAAAGTATTTGGATCAGCGCCTTCAACAGAGAACATGCGCATGCCGGAGGTTACCATGTCTTCACCAAACACCTCGGTTGAAATGGCTTCCAGCATGTCCTTATCAAGAGTAATGTCAGTTCCATTTGAATTAATAGTATCACCGGCTTTAACGCGCGTAGCAGTGCCCAGTTTCGTCGGACCATCCAGCAGCATGTCGGTATCAGCAGCATTCAGCACGCCACCTGCGGTAATAGCATCTTTTTCAATTTCCTCGGCCCCGGCAGCACCGGTAACCTTGAAGGTAATATCGACTTCCTGTGCCTCGCCAGTCACTTTGTTTGCTACAAAGAAACGTGTCAGACCAGTGTCTTTGTCTTCGTACGTGAGAACTTGTTTATCTGAGAGGTTACCAGTAACACCAGTCGCCGTGGTAATCATTGCGTCGCGGTCAGCAGTAATTAATTTATAATTTTTACTTGCAACAGCTGGATCAGTAACGCCAATTTTATCGGCACCATATTCAGTGTTTGCCGGGGCGTCGGTTCCCTTGCCTTCAAACTGGCTCGCTGCTGTAATACCTGCGCCATCCACCGTAATACCAATTCCAGCGAAGTCAGCCATGAACTCGTCCAGGCCCAGGGTTTCCATATCCAACTTGCTCAGATTGATATCGATCGTGTCTGCATCTTTATCACCGATCTGAATCGTGATTTTTTCTTTAGAACCGTCAAAGACTTTCACGCCATTGAAGTTGGTGGTTTCCGCCACTCGGCTGATCTCTTCCAGACGGGTACCAATCTCTTTCTTGATAGAGTCCAGGTCGCTTGCGGAGTTAGTGCCGTTTTTCGCCTGCACGGTCAGCTCGCGGATACGCTGCATGTTTTCGGTCACTTCTTCCAGAGCGCCTTCGGTGGTCTGCGCCAGGGAGATACCGTCGTTGGCGTTACGCGCCGCCTGGGTCATACCGCGAATAGAAGAGGTGAAGCGGTTAGAAATCGCCAGACCTGCTGCATCGTCTTTTGCACTGTTAATACGCATCCCGGAAGAGAGACGCTGAATAGCGGTACCCAGAGATGACTGGGATTTGTTCAGATTGTTCTGAGCCATCAAGCTCAGTGCGTTGGTATTAATGACCTGGGCCATAATAATCTCCTGAAAATTGAAAATTCTGCAAAGCAGTTGCAAGGGTTATGCGTTTCAAAATGCGCATAACTTATCAATCGGAGGGATGGAAGAATCACTAAAATTTTTTTTGCATTTATTTAAAACTGGGAAATGAAACTATTTTTGTCGTTATAACTTGGTTTTGATTGTGAGGGTGGCATGGAATCTGATATGACAAAGGCTAAGCTGAGGAAAATGCATGAACATTAATCCTATTCAAGGGTTAGATGTGTGGATTAAATATTGCACCGTTCAATGAATAATGTAACCTATAAAATGTTAGTGTTTGCACCTCTGTCGTTGGAGGTTGATATATACGCACAAAAAGAAATGCGAAGCACATCATCGGTCTGCCTGTAGATAAGTGATGAACTAGCCTTAGTTATATCCTGCCTGTCACTGCGTTGGTGCAGGCATTTTTTTATTATTTAAGCTTTATACGCGATTAAATGTCTTGTTAATCACTGACCAGCCACATATCAGCCTCATCAAACATTTCCTCCAGCATGCGGTTCAACTTTTCCCGATCGCTTTTGCTGGCGTCGCTATTTAAAGCGTTCGCCTGCATCGGCTTCACCTTCACTTCAGCGCCAGGAAAAATCTGGTGCACTCGCTTCGTCAGCTCTGCCAGGATAATCTCTCTGGCCCCTTCAAGCCCCTCTACATTGCGTTTGTCATAAACCAGTTCAACGAACATAAAGCCTCCTGAAAACCACTGTGGTTGTATACAGTATTTTTACTGTAAAAATAAACAGTGTCAAGGTGAGCGGAGCGCGAAAGGGGTAGGGTTTTTTGTTACCCTTAGTTACAAATAGAAAAACCCCAGACCGTGAGATCTGGGGTTCATTTAAAGTGCACGTGCATTTCACGTGCATATTTTTGTCTTTTCTCGGTCTGCGCACTGTCTGGTCAGTGTCCGTAAGTGGCTGTTTTTATTGCCACTGTCCGGTTGCAGTCCTGTCAAAAGTGGTGGAGCTGGCGGGAGTTGAACCCGCGTCCGAAATTTCTACATCCTCGGTACTACATGCTTAGTTTGTCTTTACATTCGCACGCCAGCTGCGGACAGACACGCCACTAACGAACTAGCCTGATTAGTTTTAACGCTTCAACCCCAGGCAGGGCTTCCACGCGATCTCTTTTGGGTTTGACCTCTCTTTGATCCCCGTCTTAAGAGCGGAAGCTAGGGAGAGAGGGCTCAGAGCAGGTTATTAAGCTGCTAAAGCGTAGTTTTCGTCGTTTGCGACTATTTTTTTGCGGCTTTTAACGAGGCAAACCGCCCCTCGGCATGCACCTTGGGTTTCGCAAATCCCGTCGAATCCAGAATCAGCCCCAATAGTGTTGAGCTAAGTATACCAGATTTCTCCTCCTGGATACCAGCCCGGAACGCTAACTTATTGAATAGTACAATAAGTGCGCAGAATCAACGTCCTGCATTTTTCATGATGCGCGCTTTGTCGAGCTGCCACTCGCGCTCTTTCAGGTCAGTGCGCTTGTCGTGCTGTTTTTTACCCTTCGCGACGCCAACTTTCACTTTGCACCAGGCGTTTTTCCAGTACAGCGACAGGGCGACCACGGTGAAACCTTCACGGTTAATGCGTCCGTAGAGGGATTCCAGCTCGCGCTTGTTCAGCAGCAGTTTGCGGGTGCGCGTTGGGTCACATACGTAGTGTGACGAGGCGACGGTCAGCGGCGTAAAGTTCGCGCCGAACAGGAAGGCTTCGCCATCTTTCAGGATCACGTAGCTGTCGCCGATGTTGGCTTTCCCGGCGCGCAGCGATTTGACTTCCCAGCCCTGCAGCGCAAGGCCAGCTTCGAATTCTTCTTCAATAAAATACTCGTGGCGAGCACGCTTGTTGAGCGCAATGGTCGCCGAGCCTGGTTTATGTGCTTTTTTCTTCGTCATAAGTGTCGTAAAGCCGTCGGTAATCTGATTTCAAAAAGTCACCTCATTGCGTCCTGTGAGGTCTAACGCGCTATCTTAGCACGAGATGAGGCTTAGCGTTTTTTTAACAGGTGATAAATGTTATTATTTGTCCGTTGTGTGACCATGGAAAATGCTATGCCTCAGATTAGCCGTACTGCGCTTGTTCCCTACAGCGCGGAACAAATGTATCAGTTAGTGAACGACGTTCAGTCTTATCCAGAGTTTATTCCGGGATGTACCGGGAGCCGCGTTCTGGAGTCTGGCCCGACGCAGATGACCGCGGCGGTGGATGTCTCCAAAGCGGGGATCAGCAAGACGTTCACCACCCGCAATACGCTGACCAACAATCAGAGTATTTTGATGCATCTGGTGGATGGTCCTTTTAAATCACTGATGGGTGGCTGGAAATTTACGCCCCTGAGTGCAGACGCCTGCCGCATTGAGTTCCATCTGGACTTTGAATTTACCAATAAGCTGATTGAGCTGGCGTTTGGCCGCATCTTTAAAGAGCTGGCGTCGAATATGGTTCAGGCGTTCACGACTCGCGCCAAAGAGGTTTACAGTGTCGCATAAGATCGCTGTGGAAGTGGTGTACGCGTTGCCGGAGAAGCAGTATCTGCAGCGCGTGACGCTGGAAGAGGGGGCGACCGTAGAAGCGGCTATCCGCGCGTCCGGCATCCTTGAGCTTCGCAGCGAAATCGACCTGGCGAAAAATAAGGTCGGGATTTACAGCCGTCCGGTGAAGCCTGGCGACGTGCTGAAAGAGGGCGACCGGGTGGAGATTTATCGTCCGCTGATTGCAGACCCGAAAGAGCTGCGTCGTCAGCGCGCGGAGAAATCGGCTAAGTAGCGAGTTTTCCCCTCACCCTGTCCCCAAAGGGGCGAGGGGATAAAGAAAACAAAAAAGGTGCTCATTGAGCACCTTTTTGCATTTCTGACTTCTGATTACTTGGTCAGGGCGGGTTTATTGTCGATGTTAGTCAACACACCAGCGCTGCTGAAGGTCAGAGTCAGGGTCTGCTGGGTCGCATCTTCGTGGCCCGGCTTCTGACGGAATACATAGAACCAGGTGTTAGTGCCGAACGGATCGGACATCATCGGGGTTCCCAGTGCATAAGCGACCTGCTGTTGTGTCATCCCCACGCGGATTTTGGACACATCGTTAGGGGTAAGGTAGTTCCCCTGGTTGATGTCAGGACGGTAAACCACTTTCTCCAGAGTGGAACAGCCTGCGGTCAACATCAGAAGAACCGCTGCAGCAGCGGTCAGCATTTTACAACGCATAGTGATTTGATTCCTTTTCGGGCCCGAGCAGAACGCGGCTCATATGTAATATGCCGATGATAATAGACCTTGCCCCACTTTGAAACCGGTCTGGCGGCGTTTTTGTTGTTCTGTATGACTCTGAGATCCCGAAAAAGTTTACGCCGCCAGCAGTTCTTTCGCGTTCGCAAGTGTATTACGCGTGACTTCGCTACCACCGAGCAGGCGTGCCAACTCCTGCAGGCGCGCGCGTTTATCCAGCGGCCTCATGTGCGTTTCGGTCATTTCGCCATCGGTTTCTTTGCTGACGATAAAGTGATGATGACCACAGCCCGCAACCTGAGGCAGGTGGGTGACACACATCACCTGCGTTGATTCGCCCAGCTGGCGCAGCAGTTTACCCACCACCGCCGCCGTTGGGCCGCTGATGCCGACATCCACTTCATCGAAAATCAGCGCCGGGGTTTCCATTTTACGCGCGGTGATCACCTGAATCGCCAGTGCAATACGCGACAGTTCACCGCCTGAGGCAACTTTAGAAATAGCCTGCAGCGGCTGCCCCGGGTTGGTGGTAACGCGGAACTCGATGCGATCCGCACCTTCTGCCGTCAGGTGGTTCTCTTCAAAGCGAACATCAATAGTGAACACACCGTGCGGCATCGCCAGCGTATGCATGCTGTCGGTGATGTGCTGGCTGAGTTCCTGAGCGTAATGCTGACGGATCTCATGCAGTTTCTTCGCAGTGGTCAGCGCCTGCTGATGATGCAGATTCACGGCCAGAGAGAGGGTTTCCTGTGAGTCCGCCTGATCGTCAAGCTGCTGCTGTTCTTCCAGCAGAGACTGGTAGAAGCCTGGCAGTTCTTCCGGCGTAACATGGTGTTTGCGCGCCAGTGAGATCTGACGGGAAATGCGCTGTTCCAGCTCAAACAGACGGTTCGGGTCGAGATCCAGACGTTCACAGTAGTGGCGCAGTTCGTCACTGGCTTCGGAGATCTGAATCGCCGCTTCTTCCAGCATATCCAGGACGCCAGAAACCTTACTGTCCATGCCGACCAGTTCGGTGACCAGCTGGCGGACGTTATACAGCTGGCTCTGAAGGTTAACGTCTTCGCCATCTGCCAGCATGCTGAGGGCATTCTGGCTGGTTGAGAGCAGGTGGCCGCTGTTGGCGAGGCGCTTGTACTCTTCGTCAATTTGTTCAAACTCACCCGCCTGTGGGTTGAATTCGTTCAGCTCTTTAAGCTGGTACGCCAGTAGCTCTGCACGCGCGGCGCGTTCCTGGCTTTGCTGCTGATGCTGGGCGAGCTCGCGGCAGCTCTGATGCCACTGGCGATAGTGCTCCGCCATAAGCTGAGTAAGTGCGTACTCACCCGCATAGCCATCAAGCAGCGCTTTCTGCTGTTCTGGTTTGACTAATTGCTGGTGCGCGTGCTGACCGTGAATTTGGATAAGCAGCTGGCCGAGTTCGCGGAGCTGAGAGAGCGGGACTGCCGTGCCGTTGATAAAGCCACGCGAGCGTCCGTCGCTGCTGATCACGCGGCGAAGTAAACACTCACGTCCATCTTCGAGCTGATTCTGTTCCAGCCAGCGCTGGGCCGCAGGGGTGTCTTTCAGAGAGAAACGCGCGCACAGGTCAGCACGGTTTGCGCCCATGCGCACCATGTCGCCCTCTGCACGGCCGCCAAGGCACAAGCCGAGGGCATCAATGGCAATGGATTTACCCGCACCGGTTTCCCCGGTGATCGCCGTCATGCCGCTGTGGAAATCGATCTCAAGCTCACGAACAATGGCAAAGTTGCTGATGGTCAGTTGTGCCAGCATAATTGTTTTCCTGTATGAAAAACCATGACTGTGTTTTCATACAGTATAAACTGGTTTTTTATACAGTAAAGTCCTGGATGCAAAATCAGAACAATTTTTTTGACCAGCCAAGCTTCGAGCTTAATGTATTGAAATAGCTGTAATCTTTCGGGTGAATCAAATTCAGGTGGTAATCACACCGGCGAATAAGAACATCTTCACCTTCCTGGATCGGCAGCGCAATCTGGCTGTCGCAGCTGATCTCCAGGTCGTTACGGCGGTGCGAGAAGCGCAGGCGTATCGTACTGTCGCCGTTTATCACCAGCGGGCGGGCGGAGAGCGTGTGCGGGAACATCGGCACCAGGGTAATTGCATCCAGAGAGGGCGTCAGGATCGGGCCGCCCGCAGAAAGCGAGTAGGCGGTTGAGCCGGTTGGGGTGGAGATAATCAGCCCGTCAGAACGCTGGGAGAAGGCAAAGATTTCGTCGATATAAACTTCAAACTCAATCATGTGCGCCACTTTACCGGGATGAAGCACCACCTCGTTAATCGCGGTGCTGATGCGCTTCTGACAGTCCTGCTGGCACACCTGCGCTTCCAGTAAAAAGCGTTTTTCGCTGATATAGTGACCTTCCAGCACATCGGCCAGCTGTTGCTGCGCGTTGTCCGGGTCGAGGTCGGTTAAAAAGCCGAGATTGCCACGGTTGATGCCGATGACCTTGATGTCATAACGCGCCAGCGTGCGCGCCGCGCCGAGCATGTTGCCGTCGCCGCCCACCACCACGGCGAGATCGGCCTGCTGGCCAATTTCCGCCAGCGTGCCGGTTTTGACGCTCTTCAGCTGCAGCTCCTGCGCAATCTGCTGCTCGACCATCACTTCATAGCCTTTGCTACACAACCAGCGATACAACATTTCATGTGTCGTCAATGCGGTAGGGTGACGCGGATGCCCGACGATCCCAATACACCTGAAATGATTATTCATTTTCTGGAGGTCCTTGTGCCTGATGAATGATGACAATCTCTCTTGTTCCCTTGAATCCAGGAAACTGATCCCCATAATAAGCGAAGTTAGCGAGATGAATGCAGAAAAACGCGGAGAAATTCATGAGTAGTAAAGAACAGAAAACGCCTGAGGGGCAAGCCCCTGAAGAAATTATCACGGAACAGCACGATGAAGTTGAGGCTGTAGAGCCAGACGCATCTGCTGAGCAGGTGGACCCGCGCGATGAAAAAATTGCGAATCTGGAAGCCCAACTGGTAGAAGCACAGAATCGCGAACGCGACAGTGTTCTGCGCATCAAGGCGGAGATGGAAAACCTGCGTCGTCGCACCGAGCAGGACGTTGAGAAGGCGCATAAATTTGCGCTGGAGAAATTCGTCAACGAACTGCTGCCGGTCATCGACAGCCTCGATCGCGCGCTGGAAGTCGCTGACAAAGCGAATCCGGACAACGCGGCGATGATCGAAGGTATCGAACTGACGCTGAAATCCATGCTCGACGTGGTGCGTAAGTTTGGCGTGGAAGTGATTGCTGATACCGACGTCCCGCTGGATCCAAACGTTCACCAGGCCATTGCGATGGTGGAATCTGAAGAGATTGAAGCCGGTAAAGTGCTGGGCGTGATGCAGAAAGGTTATACCCTGAACGGCCGTACCATTCGCGCTGCAATGGTGACCGTGGCGAAAGCGAAAGCCTAATTTGCTACCTGTAGGCCGGGTGGCGGCGTTCGCCTTACCCGGCCTACATTTTATTCGGCAATACTTTCCCGAAGTGGCGTGACGGGCAGCACCTTCACCTGCTTGATCATATTGTCCTGCACGTCCAGGATATCAATATCGTACTGCTCAATGCGCACCCGCGTGCCCGCCGCCGGGATCTCTTCCAGCGCTTCCAGAATCATCCCGTTCATGGTACGAGCTTCATCTTCCGGCAAATGCCAGTTAAAGGCTTTGTTGAGTTCACGGATGTTTGCGCTACCGTCAATCAGCACCGAACCGTCGTTTTGCGGGGTGACCTCTTCCGCGAGGGAAGGCGACATTGACGTGGTAAAGTCTCCGACAATCTCTTCCAGAATATCTTCGACCGTCACCAGGCCCTGAATATCGCCGTACTCATTGACTACCAGTCCGACCTTCTTCTTGTTGCGCTGGAATTTCACCAGCTGCGTGCTGAGCGGTGTTCCTTCCGGTACGTAGTAAATTTCGTCGGCGGCGCGCAGCATCACCTCTTTAGTGAACTCTTTTTTCTCGGTCATCAGACGGTAGGCTTCGCGAACGCGCAGCATGCTGATGGCGTCATCCAGCGAGTCGCGATAGAGCACGATGCGCCCGTGCGGGGAGTGCGTCAGTTGACGGACGATGGCTTTCCAGTCGTCGTTAATATCAATCCCGACGATTTCATTGCGCGGTACCATGATGTCATTAACGCTCACCTTCTCCAGATCCAGCACCGACAGGAGCATGTCCTGATTGCGCCGGGAGATCTGCGAGCGGGATTCGTTCACGATGGTGCGCAGTTCCTCTTTACTGAGCGCACTGCTGATAGTGACATCCGCTTTAATTCCTACCATCCGCATCAAAACGCGCGTCACCATGTTCAGTAGCCAGACCAGCGGCATCATCAGGATCTGCAGCGGCGCCAGCAGGAAGCTGCTCGGGTAGGCCACCTTTTCCGGGTAAAGCGCTGCGATGGTTTTCGGCAGCACTTCGGCAAACACCAGCACCACAAACGTCAGCACGCCGGTGGCAATCGCGACCCCAGCGTTGCCATACAGGCGCATCCCGACGATAGTGCCGAGGGCAGAGGCCAGAATGTTGACAAGGTTGTTGCCGATAAGTACCAGGCTTATCAGCCGATCCGGCTTGCGGAGCAGTTTTTCAACACGACGGGCGGCACGGTTACCCTGTTTAGCACGATGACGTAACCGGTAGCGGTTTAAGGTCATCATGCCGGTTTCCGAGCCGGAGAAATAGGCGGAGATGACCACCATGACGATCAGGATAACGATCAGCGTGGTGGTAGAGATGTGTTCCAGGGGGAACTCCTTTTGTTACTTAGCCAGCAAATTGCTGTATGAAGCGGCTGCCAAAATAGGCAAGGGTGAGAATGCCCGCACCCGCGACGTTGAACCAGACCACGCGGCGACCGCGCCAGCCTTCATGATAATGGCCCCATAACAGGACAATATAGACAAACCACGCGATGATTGAGAGCACGGCTTTATCGATATTCTCCACGCTGAACAGGTTCTTCATGTAGAACAGGCCGGTGCAGAGGGTTAACGTCAGCAGCACCACGCCCACCTGGGTGATGTGGAACATCTTACGCTCGATGACCATCAGCGGCGGCATTTCATGGTTAAACGCCAGTTTTTTATTCTTCAGCTGGTAGTCAATCCAGGCGAGCTGCATGGCGTAAAGCGCCGCAATAATCAGCGTCGCATAGGCAAAGAGCGACAGGCCGATATGCACCAGCATCCCCGGAGTAGCTTCCAGATGCGTAATGAATTCATTAGGCATAAAGGTAGCGAGAGCCAGATTGATCAGCGCGAAGGTATAGACAATCGGCAGCAGCAGCCAGCCGCGATTTTTAGACGCGACGATGGTCATTACCGTACAGATCATCAGGCTGACCAGCGAGCCGACGTTGAGGACGCTCAGATTTTGCACGCTGCCGTCGCCGGGGATGATGCGTGATTCCAGCGCAAACGCGTGGCTTATCAGTGCGATAACCGCCGAAAGAATAGCCATACGTCGCCAGCCGCTGTTTTTTTGCAGCAGTCCAGGAACGATCAGCGCAAGGCTGACAGAGTAGGCAACAAGGGCGATCAGTGCGAAAACAGGCATATAGGCATCGACAGTTGTCTTAATAAGAAAGAGAAGCAGTATAACGTTACGTGACGCCTGCTCCAACCGTTGCATAACAACAAAGGCGCCTTCATGTTATACTCCGGCAAAATTCTGTGTATGTGTCGCTCGATGCGACCCAACGTTTCTACTCAGGCGAGAGACAATGTTTGATAATTTAACCGATCGTTTGTCGCGCACGCTGCGCAACATCAGCGGCCGCGGACGCCTTACTGAAGAGAACATCAAGGAAACGCTGCGCGAAGTGCGCATGGCGCTGCTGGAAGCAGACGTGGCGTTGCCGGTTGTTCGTGATTTTATCAACCGCGTTAAAGAGAAGGCGGTTGGTCATGAAGTTAACAAGAGCCTGACGCCGGGTCAGGAGTTCGTCAAAATCGTTCGTAATGAACTGGTTTCGGCGATGGGCGAAGAGAATCAGGTGCTTAACCTGGCAGCTCAACCACCGGCCGTGGTGCTGATGGCGGGTCTGCAGGGCGCGGGTAAAACCACCAGCGTCGGTAAGCTGGGTAAATTCCTGCGAGAAAAGCACAAGAAAAAAGTGCTGGTTGTTTCGGCGGACGTCTATCGCCCGGCGGCAATCAAACAGCTGGAAACGCTGGCCGAGCAGGTCGGCGTGGATTTCTTCCCGTCCGATGTGGCCCAGAAGCCTGTTGACATCGTTAACGCCGCGCTGAAAGAGGCGAAGCTGAAGTTCTACGACGTGCTGCTGGTGGATACCGCCGGTCGTCTGCACGTTGACGAAGCGATGATGGACGAGATCAAACAGGTGCATGCCTCTATCAACCCGGTAGAGACCCTGTTCGTTGTCGATGCCATGACCGGTCAGGATGCGGCGAATACCGCGAAAGCGTTTAACGAAGCGCTGCCATTAACCGGCGTGGTGCTGACCAAAGTAGACGGTGACGCCCGCGGCGGTGCGGCGCTCTCCATTCGTCACATCACCGGTAAGCCGATTAAATTCCTCGGCGTGGGCGAGAAAACTGAAGCGCTCGAACCGTTCCACCCGGACCGTATCGCCTCGCGTATCCTCGGCATGGGCGACGTGCTGTCGCTGATCGAAGATATCGAGAGCAAGGTTGACCGCGCGCAGGCTGAAAAGCTCGCCAGCAAGCTGAAAAAAGGCGACGGTTTCGATCTGACTGACTTCCTTGAGCAGCTGCGTCAGATGAAAAACATGGGCGGCATGGCCAGCCTGATGGGCAAGCTGCCGGGCATGGGCCAGATCCCTGACAACGTGAAAGCGCAGATGGATGACAAGGTGCTGGTGCGTATGGAGGCGATCATCAACTCGATGACGCTGAAAGAGCGCGCTAACCCGGACATCATCAAAGGTTCCCGTAAACGCCGTATCGCAGCCGGTTGCGGCATGCAGGTGCAGGACGTTAACCGCCTTCTGAAACAGTTCGACGACATGCAGCGCATGATGAAGAAAATGAAGAAAGGCGGCATGGCGAAGATGATGCGCGGCATGAAAGGGATGATGCCTCCCGGTTTTCCAGGGCGTTAATCGCTTTTGAGATTGCTTTTTGCCCGAAAATGAGTAAAATTTTCGGGCTTTTAATATGACACCCGGGCTCCGTTCCTCGATGGGGCCCGGTTGTTTTATTCACACAAGAGGATGTTATGGTAACTATTCGTTTAGCACGTCACGGCGCTAAAAAGCGTCCGTTCTACCAGGTTGTTGTGACTGACAGCCGTAATGCACGCAACGGTCGCTTCATCGAGCGCGTTGGTTTCTTCAACCCACTGGCCTCTGGCGCAGAAGAAGAAACTCGTCTGGATCTGGATCGTATCGCTCACTGGGTTGGCCAGGGCGCTACTGTTTCCGATCGCGTTGCTACGCTGATCAAAGCAGCAAACAAAGCAGCTTAATCTGTCACGGTGGTCATGATGAGCAATAAAGCACCTGTTGAACCGATCGTATTGGGAAAAATGGGTTCTTGCTACGGTATCCGTGGTTGGCTCAGAGTGTTTTCCTCCACTGAAGACGCTGATAGCATTTTTGATTACCAGCCCTGGTTTATCCAGAAAGCCGGTAAGTGGGAAGAGGTCGAGCTGGAAAGCTGGCGTCACCACAAT
The DNA here is from genome assembly GCF_053709515.1 of Enterobacter sp. UPMP701. NCBI lineage: Bacteria > Pseudomonadati > Pseudomonadota > Gammaproteobacteria > Enterobacterales > Enterobacteriaceae > Enterobacter > Enterobacter sp. UPMP701. The sequence continues at coordinate 17,066 of NZ_JBSKJN010000006.1, read as the reverse complement.
CAGGACATCATCATCAAGCTGAAAGGCATTGACGATCGTGATGCCGCGAATGCGCTGACTAATTGTGAAATTGTCGTGAATTCGTCGCAGTTGCCACAGCTGGAAGAAGGCGACTACTACTGGAAAGACCTTATGGGTTGCCAGGTAGTCACCACTGAAGGTTACAGCCTGGGGAAAGTCATCGATATGATGGAAACCGGGTCAAATGACGTTCTCGTCATTAAGGCAAACCTGAAAGATGCATTTGGCATCAAGGAGCGGTTGGTTCCGTTCCTCGATGGACAGGTTATCAAGAAAGTCGATCTCACTACTCAAACGATTGAAGTAGATTGGGATCCTGGTTTTTAAATTCTCCGGATAAACGGTAAAAGACGGCGCTATGTGGATTGGCATAATTAGCCTGTTTCCTGAAATGTTCCGCGCGATTACCGATTACGGGGTAACTGGCCGGGCAGTAAAGAATGGCCTGCTGAGCATCCAGAGCTGGAGTCCTCGTGACTTTACTCATGACCGGCACCGTACCGTGGACGATCGTCCTTACGGCGGCGGACCGGGGATGCTAATGATGGTGCAACCCTTGCGGGACGCCATTCACACAGCAAAAGCCGCGGCAGGTGAAGGCGCAAAGGTGATTTATCTGTCACCTCAGGGACGCAAGCTTGATCAAGCGGGCGTGAGCGAACTGGCGACGAATCAAAAGCTGATTCTGGTCTGTGGTCGCTACGAAGGGATAGATGAGCGCGTAATTCAAACCGAGATTGACGAAGAATGGTCTATCGGCGATTACGTTCTCAGCGGTGGTGAGTTACCCGCAATGACGCTGATTGACTCCGTCGCCCGGTTCATTCCGGGGGTACTGGGCCATGAAGCTTCGGCAACGGAAGATTCCTTTGCCGATGGATTGCTGGACTGTCCACACTATACTCGTCCTGAAGTGTTAGAAGGGATGGAAGTACCGGCGGTGTTACTGTCTGGAAACCATGCCGAGATACGTCGCTGGCGTTTGAAGCAGTCGCTGGGCCGAACCTGGCTTAGAAGACCTGAACTTCTGGAAAACCTGGCTCTGACTGAAGAGCAAGCAAAGTTGCTGGCCGAGTTCAAAACTGAACACGCGCACCAGCAGCATGAACATGATGGGAAAGCGTAATACGCTCCCGAATATCAGTTTACCCAGGATAAGAGATTAAATTATGAGCAACATTATTAAGCAACTTGAACAAGAGCAGATGAAGCAGGACGTACCTTCCTTCCGTCCAGGTGACACCGTGGAAGTGAAAGTATGGGTTGTTGAAGGTTCCAAAAAACGTCTGCAGGCATTCGAGGGCGTGGTTATCGCTATTCGTAACCGCGGTCTGCACTCTGCATTCACTGTTCGTAAAATTTCCAACGGCGAAGGCGTTGAGCGTGTCTTCCAGACTCACTCTCCGGTAGTTGACAGCATTGCTGTTAAACGTCGTGGTGCTGTACGTAAAGCTAAACTGTACTACCTGCGTGAGCGTACTGGTAAGTCTGCTCGTATTAAAGAGCGTCTGAACTAAGATTCGCTTAAGCGACATCCTGTTAGAAAGGGCTGGCCGAAAGGCTGGCCCTTTTTTATCCCATCGCACCGCTCGTGTTAACCCTTCCGTCATAAATCATTTACAATGTTCGCCTCTCAGGTGGAGGGTAAGTGGATAACGTACTGCATCAGCATAAATGGAAACGCGCAGCGGCATTGACCGCGCTGTTTGCGATCCTGCTGATCGTGGTGGCGCCGCTTATCTCCGTCTCGCTGCAAAAAGATCCCATGAGCGCCATGCCGGGCATGCACCATGACATGAGTATGATGTCGATGGATGAGCATCATAGCGATATGCCGCACACGATGCCTGTCGACCATGCGGAAGCGTGCGGCTATTGCGTCCTGTTAGCGCATGTCCCTGGCGTGATGCTGGCGCTGATCGTCCTGCTCTGCGTGGTGCTGCAGAGGTTTCGCATTAAGCCACCGCGCCAGGTGGTCAGCCACTGGCACTTTTTCCCCTGGCTTTACCCTGATACCCGCGCGCCGCCGCGGCAGTCTGCTTTTTCCCTTTAAAAACGAAATCGATAACTTTTTGCCTTAAAAAGGAAAAGTATGACTACCTGCACGCCGCGCGCGGCATGGGGAAACCTGCTGCGTCGCCTCCATTTCTACATCGGGTTGTTTGTCGGCCCGTTTATCTTCTTTGCCGCGCTGACCGGTACGCTGTATGTGGCGACTCCACAGCTGGAGAATGCGCTCTACCGCCACGCGCTCCACACGAATTCCGTGGGTGAGCCGAAGCCGCTGGCAGAACAAATTGCCGTGGCAGAAAAAGCCGTTGGTTCAAATGCGCGCTTACACGCGGTTCGCCCGGGGCTGGCTGAAGGTGAAACCACCCGCGTGATGTTTGCTGACCCTGCGCTTGGGCCCTCGGAAAACCGGGCGATCTTTATCGATCCGGTAAGCCTGGCGGTGCTGGGTGATATGACGGTATACGGCACCAGCGGGATTTTACCGCTGCGTCAGACCATTGATTATCTGCATACCTCTCTGATGCTGGGCGATATCGGGCGGCTCTATAGCGAACTGGCCGCTTCCTGGATGTGGGTTGCCGCACTGGGCGGTATTGCCCTGTGGTTTTATACCCGACCAAAACGGCGGATCAACAATCGCTTCCAGAACCGTCGTCGGGTGCATGTCACCCTGGGCTGGATATTACTGGGAGGCATGCTGCTGTTTTCTGCAACCGGCCTGACCTGGTCTCAATGGGCTGGGGGGAACGTAGATAAGCTGCGCGCTGAGATGAACTGGCTGACGCCGCAGGTAAATACCACCCTTTCCGGTGCGCCGGAAATAATGGATGAACACGCCGAACACCGAGGCCATCACGGCGGAATGATGATGCCAGAAATGGCGATGGATCTGACGCAGTTTGATGGCGTATTAAGCGCGGCGCGTCAGGCGGGAATCGATGCCAACCGGCTGGAGATCCGCCCGGCGAAAACAATGGATCGCGCCTGGACGGTGACGGAAATCGACCGCAGCTGGCCGACTCAGGTGGACGCCGTTGCGGTTGATCCCACTACGATGCAGGTGCTGGACAGCACCCGATTCGAGGATTTCCCGCTAATGGCAAAGCTGACCCGCTGGGGTGTGGATTTCCATATGGGGATCTTATTCGGGCTGGTGAATCAGCTGCTGCTCATTGCGTTCGGTCTTGCCCTGTGTGTGCTTATCATCTGGGGATACCGGATGTGGTGGATGCGTCGTCCGGCGCAGTCTGCAGTGAACCCGGTGCAGACGCTTTGTCAGAGCTGGCTGGCGCTGTCAGGATGGGGGAGAGCCGTTACGGTGATAATCAGCGTACTGCTGGGGCTGGCTTTGCCGGTCATGGGCGTGAGCCTGGCGCTGTTTGTTCTGGTGGACTGGCTGCGCTGGCGAGCGGCAACCAGGGTGGCGCTCGCCGAAACATCCGCTAAATAACCCCTATGGCGTGCTGATAACCACTGCGACGCGGCGGTTTTCAGCGCGCCCTTGCGGGGTGCTGTTGCTCGCAACCGGGTATTTTTGACCTAATCCCTGCGTGGTGAGATTACTGCGCGGGATATTCGCCCCTTTCGCCCAGGCGTCGGCCACGGCATTGGCGCGTTTTAATGACAGCGCTTCGTTGTAGCTTGCTTCCCCGTAATTATCCGTGTGTCCGTCCATTCGAGCGTGGTTCAGGCCGGTTTGTGCCAGGCGAGAAGCCATGGACTGGATCTGTTTTTCACTTTCCGGGCGCAGTCTGGCGTCATTCTTATCAAAGAGGATAGTGTCCGACATACCAAGCGACCAGTCGCCGTTCAGTTCGTTAAAACCGTATGACTTCATCGCCGCGATTTGCTCAGGAGTAAATTTGCCTTGAGGAGGCGACTGACAGCCTGCCAGAACCATTGAGGCCAGGACTAACGGCGCGAAGTATCGTTTTAACATAGAATTTCCTTTCTAACTTATTGTTTTTGTACGCTGGTTTTTCACCTGGTACATATTGCGGTCGGCTTTCTCCAGTAAAGCTTCCACGGAGGCATTTTCCCACGCCAGAGCAAAGCCAATGCTGAGTGACATCGATGCTTTTTGTCCGTTATGCAGATCAAACGGACGGATAAACTGCCGCGCTAACGCAGCACAAATGTGTTGAACCTCTGGTTCAGAATGCACGCCATACAGCACCATGGCGAATTCGTCACCGCCAAGGCGATATGACTGATGACGTTTGTCGCCAAACTCCATCATCCTGCTGGCGACTTCAATCAGCACGCAGTCGCCTGCCGCGTGTCCCCAGGTGTCGTTAATAAACTTAAAATTATCACCGTCAAGGAAGAGCAGGGCAGTGTTTGTTTTTGCCGAGGGGTCATTCATTAATGCCGCAATGCTGTTACGAAACGCAGCGCGGTTAGCAAGACCGGTGAGCGGGTCGTGCATGGCGGTACGAAGCAGCTGGGCGTTTTTCGCCTGGAGCTTTAGCTGCCACTCCTCCATCTCGTCCAGCAGGCTGTTGAAGTCTTCTCCAAACTGATGGAATTCTTCAATGCGCCCATCTTTCACCCGGCGGGAGAAGTTGCGGTTTGTGCGGACGTCATGCACAACGTCGGTGATATTTTGCAGCGCCGTGACCATGCCGCGATGCAGAGACTGAGTAATGGTAAGTGCGACGACGGTAGCAAAAAGAATACAGCCGGTGAGAACGGCGAACGACATCCAGATGAAATGGCTGATAAGGCTGTCACGCGCGGTAAGACGAATTTCACCGATCTTCGCGCCATTGTGCAGGATGGGCTGTGAAACAGGAACGGGGAAAAGCCAGCGGCTGACCAGCGCCCCCAGCGTGTCGTTATTATCCTTCGGGTTCCAGGACCAGAAAGCAAAACGCTTATTATGCACGTTGATGACTTCCGCCACGGCGAACTGTCCCTGCTTACCCAGGGCGGCGAGCGTTTCGTTGGCCGCCAGCGAGTCGTTGAACACCAGCGAGGCTTCCAGGCTGTGGCTCATTGTGGCGCCGGTTAATTCTAGATTCTTTTGCGCATATTGTTTTAATGTTACGACGGAGGCAAAACAGAGCAGCAGCCATATTAACGTCATCGTGATGATGACGCTTATCATGTTGATTCGTCTGAGCGTTCTTTTAAACGTTGGACGCGGTGTCGTCGTGAAATCTTTATCCATGCTGCTTATTCCGTGCAAGCATTAATACATCCGGATTGACTCTTACACCACTGCGCGTCAATGCATCCAGGTTGACGGAGAACCGTACCTGGCCGCGATCGATTATCAGGCAAAAGGCACTGCCAATAACACATTCCGGATTTTGCTCTGAGATTAATAGCAATGCTCTGCCCTGATATTGACTTATTAATTCAAGTTGTTTTGCAGGTGGTTCCGCCCCGAAATAAACAGCATCGCACGTCGCGGCCAGAGCTTCCCGATCGTTACGAACAATAACGGGCGTATAAGGTAACTCGTTTTGCCCATCCTTGCTGCTGAGCGCATGCGTGTAATGAGAAGAGGCATAGATGCAGAGTTTAGGCTGCCCAGTGAGTGACGGCCATCGCGTGTAGCTCACAATCCCTGAGACAATCGAACGTATCGATTTATCCGTTTCCGTAAGTGTGCCTGCCGCGGCAGGGCCCACCATAAGGAACAGCAATAGCACCAGAGTGAGTCGGAAAAAAGAGATCAAGTATGAATTTCTCACCAGAATCCGCCACGTCGCTCCGGAAATAGATGTCCATAAGAGTTGCGGGCAGAATACCATTGTTTATCAAAGCCGTCATTATGTCAGAAATAGCGTAATGCTGACCTAAGCTAAATCCTACAGTTGTTTATTTCATGGCGAATAAAAAAAGACTTAATTAAGCCTGCTGGAACGCATGCTTTCATCTAATCCTTTTTGCCATGAATCATGCAGTTTCGCTGCATTTTCAACGGTATCACAACTGGCGGGAAAAGATTTGCCCGCTAATCCCCAGGCATGAATAAAACCTTCTTCACACACTTTCTGCTGGCCATCAGCATAGCCGCGAAGATATTCACTACGATCAACGTGGGGGTCGTTAAAACTATCGGCCAGGGTCTGGTTATCTTTAACCGGCGAACCATTCATTGCGTCTTCTTTACCCGTACTGAACCAGTCAGGGCTCGTCCAGTCGGGCTGGAATGTGTAAGGATTAATCTGGCAGCCCGATAAAAACAGCGACAACAGCACGAGAGCAATTGAGCGCATAGCCATTCTCCTTTTTTCTTCAGCATAGCCTGGCGCTTGAAAAACCGCTGTGTAATTTAAACTTTACATATATGGCGGTCTGTTTTTGCTTTAAATTGAGAGGTGTAAAGTAATATTTACGTATTTTGGATTGAAATCTTTACTTGTTATGGTATCGTTGCTTCACCTCATTGAGGAAAACAACTATCGCAAACGAGCTTTACAGGATCGCTATCATGCAAAAAGACGCGCTGAACAACGTACATATCACTGACGAACAGGTTTTGATTACCCCGGATCAACTGAAAGCAGAATTTCCGCTGAGCGTCGCGCAGGAGGCTCAGATTGAGCACTCACGCCAGACCATTTCTGACATCATCGCCGGCCGCGATCCGCGTCTGCTGGTGGTCTGTGGGCCTTGTTCCATTCACGATCCTGAAACCGCCATTGAGTACGCCCGTCGATTTAAAGCATTAGCGGAGGAGGTCAGCGATAGCCTCTACCTGGTAATGCGCGTCTATTTTGAGAAGCCACGTACGACCGTTGGCTGGAAAGGATTGATTAACGATCCGCACATGGATGGCTCGTTTGATGTGGAAGCTGGCCTGAAGATTGCGCGTCGTCTGCTGGTGGAGCTGGTCAGCATGGGGCTGCCGCTGGCAACCGAAGCGCTGGATCCAAACAGCCCGCAGTACCTGGGCGATCTGTTCAGCTGGTCTGCAATTGGTGCGCGTACCACTGAGTCGCAAACCCACCGCGAGATGGCGTCTGGCCTGTCGATGCCGGTTGGCTTTAAAAACGGCACCGATGGCAGCCTGGCTACCGCCATCAACGCCATGCGCGCCGCCGCCATGCCGCACCGTTTCGTCGGTATCAACCAGGCGGGCCAGGTTTGCCTGCTGCAAACGCAGGGCAACCCGGACGGTCACGTGATCCTGCGCGGCGGGAAAGCACCTAACTACAGTCCGGCGGACGTGGCGCAGTGTGAAAAAGAGATGGAGCAGGCGGGACTGCGCCCGGCACTGATGGTAGATTGCAGTCATGGTAATTCGAATAAAGATTACCGTCGCCAGCCTGCGGTTGCGGAATCCGTGGTCGCGCAGATCAAAGACGGCAACCGTTCTATTATCGGGCTGATGATTGAGAGCAATATTCATGAAGGCAATCAGTCATCTGAACAGCCGCGCAGCGCGATGAAGCACGGCGTCTCCGTGACGGATGCCTGCATCAGCTGGGAAACCACCGATGCGCTGCTGCGAGAGATCCATAAAGATTTAAGCGGCCAGCTGGCGACGCGTCTGGCTTAAGAGGGTAGTTATGGTTGCTGAATTGACCGCACTGCGCGATCAAATTGATGAAGTGGATAAGGCGCTGCTGGATCTGCTGGCGCGCCGCATGGCCCTGGTTGCTGAGGTCGGCGAGGTTAAAAGTAAATACGGCCTGCCGATTTACGTTCCGGAGCGTGAGGCCTCTATGCTCGCCTCCCGCCGTAAAGAGGCGCAGGCGCTGGGCGTTTCGCCGGACTTGATTGAGGATGTTCTGCGTCGCGTGATGCGGGAGTCCTATTCCAGTGAAAACGACAAGGGCTTCAAAACCCTCTGTCCGTCCCTGCGTCCGGTAGTCATTGTCGGCGGGGCAGGACAGATGGGGCGCCTGTTCGAGAAAATGCTGACGCTTTCTGGCTATCAGGTGCGCATTCTGGAAAAAGAGGATTGGGCGCGAGCACCGGAACTGATGAAAGATGCCGGGATGGTTATCGTCAGCGTGCCCATCCACGTGACGGAGCAGATCGTCGGGAAGCTTCCTCCTTTACCGAAAGATTGCATCCTGGTGGATCTGGCCTCCGTCAAAAATGGTCCGCTGCAGGCGATGCTGGCTGCGCATACCGGCCCGGTGCTGGGTCTGCACCCGATGTTTGGCCCGGACAGCGGTAGCCTGGCGAAGCAGGTGGTGGTTTACTGCGACGGTCGTCAGCCGGAAGCCTACCAGTGGTTCCTGGAGCAGATTCAGGTCTGGGGCGCGAGGCTGCATCGCATTAGCGCGGTCGAGCACGATCAGAACATGGCGTTCATTCAGGCGCTGCGCCACTTTGCGACGTTTGCCTACGGCCTGCATCTGGCGGAAGAGAACGTGCAGCTTGAACAGCTTCTGGCGCTCTCTTCACCTATCTATCGTCTGGAGCTGGCGATGGTCGGTCGTCTGTTTGCGCAGGATCCACAGCTTTATGCCGACATTATTATGTCTTCCGAAAACAACCTGGCGCTGATCAAGCGCTACTATCAGCGATTTGGCGAAGCCATTACGCTGCTGGAGCACGGAAACAAGCAGGCGTTTATCGACAGCTTCCGCAAGGTCGAGCACTGGTTTGGCGATTACGCGCAGCGTTTCCAGAGTGAGAGCCGGACGCTGTTGCGCCAGGCAAATGACAGTCGCCAGTAATGCGATGATGTATATACTGAAAGCCAGCAATGCTGGCTTTTTTCATTTTGGGGAACTGTCATGGCCGAACCGCAGCTGCTGTTGAATTACACCGGGCATCTGCCCGAATGCCCGACGTGGAGCGCCGAAGAGCAGGCGCTCTACTGGGCCGATATTCTGGAAGGAGAGATCCACCGCTACCATCTGCCGGCGGAGGAACATACCGTGCTGTCCTTCCATGAAGAGGTAGGCTGCTTTGCTCTGAGAGAGCGTGGCGGCTTTATCGTCGCCATGCGCAACGGTATCTGGCTTGCCGATAAGCATGGTCTCCTGCAGCGCAAGGTATGCGATAACCCCTCTAACCCGCAGTTAGCCCGTTTTAACGATGGAGGCACTGACCATCAGGGGCGGTTCTATGCGGGTACGTTCTGGGGGCCGGGGGATTACAACGGTGCCCTGCTGATGCGTATTGATAACGACCTGACGCCGAAAGTGATCCAGTGTGATATCCACGGGCATAATGGCTTAGCGTTTAGCCCGGATAAGCAGTGGATGTTTACCTCAGATACGCCAAACGGTGTGATCTATCGTACGCCGCTTGATGAGCAGGGCGAACCCGGCAGGCGCGAGGTGTTTCGTCAGTTTAAAGAGGGGGAAGGGATACCGGATGGTGCGGCGATGGATGTGGAAGGCTGTTACTGGAGCGCACTGTTTGACGGCTGGCGTATCGCACGTTTTTCACCGCAAGGGGAGCAACTGGAAGAGTATCGACTGCCGGTACGCTGCCCGACGATGGTCTGCTTTGGCGGCGATGATATGAAAACGCTGTTCATTACTACCACGCGGGAAAATATGGACGCGGAGGAGGTGGCGAAGTACCCGCTCTCTGGCGCCATCTTCACCCTGCCGGTGAGTGTGGCAGGGATGAAGAAAAGCCGCTTCTTCGAACGTTAGCTCGGATCGACCGGTACGACGTTTTCGCTCGGATAGCAGCCCAGCACTTTCATGGAGCGTGTGATCTCGCCCAGCTCGCGCAGGGCTTTTTGCATGGAGGCAGACTCCAGGTTGGCCTGAATATCAAGATAGAACATCTCTTCCCACGGGTTACCGTGGATTGGGCGTGATTCCAGCTTCGTCATGATCAGGTTGTGATTACGCAGTACCAGCAGGGCTTCAACCAGCGCACCGGCCTGTTGGCCGGTGGCCATCAGCAGCGTGGTTTTCGCTGGCACCTGGTCTGACACGTTGATTGCCTTGCGGGCCAGCACCACGAAGCGGGTGATGTTTTGCGTCTGGTTTGCCAGGTTGCGTTCCAGCACCTGTAAACCATACAGCGCGCCGCCCGCTTCGCTGCCGAGCGCAGCGACGGTTGGGGAGTTAGCCTGCGCCACTTTTTCCATCGCCGCCGAGGTGCTTTCGGTGTACTCAATTTTCCAGTTCGGATAACGGTTCAGGAACTGGCTGCACTGCTGGAACGGCTGTGGATGGCTGTATACCGTTTCGATCTTGCTCAGGTCGGTTGAGCCGGAGACCAGCACGCAGTGATCGATAGGGATCGTCAGCTCGCCGACCAGCGACAGGCTGGTGTGCTGGAGCAGATCGTAGACGTCATTAATCGCGCCGGAACTGGTGTTTTCAATAGGTACGACGGCGTAATCCGCCTGGCCGGTCTCAACCTGATTGAAAATGTCGGCAAACTTCGCACAGCCGCTTTCAATAAACTCTTCGAAATGGCGGGCTGCGTACTGGCGCGCTGCGAGATGGGAGTAGGAGCCTTTTGGCCCGAGGAAGGCGATGCGTGCAGAGTGCGGGTTGGTTTTGTTCAGATGCTGCTGGAGCAACGCTTGCTGGGTGAGAACGGAATCTTCAATGATGAGCTGGAACAACCGGGTGATGTAGTGGGCATCGAGGTGATGCGCTTTACCGAGCTGGATCAGACGCTCCAGCAGATCGCGCTCGCGGTCGATATCACGTACCGGACGATGGGAGTCCAGCTTGGCTTTGCCCACTTCGATGGCGAGTGCGCGGCGTTCGGCCAGCAGCGCCAGTAATTTCTCGTCCAGCGCGCTGATTTTTACGCGCAAATCCAGTAACGGGTTTTCCGGTGTCATAGTGTTGCCTGTCTCATTTTATCGTTATCAATAAAAAAGGCCCCCCGGTGTGGGAGGCCTTGTTGTTCGTCTTCGCATTCTTTATCACACGACGAAACGCCTCCCGTTCAGGGGAAGGTAAAAAAGAATGCGAAGAAGAACGGCGTGAGTTTCATAAAGTCATCCTGTGATTGATACCGTTAAGGTACCCGCACTGTTTTCACCCTGTCAATAAAAAACAAAAAACGCGCCCGAAGGCGCGTTGGCGGTACACTCAATTTAAAGGATTACTCTTCTTCAACTTCTTCCGCAAAGCTTGCGTCTTTCACCGATGTAGTGGCGCGACGGGCTTCGCCTTTGTGTTGCACTTTATTGAGCTGCCGTTCCAGCTTGTTGATCAAATCGTTAATAGCGGTGTACATATCCTCATGTTTTGCGCTGGCGACCAGATGGCCGTTTGGAGTATTGATAGTTGCGTCAGCGATGAAACCCTGCGGCTCCTTGGACAGGATGATATGTGGATTAATCAAATGTGTTTGCCATTTATCCAGTTTGGCGAGACGGTCTGCGACGTGCTGGCGAATTGCCGGAGTAATTTCCATTTGTTTACTGGTAATGTTCATTGTCATAAATTTTACCTCTTGTCTTTCCGTCTTGGTGATTCCAGCATACCCGACCCAATGTCAAAATGTGTGATTTAGATCACGTTATTTTGTCGGTTTTTGTCAGGGAATCTTTTTTGTGAGGCAGGACAGGAAGAGGTGAGATTTACCTTGTCGAAGGCAAAAATTGGGGCCATAGTTGACTGGATGTGTTGAGGCTAAAGCGCTTCAGCGACGCTCTGAAATGAATAAAAAAACGGCAGCTTTCGGGCTGCCGTTTTGCCTTGAGGTAATATCAGGTGTTGCTGCTGTTGGCGGCGATGATTTTCGCCACTTTTTCAGCCTGAGCGGTCATCTGCATCTGACGGTAAGCATTTTCCATCAGCTTCAGGCCGTCACGCGTAGCCTGAGTATCCGGATAATCACGCAGCATACCTTCTACGCGGTTAACCACGGCAACCCATGCGCCGCGGCGGGTATAGTATTCCGCAACGGAGTATTCATATTTCGCCAGACGATCTTTCAGGAACACCAGACGTTTGGTGGCGTCGGTCACGTACTGACTGTTCGGATAGCCGCGCACCAGTTTGGAGAAGTCATTGAAGGCATCACGCGCGTGCTGCGGATCACGGTCGGAACGATCCACGCCGAAGAAGCCCTGCAGAGCACTGTCGTCCAGCGCCATGTTGGTGAGGCCGCGCATGTACACCACATAGTCGATGTTAGGATGAGTCGGGTTCAGACGCATGAAACGATCGATAGTTGCCTGAGCCAGCGGCAGGTCGGCATTTTTATAGTAGGCGTAGATAAGATCTAACTGTACCTGCTGCGAATACGGACCAAATGGATAGCGATTATCCAACGCTTCCAGTTGCGTTATCGCCTGTTTCCAGTTACCGTCCTGCAACTTTTGTTGTGCAGTCGCATAGATTTCATTCGGCGGATTGTCAGGGACCTGTTCATTCGAACCGGAGCAGCCCACCAAAGCCAGGCTCAACGTGGCCGCTGCCACCAGATATTTCATGCGCGTCATGACGTTTTGACTTTCCTCAAATGTTTGTCCGGGAGAAACTCTGTTCCTGCTCCCGATTAAGACCAGCTACAATAGCACACTATATTAAACGGCAAAGCCGTAAAACCCAACGTTAAACAAAGAAGCAGTTTATGGCACAACGAGTACAACTCACCGCAACAGTCTCCGAAAATCAGCTCGGTCAACGCTTAGATCAGGCTTTGGCCGAATTGTTCCCTGATTATTCGCGTTCACGCATAAAAGAATGGATCCTTGACCAGCGCGTGCTGGTAAACGGCAAGATCTGGGACAAACCAAAAGAGAAAGTGTTTGGTGGGGAAGCAGTTGCCATCAATGCTGAAATCGAAGAGGAAATCCGCTTCGAGCCGCAGGATATCCCACTGGACATCGTCTATGAAGATGATGACATTCTGGTGATCAACAAGCCGCGCGATCTGGTTGTTCATCCGGGCGCGGGAAATCCTGACGGTACGGTGCTTAACGCACTTCTCCATTATTATCCGCCGATCGCGGATGTCCCGCGCGCCGGCATCGTTCACCGTCTGGATAAAGACACCACCGGTTTGATGGTGGTGGCGAAAACGGTTCCTGCTCAGACCCGTCTGGTGGAATCGCTGCAGCTGCGTGAAATCACCCGCGAATATGAAGCGGTGGCGATTGGGCACATGACCGCTGGCGGCACGGTAGAAGAGCCAATCAGCCGTCACCCGACGAAACGTACCCATATGTCGGTGCATCCGATGGGTAAACCGGCGGTAACGCACTATCGCATTATGGAGCACTTCCGTATTCATACGCGCCTGCGCCTGCGCCTGGAAACCGGTCGTACTCACCAGATCCGCGTGCACATGGCGCACATTACCCATCCGCTGGTGGGGGACCAGGTGTACGGCGGTCGTCCGCGTCCGCCAAAAGGCGCGTCGGATGAGTTCATCAGCGTACTGCGTAAATTCGATCGTCAGGCACTGCACGCGACCATGCTGCGTCTGTATCATCCGATTACAGGAATTCAGATGGAATGGCATGCGCCTATCCCGCAGGATATGGTGGAACTTATTGACGCCATGCGTGCTGATTTTGAAGAACATAAGGATCAAGTGGACTGGTTATGACCAAACTGATTGTCCCGGCGTGGCCACTGCCTGAGAGCGTGGCTGCCTGCAGTTCAACCCGTATCGGTGGCGTAAGCCAGGACGCGTGGGCGTCTTTGAACCTCGGTGCGCACTGCGGCGACAACCTGGAACACGTTGAAGAGAACCGTAAGCGTCTGTTTGCTGCGGGTAACCTGCCGTCGAAACCGGTCTGGCTGGAACAGGTTCATGGTAAAGCAGTGCTGAAGTTGACGGGGGAGCCCTATGCTTTTAAACGCGCTGATGCCTCGTACAGTAATACGCCGGGAACCGTTTGTGCGGTGATGACCGCCGATTGTCTGCCAGTGCTGTTTTGTAACCGTGCTGGTACGGAGGTGGCAGCAGCGCACGCGGGCTGGCGTGGCCTGTGTGAAGGTGTGCTGGAAGAGACCATTGCCTGCTTTAATGATGAGCCAGCCAATATCATGGCCTGGCTTGGCCCGGCCATTGGCCCTCGTGCTTTTGAAGTGGGGCCAGAGGTTCGTGAAGCATTCATGGAAAAAGATCCGCAAGCAGTGGAAGCTTTCCTGCCCTCGGGAGATAAATATCTGGCCGATATTTATCAGCTTGCCCGCCAGCGCCTGAATAATACTGGCGTGACCCAGATCTTCGGCGGAGATCGCTGTACCTTCACCGAAAAGGATGATTTTTTCTCTTATCGCCGCGACAAGACGACGGGGCGTATGGCAAGTTTCATTTGGCTGATATAACCTAAAGAATCAAGACGATCCGGCACGTGCCGTTTTCTTTTCACATAATTCAGGTCATTAACCTTGAATAATTGAGGGATGACCTCATTTAATCTCCAGTAGCAAATTTGACCTGTTATGGGAGGAGTTATGCGTCTGGATCGTCTTACTAATAAATTCCAGCTTGCTCTCGCCGATGCCCAGTCCCTCGCACTGGGGCACGACAACCAATTTATCGAACCTCTTCATTTAATGAGTGCCTTGCTGAATCAGGAAGGGGGATCGGTACGTCCTTTATTAACGTCCGCTGGCATTAATGCTGGCCAGTTACGCACCGCTATCGATCAGGCGCTGAGCCGTTTACCACAGGTAGAAGGTACCGGCGGCGACGTGCAACCGTCGCAGGATCTGGTACGCGTGTTGAACCTTTGCGACAAGCTGGCGCAAAAACGTCGGGACAACTTTATTTCGTCAGAGCTGTTTGTTCTGGCGGCGCTTGAATCACGCGGTACCTTGACCGACCTGCTGAAATCTGCCGGTGCAACCACCGCCAATGTGACTCAGGCGATTGAGAAAATGCGTGGAGGTGAAAGCGTGAACGATCAGGGAGCCGAAGACCAACGTCAGGCCTTGAAGAAATTTACGGTCGATCTGACCGAGCGTGCCGAACAGGGCAAGCTTGATCCGGTTATCGGCCGTGACGAAGAGATCCGCCGTACGATTCAGGTGCTGCAGCGTCGTACCAAAAACAACCCGGTACTGATTGGTGAGCCTGGTGTCGGTAAAACCGCCATCGTTGAAGGGCTGGCGCAGCGAATCGTGAACGGCGAAGTGCCGGAAGGCCTGAAAGGCCGCCGCGTGCTGGCGCTGGACATGGGCGCGCTGGTGGCCGGTGCGAAATACCGCGGTGAGTTCGAAGAGCGTCTCAAAGGCGTGCTTAACGACCTGGCGAAACAGGAAGGCAACGTCATCCTGTTTATCGACGAACTGCATACCATGGTTGGAGCCGGTAAAGCGGACGGCGCGATGGATGCCGGGAACATGCTGAAACCTGCGCTGGCGCGTGGTGAACTTCACTGTGTCGGCGCCACTACGCTTGATGAGTATCGCCAGTATATTGAGAAAGATGCCGCTCTTGAACGTCGTTTCCAGAAAGTGTTTGTTGCCGAGCCAAGCGTTGAAGATACCATCGCGATCCTGCGTGGTCTGAAAGAGCGCTATGAGCTGCACCACCACGTGCAGATTACTGACCCGGCCATCGTTGCCGCGGCGACGCTTTCTCATCGTTATATCGCTGACCGCCAGCTGCCGGATAAAGCGATCGACCTGATTGATGAAGCGGCTTCGAGCATTCGTATGCAGATTGACTCGAAGCCGGAAGAGCTGGACCGACTCGACCGCCGCATCATTCAGCTCAAGCTGGAACAGCAGGCGCTGAAGAAAGAGTCTGATGAGGCGAGTAAGAAACGCCTGGATATGCTTAACGAAGAGCTGGACGATAAAGAGCGCCAGTATTCTGAGCTGGAAGAAGAGTGGAAAGCCGAGAAAGCTTCCCTTTCCGGCACCCAGACGATCAAAGCAGAACTGGAACAGGCAAAGATTGCTATTGAGCAGGCGCGTCGTGTCGGTGACCTGGCACGTATGTCTGAACTGCAGTACGGCAAAATCCCTGAGCTGGAGAAACAGCTTGAGATCGCGACGCAGTCTGAAGGCAAAACGATGCGTTTGTTACGTAATAAAGTGACAGATGCGGAAATTGCCGAAGTGCTTGCTCGCTGGACCGGTATTCCCGTGGCGCGCATGCTGGAAGGGGAACGTGAAAAACTGCTGCGCATGGAGCAGGATCTGCATAATCGCGTTATTGGCCAGAACGAAGCGGTTGAAGCGGTTTCCAACGCTATTCGTCGTAGCCGCGCAGGGCTTTCCGATCCTAATCGCCCGATTGGTTCGTTCCTGTTCCTGGGGCCAACCGGCGTCGGTAAAACAGAACTGTGTAAAGCGCTGGCTAACTTTATGTTCGACAGCGATGACGCGATGGTGCGTATCGATATGTCCGAGTTTATGGAAAAACACTCCGTCTCGCGTCTGGTCGGTGCGCCTCCGGGATATGTCGGTTATGAAGAAGGCGGTTACCTGACGGAAGCGGTGCGCCGTCGTCCTTATTCCGTCATCCTGCTGGATGAGGTGGAAAAAGCGCACCCTGATGTGTTCAACATCCTGCTTCAGGTCCTGGATGATGGTCGTCTGACCGATGGGCAGGGGAGAACGGTCGACTTCCGTAATACGGTAGTCATCATGACCTCGAACCTGGGTTCCGATTTGATTCAGGAACGTTTCGGTGAACTGGACTATAGCCATATGAAAGATCTGGTGTTGGGTGTGGTGAGCCATAACTTCCGTCCGGAGTTCATCAACCGTATTGATGAAGTGGTGGTATTCCATCCTCTGGGTGAGAAACACATCGCGTCTATTGCGCAGATTCAGCTGCAACGTCTGTACAAACGTCTGGAAGAGCGTGGATATGAAATCCATATCTCCGACGAGGCGCTGAAGCTGCTGAGCGCGAATGGTTACGATCCGGTATACGGTGCGCGTCCATTGAAACGTGCTATCCAGCAGCAGATCGAAAACCCGCTGGCGCAGCAGATTCTCTCCGGAGAGCTGATCCCAGGCAAAGTTATCCGTCTGGAAGCCAACGACGATCGCATTGTGGCAGTGCAGTAAGTCACAAAACGCAAAAACGAGCCGCTTGCGGCTCGTTTTTGTTTAAAAACCAGGCGAGAATTGAGGTCTGGGATGTGATTTGCCTGGAAAATGAGCAGTCAGTAAATAATTTTCACTTTATTCTTGCAGCCTCAGAAT
>NZ_JBSKJN010000005.1:0-262818 GCF_053709515.1 Enterobacter sp. UPMP701 | reverse complement strand
GCTTCGTTTTCGCTGCGGCGCGGGGTGTGCATATTACGCTTTCCCGCTTCAGAGTCAAGCGTTTGTTTTGCTTTTCTCTGCTGACCCGGCGGCGTGTGTGCCGTTGTTCCGTGTCAGTGGAGGCGCATTATAGGGAGTTATTCTGATGTGACAAGAGGAAATTTAAAAAAAGTTTCCATCCGTGTTTTTTTTCGCCAACAGCGGTGAAATCAAGCTACAAATTGTTCTATTTGATGTATCTGCAACCACAATCACATCCGAGGTGGCATAATTAACAGCATGAAACATTAAGGAATAAAAGCGATGCCATTAAGCGCACAACAGCTGGCCGCCCAAAAAAATCTGTCGTACGTGCTGGCAGAAAAGCTGGCGCAGCGGATTTTAGCGGGTAAATATGCCCCGGGTAGCATCCTGCCGGGTGAAATGGAGCTGGGTGAGCAGTTTGGGGTAAGCCGTACCGCCGTTCGCGAAGCGGTGAAAACGCTGACGGCAAAAGGCATGGTACTTCCGCGCCCTCGTATTGGCACACGCGTGATGCCACAGAGTAACTGGAATTTTCTCGATCAGGAGCTGCTCTCCTGGTGGATGACCGAAGATAACTTTCAACAGGTCATCGATCACTTTCTGGTGATGCGCAGCAGCCTTGAACCTCAGGCATGCCTGCTTGCCGCCACGCTTGGCACAGCAGAGCAGAAAGCGCAGCTTAACGCCTTAATGGAAGAGATGGTGTTCCTGAAAAAGCACTTCAACCGGGAACGCTGGGTAGAGGTTGATATGGCCTGGCATGAACATATCTATATGATGAGCGCCAATCCGTTCCTCACTTCCTTTGCCTCGCTATTCCATTCGGTGTACCACACCTACTTTACCTCTATTACCCAAGACGAAGTGGTAAAGCTGGATTTGCACCAGGCAATCGTGGATGCCATTCAGGAAAGCGACGGGCAGCGAGCCCTGACAGCCTGCCAGGCATTGCTCACCGCGCCAACCCACCAGCAGGTAAATAAATGACAGAGAAAAAAGCGCGCAGTATGGCCGGATTGCCGTGGATTGCAGCCATGGCGTTCTTTATGCAGGCACTGGATGCCACTATCCTCAACACAGCGCTCCCCGCCATTGCGCAAAGCCTTAACCGCTCTCCGCTGGCGATGCAGTCCGCCATCATCAGCTACACCCTGACGGTGGCGATGCTGATCCCGGTAAGCGGCTGGCTGGCCGACCGTTTTGGCACCCGCAGAGTCTTCATGCTGGCCGTAACGCTCTTTACGCTGGGTTCGCTGGCCTGCGCGCTCTCTACTTCATTAACGGAACTGGTAATCTTCCGCGTTCTACAGGGGATAGGCGGCGCGATGATGATGCCCGTCGCGCGCCTTGCATTGTTGCGAGCCTACCCACGCAGCGAACTGCTCCCCGTACTCAACTTTGTCACCATGCCGGGGCTGGTCGGACCAATACTTGGCCCGGTCCTCGGGGGCGTACTGGTGACCTGGGCAAGCTGGCACTGGATATTTCTAATCAATATTCCGATTGGCGTGGCAGGGCTGATCTATGCCCGCAAATATATGCCGAACTTCACTACGCCAAGACGCAGCTTCGATATGGGCGGCTTTTTCCTGTTTGGCCTGAGCCTGGTGCTGTTCTCCAGCGGAATGGAGCTGTTTGGTGAGAAAATTGTTGAAACGTGGCTGGCGCTGGTCGTCATCCTCAGTGGTGTTCTGCTGTTCCTTCTTTATATACGTCACGCGCGCCGTCATCCGACGCCGTTAATCTCCCTCGGGCTCTTTAACACCCGAACGTTTTCGGTTGGGATCGCGGGCAATATTGCCTCACGTCTGGGTACGGGCTGCGTACCGTTCCTGATGCCATTGATGCTGCAGGTGGGGTTCGGCTACCCGGCACTGATTGCCGGCTGCATGATGGCACCCACGGCAATGGGTTCCATTCTGGCGAAATCAACGGTCACTCAGGTACTGCGCTGGTTTGGCTATCGTAAGACGCTGGTTGGCGTGACGGTCTTTATCGGTCTGATGATTGCGCAGTTCTCGCTGCAATCCGCCGCATTACCGGTCTGGATGCTGATCCTGCCGCTGTTTGTACTGGGGATGGCGATGTCAACGCAGTTTACGTCGATGAACACCATCACCCTTGCGGACCTTACCGACGAGAATGCCAGCAGCGGCAACAGCGTACTGGCGGTCACTCAACAGCTGTCGATCAGCCTCGGGGTTGCCGTGAGCGCGGCAGTACTGCGTTTTTATGAAGGGTTTGACGGTACAAATACCGTCGAGCAGTTCCACTATACCTTTATCACCATGGGCGCACTTACCGTGGTATCGGCGCTGGTCTTCATGCTGTTAAAACCAAAAGATGGCCGAAACCTGATTAAAGAGCGTCACAAAGAGAAAGCTAAACCGAACCGCGTTCCATCAGAACAGGAGTAAGCTGCAGACGTTGCTGTTGCAGCGTGGTCTGTGCCATACGGTGGATTAACACATCGATGGCCAGCTCACCCAGTTCATCCTTCGGCTGATGAATGGTGGTCAGCGGCGGCGTCATATAGCGCGCCAGTTCGATATCATCGTAGCCCACGATCGCCATATCGTCCGGAACGCGTAACCCTGCCAGATACAGCGCCTGATAGGCTCCGAATGCCATCGCATCGTTACCGATAAACACCGCCTGCGGGCGCGGCTCTTGCGCCAGCAGTTTCTGCATTGCTTCAAATCCACCGTTAAATTCGAAATCGCCGGTGATCCGGTAGCCATCGGGAATGGCAAGCCCCGCCCGTGCCATGGCCGAAAGATAGCCTTCCAGACGCAGGCGCGCCGGGGTTTTGTCCAGCGGGCCGGTAATACAGGCAATGCGGGTATGACCTTTATCGATCAGATGCTGAGTCGCCATATCGCCGCCCAGCAGCGAGTTATCCTGGATCAGATCGCTGGTGCCGTCGAACGGCGCCCAGTCCATCATCACTGTGGGAATTGAAGGATAACGCTGGATGATCTCTTTCGACGGCTGATGCGTTTCGGTACAGAGCAACAGCAGCCCGTCGACGCGTTTTTGCATCAGCGTCTCCAGGTTACGGTTCATGCGCTGCTCGTCGCCTTCGGTATTACACAGCACCAGACTGTAGCCACGCTCGAAGCAGCTGCGCTCCACGCCGCGCACCAGTTCAGAATAGAAAGGATTCGTACTGGCCGTGATCAGCATGCCGATGGTGCGCGTCTGGTTGAGCTTGAGACTGCGCGCCAGCGCCGACGGCGCATAGTTGAGATCTTTTACTGCCGCTTCGACTTTCTCCCGAATCGCCTCGCTGACGAAACGATCGTTATTAATAACGTGAGAGACAGTTGAAGTAGAAACGCCCGCCATACGGGCGACATCTTTCATCGTAGCCAAGCGTTACCCCTGCTGACTTAAGAAGTCATCGATCTCTTTACGCCACGGAACGGAAGGTTGTGCGCCTTTACGCGTCACCGCAATCGCGGCGGCAGCATGCGCAAAGCGGATCGCATCATCCATCACTTTTCCTTCCAGCAGCGCCGTCACCAGCGCACCGTTAAAGGTGTCTCCTGCCGCGATAGTGTCAATGGCTTTCACCTTAAAGCCCGGCACGCGACGGCCTTCACCGTTTACGCTTGCCCACACGCCGCGGCTGCCAAGGGTAATAATAACGGTGCCGATACCTTTATCGTGCAGCGCTTTTGCCGCACGCGCTGCATCGTCGTCATTCTCGACGCGAATGCCCGTCAGCTTTTCCGCTTCGGTTTCGTTTGGCGTGATGATGTCCACCAGCGCCAGTAGCTCGTCTGATAATACACGGGCTGGGGCCGGGTTAAGTACGACAGTGGTATGATTTTCATGCGCAATTTTCGCAGCGGCCATCACGCTTTCAACCGGTGATTCCAGCTGCATCAGCAGGGCTTCCGCGCCGGCGATGATTCCGCGCTGCGCGTCGACGCGTTCTGTCGTTAACGCAGCATTCGCACCCGCATGAATACCGATAACATTCTCACCTTCCGCGT
The DNA here is from genome assembly GCF_053709515.1 of Enterobacter sp. UPMP701. Lineage (NCBI taxonomy): Bacteria > Pseudomonadati > Pseudomonadota > Gammaproteobacteria > Enterobacterales > Enterobacteriaceae > Enterobacter > Enterobacter sp. UPMP701. The sequence goes on along the minus strand of NZ_JBSKJN010000005.1, from coordinate 258,793 downwards.
TGACGAAAATCAGCGCCACGCCGGTAGATTCCCCTGCAACCACGCTGACCGGCGCAATATCAATACGATCGCTGACCAGCTGTTTGCGAACGCGCTCGCCGGTATCGTCATCACCCGTGCAGGCGATAAACGCGATATTTGCTCCGCTGCGTCCGGCGGCAACGGCCTGGTTTGCGCCCTTACCGCCAAACGCCACCTGATACTGATTACCGGTGACGGTTTCGCCCGGCGTAGGGAACGATTCAAGGTTAAGAATGTGATCGGCATTGATACTGCCAAGGACGACGAGGTTGCCTGCGGTTTTCATGGTTGGGTTGTCCATCTGAGAGCGCCACCGGTATTACCCGGTGGCGTATGCCACACTTTTCTTTATTGGTGTCCCTCAGGCAGCCAGCGACTGCCTGATTCGCCTTTTACTGCTTAATGACCAGCTTCAGGTCAACCGGATATTTGGCCTGAACTTTTTCGCCCTTCAGCACTTTGTCGGCAGTTTCAACGCCAGTCGCGCCAATCTGCTCAGGTAGCTGAGCGATGGTCGCAGCCAGTTTGCCATCGTTTACTGCTTTTTCACCATCCGGCGTGCCGTCAAATCCGACAACCATCACATCAGATTTACCTGCGGTCTGCAGGGCACGCAGCGCACCCAGCGCCATTTCGTCGTTCTGCGCGAATACCGCCTGCACGTCAGGGTGCGCGGTCAGCAGGTTCTGCATGACATTCAGACCTTTAGTACGGTCGAAGTCTGCCGGCTGGCTCGCCAGCACGTTAAATTTGTGCGCAGCAACGGCCTGCTGGAAGCCTTCACCACGCTCGCGCGCTGCGGAAGTCCCGGCAATGCCCTGCAGTTCGATAACTTTCGCGCCTTCACCGGCTTTCTTCGCGATGTAGTCACCCGCGATTTTACCGCCCAGCACGTTATCAGACGCGATGTGGCTGACAACTTCACCTTTTGTCGCCTGACGGTCCAGGGTAATGACCGGGATTTTCGCCTGGTTTGCCATCTTAACGGCGTTACCTACGGCGTCGGAATCGGTTGGGTTGATCAGCAGAATTTTAGTACCACGAACGGTCAGGTCCTGCACGTTCGCCAGCTCTTTCGCCGGGTTGTTCTGTGAATCCAGCACCACCAGGTTGTAGCCCAGTTTGTCCGCTTCTTTCTGCGCACCATCCTTCAGGGAGACGAAGAACGGATTGTTCAGGGTAGAGACAACCAGCGCGATGGTGTCTTTCGCCATGGCGTTAGCACTTACGGTTGCGCTCAGCGCGACAGCAGAAACCAGGGTAGCCAGTTTTTTCATGTTCATATCTAAGATGTCCTGTAGTGTCGTCAGTTACTGTTTTTTGTTGTCTACCAGGACCGCCAGCAAAATCACCACTGCCTTAACGATCATCTGGTAATAGGAGGAAACACCTAACAAATTCAAACCATTATTCAGGAAACCAAGAATCAGTGCGCCGATCAATGTCCCAACAATGCGACCTTTACCGCCCGCAAGACTCGTACCGCCCAGAACCACTGCCGCAATGGCATCCAGCTCATAACCCGTACCTGCCGTTGGCTGCGCAGAGGAGAGACGCGCCACTTCAATGATGCCTGCCAGTGACGCCAGCAGCCCGCAAAGGGAGTAAACGATAATTTTGACTTTATTAACGCTGATCCCGGACAGGCGCGTTGCCGCTTCGTTACCGCCCAGCGCGTAGATATAACGTCCCAGACGGGTGTGGTGCAGCATGTACCATGCCGCCAGGAAGACGATAGCCATGATCCAGACCGGGGTCGGGACACCCAGCGGGCGACCGATACCGAACCAGCCAAAAAGATCGGCGTTATCGGTAAAGCCGGTATTAACCGGGCTGCCGTTGGTGTACACCATGGTGACACCGCGCAGCAGCAGCATCATCACCAGCGTGGCGATGAACGCCTGAACGCGGCCTTTTGCGACAATCACGCCGGTTACGGCACCAATCGCCGCGCCAGCGGCCAGCGCAGCGGCAACGGCCACCAGCGCGTTGACTTCAATGCCAACAATAGAAGCGGCGATCGCACCGGTGAGCGCCAGCAGGGAACCGACGGACAGATCGATACCCGAGGTCAAAATCACCAGCGTCATGCCGACCGCCATAATGGCGTTCACCGACGTCTGCTGCAGAATGTTGAACAGGTTATTCACGGTGAAGAAATTCGGGCTCATGGTCGACACAATCGCGATCAGCACCAGCAGGGCAATCAGCGATTTTTGTTCCATCAACCATGCCTTTGTGAAATAGCGGCGACCAGAAACAGCCTGGGTAGTCATCTTCTTACTCCTGATTCACGCGATTAAGCTTGCCCACAGCGGCAGCCATCAGAACTTCCTGGGTGGCCTGCTCGCGAGTGAATTCACCGCCGAGATGCCCTTCATGCATGACGATAATGCGATCGCTCATGCCTAACACTTCTGGCATCTCAGAAGAGACCAGAATGATGCTCAGACCGTCGGCCTTGAACTGGTTAATCAGCTGATAGATCTCTTTCTTCGCACCCACATCCACGCCGCGGGTTGGCTCGTCGAGGATCAACACTTTCGGGCGCGTCATCAGCCCGCGGGCAATCGCCACTTTCTGCTGATTCCCGCCGGACAACAGGCCGATGGCTTGCTCCATAGACGGGGTTTTGACGTTAAAGAGGCGGATAAAATCGCTGACCGCCTGCTGTTCGTCTTTATGCTTCAGGCTACCGCCGCTATGGCTGAAATAGCGCAGCGCGGTAAGCGACATGTTCTCTTTTACCGACATGCCCAGCACTAAGCCGTCGCGCTTGCGGTCTTCGGAGATATAGACGATGCCGTTCGCCAGGCCATCCTGCGGAGAGCGGGTGACCACTTCATGACCGTCGAGGGTGACGTAACCGCTGGTGCGCGGCAGTGCGCCGTAAAGCACTTTCATCAGCTCGGTACGGCCGGCGCCCATCAGGCCCGCCACGCCCAGGATCTCGCCCTGGCGCAGGGTAAAGGTCACGTCGTTCACGCCCGGGCCGCAGAGGTTGTCCACCTTCAGGCGGATCTCACCCGGCGCTTTGTCCAGATGCGGATACTGATCTTCGAGCTTACGTCCCACCATCATTTCGATAAGCGTATCTTCGGTCAGCGTCGCCACTTCGCGCTCGGCAATAAACTGCCCGTCGCGGAAGACGGTCACGTCGTCGCAGATTTCGAAGATCTCTTTCATACGGTGGGAGATATAGACAATCCCGCGCCCCTGAGACTTTAGCTCGCGGATCACGCGGAACAGGGATTCAGTTTCGGTGTCGGTCAGGGCGTCGGTCGGTTCATCCATAATGATGACCTTCGACTCAAAGCTCAGCACCTTGGCAATTTCCACCATCTGCTGATCGCCAATGGAGAGATCGCCGACCAGGCGGTCGCTCTTAAAGCGCAGGTTCAGCTTCGCCAGCAGCTTGTCCGCTTCGGCATACATGGTTTTCCAGTCGATTTTGCCGAACCGGTTAACAAACTCGCGGCCGAGGAAGATGTTTTCCGCAATGGTGAGCTGTGGGATGAGGTTCAGCTCCTGGTGGATAATGCCGATGCCCGCTTCCTGAGAGGATTTCGGGCCGTTAAAGGTGGTCTCTTGACCCAGCCATAAGAGCGAACCGGCATCGCGTTGGTAGATACCGGTAAGCACTTTCATCATGGTGGATTTGCCGGCGCCGTTTTCGCCCACCAGCGCCATCACGCGGCCTGGGTAGACGTTCAGCGCCGCACCGGAGAGGGCTTTTACGCCCGGGAAAGATTTATCGATCCCTTTGAGTTGCAGTAATGCGTCCATGATGGCCTCAGAAGGTGACGCCAGCACAGAGAATGATATTCGCATACGGGGAACACTCCCCGCTGCGAATCACCGCCTGACTGTCTGCGGTTTGTTGTTTGAACTGCTCGTGCGTTGTGTAACGAATTTCTATGGTGTTTCCCTGGTGTTGTTGCAGTTGCTCAATATGGCTGAGCAACGTTTCGTGGAGTTGCGGATTATGTTGTTTGATTTCCGCCGCGAGAATGGCCGCCTCAACCTGCATCTCCGCCGTCACGACTTCCAGTACCTGCATAAACGAAGGAACACCCTGCGTTAACGCCATATCAATACGGGTTGTGCTGCGCGGAACCGGTAAGCCTGCATCGCAAACTACCAGCGTATCGGTATGCCCAAGACGGGAAATAACCGATGAGATTTCTGAGTTAAGAACCGTGCCTTTCTTCATTTTCTTGCTCCACTAGCGAAACGTTTCGCTACAAAGAGTGTAGACGCAAGAGTGTTCAGAAAACCACCATGACGTAACGGATTTGTGATCAACGTCGAAACGTTTCGCTAAGTGAAATGGAGTGGAGGTAAATGCAAAACGGTAACCCCAAGGTTACCGTTTTTTATGTTTGCGCCCTCTCCCTGTGGGAGAGGGTCGGGGTGAGGGCATCAGGCCGCACAAAGACTTAAATCTCAACCTGCGTTCCCAGCTCAATCACGCGGTTAGGCGGGATCTCAAACTGGTCTGGCGCGCGCAGGGCGTTACGCTGCAGGATCAGGTACAGCTTGCCGCGCAGACGCAGATACCACGGACGTTTGCCGATAATCAGCGACTCGTGCGACATAAAGAATGACGTCTCCATCATCCGGCAGCTTAACCCTTCCAGACCGCAGCGGTGGAACACCTCTTCCACGTTCGGCGTTTCGCGCCAGCCGTAGCTCGCCACCACGCGCCAGAAGGTCGGCGAGAGCTGCTCGATCTGCACGCGACGCACATTGTGGACGTACGGCGCATCTTCGGTGCGCAGCGTCAGCAGGATCACGCGCTCGTGGAGCACTTTGTTGTGCTTGAGGTTATGCATCAGCGCAAACGGGATCACGTTCAGGGCACGAGACATATAAACCGCGGTACCCGGCACGCGCACCGGCGGAGATTTCTCCAGCGACGCGATCATCGCCTCCAGAGAATTCCCGTGCTCATGCATGCGGCGCAGCAGTCGGAAGCGCTCGCTCTTCCATGTGGTCATCACAATGAACATCAACAGGCCCAGCGTCAGCGGCAGCCAGCCGCCGGAGACAATTTTGTCGAGGTTTGCGGAGAACAGCGGTACATCGATGCACAGGAAGCCGACCAGAATCATCGCCACGAGGAATTTATTCCAGTGCCAGTTGCGGTACGCCACCGTGGTGGAGAGAAGCGACGTCAGCACCATCGTACCGGTCACGGCAATACCGTACGCTGCCGCCAGATTACTGGAGTGCTCAAAGCTGACGATCACAATCACAACAGCAAAGTAGAGCAGCCAGTTAACGAACGGGATGTAAATCTGACCCGACTCCATTTCTGAAGTATGGATAATGCGCATTGGCGAGAGATATCCCAGACGCACGGCCTGGCGCGTCAGAGAGAAGACGCCGGAAATAACGGCCTGAGAGGCAATAACCGTCGCCAACGTAGCGAGGATCAGCATAGGCACCAGCGCCCAGTCAGGTGCCAGCAGGAAGAACGGGTTCTTAATTGCCTCCGGGTTTTTGAGCAACAGCGCCCCCTGACCGAAGTAATTCAGTACCAGCGACGGCAGCACAACCATAAACCAGGCCACGCGGATAGGCAGCTTCCCGAAGTGCCCCATATCGGCATACAACGCCTCAACGCCGGTGATGGAAAGCACGACCGCACCCAGCGCCACGAAGGAAACGACTTTATATTCCAGGAAGAAATGCACTGCCCAATAAGGGTTCAGCGCCTGAAGGACTTCCGGGTTAGCGATGATGCTACGCAAGCCGAGCGCGGCCAGGATCAGGAACCAGGCCAGCATAATCGGCGCAAACAGTTTACCCACCAGCCCGGTACCATGCTTCTGAATCATGAACAGCAGCGTCAGAACGATGATTGCCAGCGGGACAACCCAGGTATCAAGCTGCGGGGCAATAATTTCCAGCCCTTCAATCGCCGAGAGTACCGAGATAGCCGGCGTTATCACCACTTCCCCATAGAAGAAGCTGCCGCCTATCAGGCCAATAATCACCAGCACAGACGTCATTCTGGCCGAGGTATTGCGCCCTGCAAGCGACATCAGGGTCAGGATCCCGCCTTCGCCCGCGTTATCTGCACGCATAACGAAGGAGAGATATTTAACGGAAACGACCAGGATCAGCAGCCAGAAGATGAGGGACAGGAAGCCAAACACGGCATCGCGCTCAACACCAAAGCCAAACTGGCCGGACAAACATTCACGAAGCGTATAAAGCGGGCTGGTGCCGATATCACCGTAGACAACCCCGATCGCCGCAAGCGTAATTGCGGGTAATGATTGCTTATTATCAGTGCTCATAGACTAGTCTTTTCGTTTAAATAACAAATGTGTTCCTGTCCCTTGGTCCACAAAAAGCGCACAGTATGCACGATTCATTGCAAAATCGTACCCCTAAATGCAACCGCATTAATGTAGCGCAAAGAAAATTGCGCCGCACTTCAGCCTATTACCAGCCCTGACTGAAACGTCTATACTCGCTTCAATTAGCCGCCACGACGGCGAAAGGATGCAAAACTATTATGGCTCACTCACATTTATTAGCAGAAAGAATTTCCCGCCTCAGCAGCGCACTGGAGAAAGGCCTTTACGAGCGTAGCCACGCCATTCGTCTTTGCCTGCTGGCAGCGTTGAGCGGTGAAAGCGTGTTTCTGCTGGGACCGCCGGGCATTGCCAAGAGTCTGATCGCACGCCGCCTCAAGTTCGCTTTCCAGAACGCCCGCGCATTTGAATATTTAATGACGCGCTTCTCCACCCCCGAAGAAGTTTTCGGCCCGCTTTCTATTCAGGCGCTGAAAGATGAAGGGCGCTATGAGCGTCTGACGGCGGGTTATCTTCCGGAAGCGGAAATCGTCTTTCTTGATGAGATCTGGAAAGCCGGTCCGGCCATTCTGAATACCCTGCTGACGGCGATTAACGAACGTCGGTTCCGCAACGGTGCCAGTGAAGAGAAAATCCCCATGCGCCTGCTGGTGGCCGCGTCAAACGAACTGCCCGAAGCCGACAGCAGTCTGGAAGCGCTGTATGATCGTATGCTGATCCGCCTGTGGCTGGATAAAGTGCAGGACAAATCCAACTTCCGCTCCATGCTGGTGAGCCAGCAGGATGAGAACGAAAACCCGGTGGCGCCGTCACTGCAGGTGACGGACGAGGAGTACCATCAGTGGCAGGACGAGATCGGCAAAATCAAACTGCCCGATGCCGTTTTTGAGTTGATCTTCATGCTGCGCCAGCAGCTTGATTTACTGCCTTCCGCCCCGTATGTCTCTGACCGTCGATGGAAAAAAGCGATTCGTTTGCTCCAGGCCAGCGCCCTGTTCAGCGGCCGTGATGCCGTCGCGCCAATCGATCTGATCCTGCTGAAAGACTGCCTCTGGCACGATGCTGAAGGCATGAACCTGATGCAGCAGCAGCTTGACGTTTTGATGACCGGACACGCCTGGGGGCAGCAGGCGATGCTCAACCAGCTGGGGGCGATTGCCCAACGGCGCTTACAGCTCCAGCAGCAGCAAAGCGATAAAACCGCGCTGAAAGTGAATCGCCTGGGCGGCATGTTCGCCCGCAAACCGCATTACGAGTTACCCGCCGATCTGACCGGCACGACGCTGACATTGCTGCTCCAGCAGCCGCTCAAGCTGCATGATATGCAGGTGGTGCACATTACGATTGAGCGCGAGCCGCTGGCGCAGTGGCTGGATAAGGGCGGAGAGATCCGCGGCAAGCTCAACGGCATCGGTTTCGCGCAGCCGTTGAATATGGAAGTGGACAGCAGTCAGCATCTGGTGATCCGCGACGTGAGCCTGCAGGGATCGCGTCTTGCGCTTCCCGGCACCGCCTCGGACAGCGTGCCGGAAGAGATCAAACAGCAGCTGGAAGCGCTTGATACCGAATGGCACCAGCAGCACACCCGCTTCAGCGAGCAGCAAAAATGCCTCTTTATTCATAGCGACTGGTTAGGCCGCATTGAAGCCAGCCTGCAGGACGTCAGCGCGCAGATCAAACAGGCACGTCAATGCTAACGCTGGACACGCTCAATATGATGCTGGCCGTCAGCGAGGAAGGGTTGATCGAGGAGGTGGTGATTACCCTTCTGGCATCGCCGCAGCTGGCGGCCTTCTTTGAAAAATTCCCAAAGCTCAAAAAGGCGATGACCGACGATCTCCCGCGCTGGCGCGATAACCTGCGGCAGCGGTTTAAGGAGACAGAAGTCCCGCCAGAACTGACGGAGGAAGTCGCGGCCTATCAGCAGTGTCAGCGGCTTTCGACGCCGCAGTTTATCGTCCAGATCCCGCAAACGCTGGCCCTTCTCGATAAAGTACATTCTCCGTTTGCCAGCCAGGCACGCGCGCTGGTCACGGAAAATGCCACCATGACTCCGGCGCTTCACACCCTCTTTTTACAGCGCTGGCGGCTGAGCCTTGTTGTTCAGACCACAACGCTGAACCAGCAGTTGCTGGATGAAGAGCGCGAACAGCTGCTCAGCGAAGTTCAGGAACGCATGACGCTGAGCGGGCAGCTGGAAGAGGTGCTGGTAGAAAATGAAAACGCCGCCGGTCGCCTCTGGGATATGAGCGCCGGACAGCTGCGGCGCGGGGATTATCAGCTGATCGTGAAGTACGGCGACTTTCTTGCCCAGCAGCCGGAGCTGATGAAGCTTGCGGAACAGCTCGGTCGCTCGCGGGAGGCCAAATCGGTCCCAAAGAAGGATGCCCCGATGGAAACCTTCCGCACCCTGGTTCGCGAACCGGCCACCGTACCGGAGCAGGTGGACGGGCTTCAGCAAAGCGACGACATCCTGCGCCTGCTGCCCACCGAACTGAGCACGCTGGGGATGACCGAGCTGGAGTATGAATTTTACCGTCGGCTGGTGGAAAAGCAGCTTCTCACTTACCGGTTGCACGGCGAAGCCTGGCGCGAAAAGCTCAGTCAGCGCCCGGTAGTCCATCAGGATTTTGATGAACAGCCGCGCGGGCCATTCATTGTTTGCGTGGATACGTCCGGATCGATGGGCGGTTTTAACGAGCAGTGCGCGAAGGCGTTTTGTCTGGCGCTGATGCGCGTGGCGCTCGCCGATCGCCGTCGCTGCTTTATCATGCTCTTTTCCAGCGAAGTCGTGGGCTATGAGCTGACAAACCAGCAGGGCATTGAGCAGGCCATCCGCTTTTTGAGCCAGCGTTTTCGCGGCGGTACCGATCTGGCTAGCTGCTTTCGCAGCATCGTTGAACGGATGCAGGGCGGCGACTGGTACGACGCTGACGCGGTGGTGATTTCCGATTTTATTGCCCAGCGGCTACCGGATGACGTGGTGAATAAGGTGAAGGAGTTACAACGGGTGCATCAGCACCGTTTCCATGCCGTTGCGATGTCCGCACATGGAAAACCCGGCATCATGCGCATCTTCGATCATATCTGGCGCTTTGATACCGGGTTGCGTAGCCGTCTGCTCAGACGCTGGCGGCGTTAATTAAAGAAGAGAACCGACGCTTTCACGAACCTGCTGCGGCCAGACGCCACACTGTACCTGACCGATATGGGACAGCTGCAGCAGCAGCATGGTCAGACGGGACTGGCCGATACCGCCGCCGATGGTCTGCGGCATTTCACCGCGCAGCAGCGCCTGGTGCCACTCCAGTTGCAGACGATCTTCATCCCCGGTCACCGCCAGCTGGCGCTTCAGCGCCTCAGCATCCACGCGGATCCCCATGGAAGAGAGCTCAAACGCATCTTCCAGAACCGGGTTCCACACCAGAATATCGCCGTTCAGCCCGGCAAATTCGCCCTCACCCGCAGTGCTCCAGTCATCATAATCCGGTGCGCGTACGTCGTGGCGTTTGCCATCAGACAGTTTGCCGCCGATGCCAATCAGGAAAACCGCGCCCAGCTCTTTGGCGATCGCCCGCTCGCGGCCTTTGGCATCCAGATCCGGGAAGCGGCTCAGCAGTTCCTGGCTGTGGACAAAGTGGATCGTGTCCGGCAGGAACGGTGCCAGACCAAACTCTTTACTCACGGCCGCTTCGGTCGCTTTGATCCCGGCGTAGATCGCCTCCACGGTGGATTTCAGCGTGCCGATGTGGCGCTCGCCATCACCCATCACGCGCTCCCAGTCCCACTGGTCAACGTAGACAGAGTGAATGGGGGAAAGGCGGTCTTCATCGGGGCGAAGGGCTTTCATGTGCGTGTAAAGCCCTTCGCCCGCGCTGAAGTCGTGTTGTCCCAGGGTTTGACGCTTCCACTTCGCCAGTGAATGAACCACTTCGAACTGAGCGTCTGGCAGTGTTTTCACTTTCACCTGTACCGCTTTTTCGCATCCAGACAGGTTATCCTGCGTCCCGTCACCCACACGGCTCAGAATCGGTGCCTGAACTTCAATAAGACCAAGCTTCTCTTCCAGCTGGCGGGAAAAATGGGATTTTACGAAACTGATCTGGCGTTGTTTTGCGATGTAAGCGGTTTTCATTATTTATACTCCTGCGTCCTGTTGGTAATGATTAAGCAACAGAACCGGCAGTTAATTCAATAACCCATCAACAAAAAGCCGCCTTCACTTTTGATTCGTTAAAATAAGACGCTAGAATAGACGTATTCATTAATCTTCATAAGAAAAAGCTATGGAAAATTATCAGATCGACAATCTGGACCGCGGCATCCTGGAGGCCTTAATGGCCAATGCCCGTACCGCCTATGCCGAACTGGCAAAACAGTTTGGCGTCAGCCCCGGGACCATTCACGTTCGCGTAGAGAAAATGAAGCAGGCAGGGATCATTACCGGCGCGCGCATTGACGTCAGCCCGAAACAGCTGGGTTACGACGTCTGCTGCTTCATCGGCATCATTCTTAAAAGTGCAAAAGACTATCCCTCCGCGCTGGCGAAGCTGAACGCGCTCGATGAAGTCACCGAGGCGTACTACACCACCGGGCACTACAGCATCTTTATAAAGGTGATGTGCCGATCCATTGATGCTCTCCAGCAGGTACTTATCAACAAGATCCAAACAATCGATGAAATTCAGTCCACTGAGACATTGATCTCCCTGCAAAACCCGATCATGCGTACCATCCGCCCGTGATCGGGCAAATTCATTCCCACATTTTCCACAGGTAGATCCCAGCTCGTTCACAGCGTACAATGATCCCCTCTTTATCTGAGCGAGCGATCAATGGCGGACATTACCCTTATCAGCGGCAGCACCCTTGGCGGTGCGGAATACGTAGCGGAACATCTGGCCGAGAAGCTGGAAGATGCGGGCTTTTCTACACAAACGCTGCATGGGCCGCTGCTTGAAGATCTCCCGACTGACGGGGTCTGGCTGCTGATCACCTCCACGCATGGCGCGGGCGATCTGCCGGATAACCTGCAACCTTTATATGACGAACTGCTGGAACAGCAGCCCGACCTGTCAAACGTCCGTTTTGGTGCGGTGGGGATCGGCAGTCGTGAATATGACACCTTTTGCGGGGCAATAGAGAAAGTTGAAGCCGCTGTTACCGCTTGCGGGGCAAAACAGCTGGGTGAAACGCTCAAGATCAACATCCTCGATCATGATATTCCGGAGGATCCAGCTGAGATCTGGCTCGCGGAATGGAAAAATTTACTCAAAAACGATTAAAGATCGCGCGATCAGATGTGGATAACTCTGGTTAAAAGCTCGTATTAAGCGGTAGTTATCCAAAGAACAACTCTGGTTTAGTTTTTGACCTGTGTATAAAGTGGCGATCTGATCCCAGCTTATACGGTCCAGGATCACCGATCATTCACAGCAAACGATCCTTCCTAACTGCATGATCTTATTTATGGGATCGGACTTATCCACACAGGTTCGCGATCCTAATAAGAGATCACAATAGAACAGATCTCTAAATAAAAAGATCTTCTTTTTAATAGCCCAGGATCCCAGTGCTTTCTCGAAAGACTAAAGTTGAGTAGAATCCACGGCCCGGGCTTCAATCCATTTTCATACCGCTTTACGCGAGGCAGACCACCATGTTTTATCAGGATCCTTTTGACGTCATCATCATTGGCGGGGGTCACGCAGGCACTGAGGCCGCAATGGCCGCAGCGCGTATGGGTCAGCAGACCCTGCTTTTGACACACAATATCGACACGCTGGGACAAATGTCCTGTAATCCGGCGATTGGCGGCATTGGGAAAGGACACCTGGTAAAAGAAGTGGATGCACTTGGCGGCCTGATGGCGAAAGCGATCGATCATGCAGGCATCCAGTTTAGGATACTAAACGCGAGTAAAGGCCCTGCAGTCCGCGCCACCCGAGCGCAGGCAGACCGCGTGCTCTACCGCCAGGCCGTGCGCACCGCGCTGGAGAATCAGCCGAACCTGATGATCTTCCAGCAGGCGGTTGAAGATCTTATCGTTGAGAACGATCGCGTAGTGGGCGCCGTGACTCAGATGGGACTCAAGTTCCGTGCCAAAGCCGTGGTGCTGACCGTAGGGACATTCCTGGACGGCAAAATCCATATTGGTCTGGACAACTACAGCGGTGGCCGTGCTGGCGATCCGCCGTCCATCCCGCTGTCTCGTCGTCTGCGTGAACTGCCGCTGCGCGTTAGCCGCCTGAAAACCGGTACACCACCGCGTATTGATGCGCGCACCATTGATTTCAGCGTGCTGGCGCAACAGCACGGTGATAACCCGATGCCTGTCTTCTCGTTCATGGGCAACGCAGCGCAACACCCGCAGCAGGTACCGTGCTACATCACGCATACCAACGAAAAAACCCATGACGTGATCCGCAATAACCTCGATCGCAGCCCAATGTACGCTGGCGTGATCGAAGGGATCGGTCCACGTTACTGCCCGTCGATCGAAGACAAAGTGATGCGCTTTGCCGATCGTAACCAGCACCAGATCTTCCTGGAGCCGGAAGGGCTGACCTCGAACGAAATTTACCCGAACGGCATTTCCACCAGCCTGCCGTTCGACGTGCAGATGCAGATTGTTCGCTCAATGCAGGGGATGGAGAATGCGAAAATCGTTCGCCCTGGCTACGCTATTGAGTACGATTTCTTCGACCCACGTGACCTGAAGCCGACGCTGGAGAGCAAATTCATCCATGGTCTGTTCTTTGCGGGCCAGATTAACGGCACCACCGGCTATGAAGAAGCGGCTGCACAGGGTCTGCTTGCCGGTCTGAACGCTGCCCGCTTCTCTGCTGAGAAAGAGGGCTGGGCGCCTGCGCGCTCTCAGGCCTATCTGGGCGTGCTGGTCGACGATCTCTGCACGCTGGGCACCAAAGAGCCGTACCGTATGTTTACCTCTCGCGCGGAATATCGCCTGATGCTGCGTGAAGATAACGCCGATCTGCGTCTGACAGAGATGGGCCGAGAGCTGGGTCTGGTGGATGATGAACGCTGGGCGCGCTTCAACGAGAAGCTGGAACGTATTGAGCAGGAACGTCAGCGCCTGAAAACCACCTGGGTGAATCCGCAGGCGGAAACCGCTGCCGAAGTGAACGCTCACTTAACTGCGCCGCTGTCGCGCGAGGCCAGTGGGGAAGATCTGCTGCGCCGTCCTGAAGTCACCTACGAGAACCTGGTCAAACTGACCGCGTTCGCACCGGGTCTTGAAGACGCTGAAGCAGCTGAACAGGTCGAGATCCAGGTGAAGTACGAAGGTTACATCGCGCGTCAGCAGGATGAGATCGAAAAACAGCAGCGCAACGAAAACACGCTGCTGCCGGAAATGCTGGACTACCGTCAGGTAACGGGCCTTTCCAACGAAGTGATCGCCAAGCTGAACGATCACAAACCGGTGTCGATCGGCCAGGCTTCACGTATCTCCGGCGTCACGCCTGCCGCGATTTCGATTCTGCTGGTGTGGCTGAAGAAACAGGGTATGCTGCGCCGCAGCGCGTAATGCCCAGAAGATTGCCCGGTGGCGCTGCGCTTACCGGGCCTACTGAACCCGTAGGGCGGGTAAGCGAAGCGCTACCCGCCACCTAAGTTTTCCAACAGGTATTCACCGTGCTCAATAAACTCTCTCGTCTGCTGGATCAGGCAGGTATTTCGCTCACCGATCACCAGAAAAACCAGCTGGTGGCCTATGTCGATATGCTGAACAAATGGAATAAAGCGTACAACCTGACCTCGGTACGCGACCCCAACGAGATGCTGGTACGTCATATTCTCGACAGCATCGTGGTCGCGCCGTATCTGAAAGGTGAACGTTTTATCGACGTGGGCACGGGGCCTGGTTTGCCGGGCATTCCGCTGTCAATTGTTCGTCCGAACAGTCACTTCACGCTGCTGGACAGCCTGGGTAAGCGCGTGCGCTTTTTACGTCAGGTTCAGCACGAACTGAAGCTTGAGAACATTACACCCGTGCAGAGCAGGGTAGAGGAGTTCCCGGCAGAGCCGCCGTTTGACGGTGTTATCAGCCGCGCGTTTGCTTCCCTCAACGACATGGTGAGCTGGTGTAAGCATTTGCCGGCAGAAGATGGGTGTTTTTATGCGCTGAAAGGACAGCTGCCCGGTGATGAGATTGAACAACTTCCGAATGGATTTACGGTTGAATCTATCGAGAAACTAAACATTCCTCAGCTCGATGGTGAACGTCATCTGGTGATAATTAAGCCAAACAATTTTTAAAATTTAAATAAAAAATGTGGAATTTGTGCTGTTCTCAGCATGTTAAAAAACAGCACAACTCCCCGGGATTTACCAGAGAGCGTTTAACCTCTTTTTCACTAAGGTTTTTCTTGCGGTTAACGTCGCGCCAATTATTCACCGTGAAGATAGTCAACAACGAAAATATCAGCCTGCTAAAAGTGGAAGGTTGTAACCAGAACGCAATGTTAATTATTTATTAAGAATGTCAATAAAAGGTTTTTATTGTGTACAGTGCTGTTTTGAAAATAGTTGCGATATTTTATGTTTAATTTCAGAAAGATAATCCTGAGCGATTTACTGCTTTGATAAATACAACCTTATCACAAATGTGTGTTTTGTGATCTCGTGCACGCTTTGTAGCCAACGTTTTCGCGCTGTTTGCAGTTTTGCTCGAAGGTCGATGCTTTCAGCGAAAGTTAAAAAATAGCGGTGGGGAAAAATATTTAAACATTTATTCACCTTTTCGCTACTTAATGTTTGAAATCACGGGTACGCACCGTATAATTTGTCCGCTTTTTGATGCTTGACTCTGAGCCTTAAAGGACGTTTTATACGACACGCGGCATACCTCGAAGGGAGCAGGAGTAAAAACGTGATGTCTGTGTCGCTCTTGAGTAGAAACGTTGCTCGTAAGCTTCTGTTCATTCAGTTTCTGGCTGTGATAGCAAGTGGACTGCTGTTTAGCCTCAAAGACCCCTTCTGGGGCATCTCCGCCGTGTGCGGGGGTTTGGCGGTTGTGCTGCCAAACGTGTTGTTTATGATTTTTGCCTGGCGTCATCAGGCGCATACACCCGCCAAAGGCCGCGTGGCCTGGTCCTTCGCTCTCGGCGAAGTGTGTAAGGTGTTGCTGACCTTTGTTTTACTGGTGATGGCGCTGGCGGTTTTGAAAGTGGTATTCATGCCGCTGATAGCAACGTGGGTTTTGGTGCTGGTGGTACAAGTTCTGGCTCCAGCTGTAATCAATAACAAAGGGTAAAAGGCATCATGGCTTCAGAAAATATGACGCCGCAGGATTACATAGGTCACCATCTGAATAACCTTCAGCTGGACCTGCGTACATTCTCGCTGGTGGATCCACATAACCCCCCGGCCACCTTCTGGACGATCAACATCGACTCCATGTTCTTCTCGGTGGTTTTGGGTCTTCTGTTCCTGGCCATGTTCCGCAGCGTTGCTAAAAAGGCGACCAGCGGTGTTCCAGGGAAATTCCAGACGTTCATCGAAATGATCATCGGCTTCGTCCATGGCAGCGTGAAAGATATGTACCATGGTAAGAGCAAGCTGATTGCTCCGCTGGCCCTGACCGTGTTCGTTTGGGTCTTCCTGATGAACCTGATGGACCTGCTGCCAATTGACCTGCTGCCGTTCATCGGCGAGCACATCTTCGGCCTGCCTGCGCTGCGTGTTGTACCGTCTGCGGACGTGAACATCACCCTGTCGATGGCGCTGGGCGTATTTATCCTGATTCTTTTCTACAGCATCAAAATGAAAGGCGTAAGCGGCTTTGTGAAAGAGCTTACCTTGCAGCCGTTCAACCACTGGGCGTTTATTCCGGTCAACCTGATCCTGGAAGGCGTTAGCCTGCTGTCCAAACCTGTTTCACTGGGTCTGCGACTGTTCGGCAACATGTATGCGGGTGAGCTGATTTTCATTCTGATCGCGGGTCTTCTGCCGTGGTGGTCACAGTGGATTCTTAATGTGCCATGGGCCATTTTCCACATCCTGATCATTACGCTGCAAGCCTTTATCTTCATGGTTCTGACGATCGTCTATCTGTCGATGGCGTCTGAAGAGCACTGATTTTTTACCAACACTACTACGTTTTAATTGAAACAAACTGGAGACTGTCATGGAAAACCTGAATATGGATCTGCTGTACATGGCTGCCGCTGTGATGATGGGTCTGGCGGCTATCGGTGCTGCGATCGGTATCGGCATCCTCGGAGGTAAATTCCTGGAAGGCGCAGCGCGTCAACCTGATCTGATTCCTCTGCTGCGTACTCAGTTCTTTATCGTTATGGGTCTGGTGGATGCAATCCCAATGATCGCTGTAGGTCTGGGTCTGTACGTGATGTTTGCTGTCGCGTAGTAGTTGTTTTAAAACCCCAAGCCACAGAAATTTAAGAGGTATTGTGCTGTGAACATGAACGCAACAATCCTCGGCCAGGCCATCGCGTTTATTCTCTTTGTCTGGTTCTGCATGAAGTATGTATGGCCGCCTTTAATGGCTGCCATCGAAAAACGTCAGAAAGAAATTGCTGACGGTCTGGCTTCCGCAGAACGCGCTAAGAAAGATTTGGACCTTGCACAGGCCAACGCGACAGACCAGCTGAAAAAAGCGAAAGCTGAAGCTCAGGTAATCATTGAACAGGCTAACAAACGCCGTTCACAGATCCTGGACGAAGCCAAAGCTGAAGCAGAACAGGAACGTACTAAGATCGTGACACAGGCTCAGGCTGAAATTGAAGCTGAGCGTAAACGTGCTCGTGAAGAACTGCGTAAGCAGGTTGCGATTCTGGCTGTTGCTGGCGCCGAGAAGATCATCGAACGTTCCGTGGATGAAGCTGCTAACAGCGACATCGTGGACAAACTTGTCGCTGAACTGTAAGGAGGGAGGGGCTGATGTCTGAATTTGTTACGGTAGCTCGCCCCTACGCCAAAGCAGCTTTTGACTTTGCTGTCGAACACCAAAATGTCGATCGCTGGCAGAATATGCTGGCGTTTGCCGCTGAGGTGACGAAAAACGAACAAATGGCCGAGTTGCTTTCCGGTGCGTTAGCACCTGAAACCCTCGCCGCGTCGTTTATCGCCGTGTGCGGAGAGCAACTGGATGCCAATGGCCAGAACCTGATTAAGGTGATGGCAGAAAATGGTCGTCTCCGTGTGCTCCCGGATGTTCTCGAGCAGTTTGAGCACTTACGTGCCCTTAGTGAAGCAACTGCAGAAGTCGAAGTGACTTCCGCGACTGAACTGAGTGACGAACAGCTTGCGAAAATCACCGCCGCGATGGAAAAACGTCTGTCACGCAAAGTTAAGCTGAATTGCAAAATCGATAAGTCTGTAATGGCAGGCGTAATCATCCGCTCGGGTGATATGGTCATTGATGGCAGCGTACGCGGCCGTCTTGAGCGCCTTGCAGACGTCTTGCAGTCTTAAGGGGACTGGAGCATGCAACTGAATTCCACCGAAATCAGCGAACTGATCAAGCAGCGCATTGCTCAGTTCAGTGTTGTGAGTGAAGCTCACAACGAAGGTACTATTGTTTCTGTAAGTGACGGTGTTATCCGCATCCACGGCCTGGCCGATTGTATGCAGGGTGAGATGATTTCCCTGCCGGGTAACCGTTACGCTATCGCACTGAACCTGGAGCGCGACTCCGTAGGTGCAGTTGTGATGGGTCCATACGCTGACCTCGCCGAAGGCATGAAGGTTAAGTGTACTGGCCGTATTCTGGAAGTGCCGGTTGGCCGTGGCCTGCTGGGGCGCGTTGTTAACACCCTGGGTGCGCCAATCGACGGTAAAGGTCCGGTTGAGCACGATGGCTTCTCCCCAATCGAAGTTATCGCACCAGGCGTTATCGACCGTCAGTCCGTTGATCAGCCAGTGCAGACGGGTTATAAGTCCGTTGACGCCATGATCCCAATCGGTCGTGGTCAGCGTGAACTGATCATCGGTGACCGTCAGACCGGTAAAACCGCGATGGCAATCGACGCCATCATCAACCAGCGTGATTCCGGCATCAAATGTGTGTACGTGGCTATCGGCCAGAAAGCGTCCACCATTTCCAACGTGGTTCGTAAACTGGAAGAGCACGGCGCACTGTCTAACACCATCGTTGTGGTAGCAACCGCGTCTGAATCTGCTGCACTGCAATACCTGGCGCCATATGCCGGTTGCGCTATGGGCGAATACTTCCGTGACCGCGGTGAAGATGCGCTGATCGTATACGATGACCTGTCTAAACAGGCTGTTGCTTATCGTCAGGTTTCCCTGCTGCTCCGTCGTCCACCTGGACGTGAAGCATTCCCTGGCGACGTATTCTACCTCCACTCTCGTCTGCTGGAGCGTGCTTCCCGCGTTAACGCGGAATACGTCGAGAACTTCACCAAAGGTGAAGTGAAGGGTAAAACAGGTTCTCTGACCGCTCTGCCGATCATTGAAACCCAGGCGGGTGACGTTTCTGCGTTCGTTCCGACCAACGTAATCTCCATTACCGACGGTCAGATCTTCCTGGAAACCAACCTGTTTAACTCCGGTATTCGTCCGGCGGTTAACCCGGGTATCTCCGTATCCCGTGTGGGTGGTGCTGCTCAGACCAAGATCATCAAGAAACTGTCCGGTGGTATCCGTACCGCGCTGGCACAGTATCGTGAACTGGCTGCGTTCTCTCAGTTCGCATCCGATCTGGACGAAGCAACCCGTAAACAGCTGAGCCACGGTCAGAAAGTGACCGAGCTGCTGAAGCAGAAACAGTACGCTCCAATGTCTGTTGCTCAGCAGGGCCTGGTACTGTTTGCGGCTGAACGCGGTTACCTCGAAGATGTGGAACTGGCGAAAATCGGTAGCTTCGAAGCCGCTCTGCTGGCTTACGTCGACCGTGATCACGCTCCGCTGATGCAAGAGATCAACCAGACCGGTGGCTATAACGACGAAATCGAAGGCAAGCTGAAAGCTATCCTCGATTCCTTCAAAGCAACCCAATCCTGGTAATCGTCCGGCGGCTTGTCTCAGGGCAAGCCGCCTGGCATTGAGGAGAAGCTCATGGCCGGCGCAAAAGAGATACGTAGTAAGATCGCAAGCGTCCAGAACACGCAAAAGATCACTAAAGCGATGGAGATGGTCGCCGCTTCCAAAATGCGTAAATCGCAGGATCGCATGGCGGCCAGCCGTCCTTATGCAGAAACCATGCGCAAAGTGATTGGTCACCTTGCAAACGGTAATCTGGAATATAAGCACCCTTACCTGGAAGAACGCGACGTTAAGCGCGTGGGCTACCTGGTGGTGTCGACTGACCGTGGTCTGTGTGGCGGCTTGAACATTAACCTGTTCAAAAAACTGCTGGCGGATATGAAAGCATGGTCCGATAAAGGCGTTCAGTGCGATCTGGCACTGATTGGCTCTAAAGGCGTCTCTTTCTTTAACTCCGTTGGTGGCAACATTGTCGCTCAGGTGACCGGTATGGGTGATAACCCGTCCCTGTCCGAACTGATCGGCCCGGTTAAAGTGATGTTGCAGGCCTACGATGAAGGCCGTCTGGACAGACTGTACGTTGTCAGCAACAAATTCATTAACACCATGTCTCAGGTTCCAACGCTCACTCAGATGCTGCCGTTACCGGCATCAGAAGATGACGAGCTGAAGCAGAAAGCCTGGGATTACCTGTATGAACCCGATCCGAAACCGCTGCTGGATACCCTGCTGCGTCGTTACGTTGAATCTCAGGTTTATCAGGGCGTTGTAGAAAACCTGGCCAGCGAGCAGGCCGCACGAATGGTGGCGATGAAAGCCGCGACCGATAATGGCGGCAGCCTGATTAAAGAGCTGCAGTTGGTTTACAACAAAGCTCGTCAGGCCAGCATTACTCAGGAACTCACCGAGATCGTCTCGGGGGCCGCCGCGGTTTAACCAGGTTTACGAATTACGTAGAGGATTCAAGATGGCTACTGGAAAGATTGTCCAGGTAATCGGCGCCGTGGTGGACGTCGAGTTCCCTCAGGACGCCGTACCACGCGTGTACGACGCGCTTGAGGTACAGAATGGTAACGAGAGCCTGGTGCTGGAAGTTCAGCAGCAGCTCGGCGGCGGTATCGTGCGTACCATCGCCATGGGTTCTTCCGACGGTCTGCGTCGTGGTCTGGAAGTTAAAGACCTTGAGCACCCGATCGAAGTCCCGGTAGGTAAAGCAACACTGGGTCGTATCATGAACGTATTGGGTCAGCCAATCGACATGAAAGGCGACATCGGTGAAGAAGAGCGTTGGGCTATCCACCGTGCGGCACCTTCCTACGAAGAGCTGTCCAGCTCTCAGGAACTGCTGGAAACCGGCATCAAAGTTATCGACCTGATGTGTCCGTTTGCGAAGGGCGGTAAAGTTGGTCTGTTCGGTGGTGCGGGTGTAGGTAAAACCGTAAACATGATGGAGCTGATCCGTAACATCGCGATCGAGCACTCCGGTTACTCCGTGTTTGCGGGCGTAGGTGAACGTACTCGTGAGGGTAACGACTTCTACCACGAAATGACCGACTCCAACGTTCTGGACAAAGTATCCCTGGTTTACGGCCAGATGAACGAGCCACCAGGAAACCGTCTGCGCGTTGCGCTGACTGGCCTGACGATGGCTGAGAAGTTCCGTGACGAAGGCCGTGACGTTCTGCTGTTCGTTGATAACATCTATCGTTACACCCTGGCCGGTACGGAAGTATCTGCACTGCTGGGTCGTATGCCTTCAGCGGTAGGCTACCAGCCGACCCTGGCGGAAGAGATGGGTGTTCTTCAGGAACGTATCACCTCGACCAAAACCGGTTCTATCACCTCCGTTCAGGCGGTATACGTACCTGCGGATGACTTGACTGACCCATCTCCAGCCACCACCTTTGCTCACTTAGATGCAACCGTGGTACTGAGCCGTCAGATCGCGTCTCTGGGTATCTACCCGGCCGTTGACCCGCTGGACTCCACCAGCCGTCAGCTGGATCCACTGGTAGTGGGTCAGGAACACTACGACACCGCGCGTGGCGTACAGTCCCTGCTGCAGCGTTACCAGGAACTGAAAGACATCATCGCCATCCTGGGTATGGATGAACTGTCTGAAGAAGACAAACTGGTGGTAGCACGCGCGCGTAAGATCCAGCGCTTCCTGTCCCAGCCGTTCTTCGTTGCGGAAGTATTCACCGGTTCTCCGGGTAAATACGTTTCCCTGAAAGACACCATCCGTGGCTTTAAAGGCATCATGGAAGGCGAATACGATCACCTGCCAGAGCAGGCGTTCTACATGGTTGGTTCCATCGAAGAAGCCGTGGAAAAAGCCAAAAAACTTTAACGCCTTAATCGGAGGGTGATATGGCAATGACTTACCACCTGGACGTCGTCAGCGCAGAGCAACAAATGTTCTCTGGTCTGGTCGAGAAAATCCAGGTAACGGGTAGTGAAGGTGAACTGGGTATTTTCCCGGGTCACGCACCGCTGCTCACCGCCATTAAGCCTGGTATGATCCGCATCGTTAAACAGTTCGGTCATGAAGAGTTTATCTATCTGTCCGGCGGCATTCTTGAAGTGCAGCCTGGCAGTGTGACCGTTCTGGCCGATACCGCTATTCGTGGCCAGGATCTCGACGAAGCGCGAGCCCTGGAATCGAAGCGTAAGGCTGAAGAGCACATTAGCAGCTCTCATGGTGACGTGGATTACGCTCAGGCGTCTGCGGAGCTGGCCAAAGCGATCGCGAAACTGCGCGTTATCGAGTTGACCAAAAAAGCGATGTAACACCGGCTTGAAAAGCACAAAAGCCAGTCTGGATACCAGGCTGGCTTTTTTTTTTGGCGCTTAATTCATGATAAAAAAGATGTAGAATTTTAAGCATCAAACGTTTTTACTTCTCACTCAAACTACAGTCAGGATGCGTATGTCAAACAGTGCGATGAGCGTGGTTATCCTTGCCGCTGGCAAAGGAACCCGCATGTATTCCGATTTGCCAAAAGTGCTCCACACGCTGGCAGGAAAGCCAATGGTGCAGCATGTCATTGATGCCGCGAATGAACTGGGTGCCCGTCAGGTTCACCTGGTCTACGGCCATGGCGGTGATCTGCTGAAAAAGACGCTGAGCGATGACTCGCTCAACTGGGTGCTTCAGGCTGAACAACTGGGTACCGGTCACGCGATGCAGCAGGCTGCGCCGTTCTTTGCGGATGACGAAGACATCCTGATGCTCTACGGCGACGTTCCGCTGATCTCCGTTGAAACTCTGACCCGCCTGCGTGAAGCCAAACCGCAGGGTGGCATTGGTTTATTAACCGTCGTGCTGGACGATCCGAGCGGCTATGGCCGCATCACGCGTGAAAACGGCAACGTCACGGGTATTGTTGAGCACAAAGATGCCAGCGACGAACAGCGTCAGATTCAGGAGATCAATACCGGTATCCTGATTGCCAATGGTGCTGATTTGAAGCGCTGGCTGTCGAAGCTCAACAACAACAACGCGCAGGGTGAGTACTACATCACCGATATTATTGCGATGGCGTACCACGAAGGGCGTGAAATTGCCGCCGTTCATCCGGCGCGCATCAGCGAAACGGACGGCGTGAACAATCGCCTCCAGCTTTCCCGTCTTGAGCGTATTTATCAGTCCGAGCAGGCCGAAAAGCTGCTGCTGGCAGGCGTGATGCTGCGCGATCCGGCGCGTTTCGATCTGCGCGGCACCTTGTCCCACGGGCGTGACGTGGAAATTGATACTAACGTTATCGTTGAAGGCAACGTGGCGCTGGGTAACCGCGTCAAAATTGGCACCGGCTGCGTGATTAAAAACAGCGTCATTGGTGACGACTGCGAAATTAGCCCATACAGCGTGGTAGAAGATGCTCATCTTGACGCTGCGTGTACCATCGGTCCGTTTGCGCGTCTGCGTCCGGGCGCTGAGCTGCTGGAAGGCGCGCACGTGGGCAATTTCGTGGAAATGAAAAAAGCGCGCCTCGGTAAAGGCTCGAAAGCCGGTCATCTGACCTATCTGGGCGACGCGGAGATTGGCGATAACGTGAACATTGGTGCAGGAACCATTACCTGTAACTATGACGGCGCCAATAAGTTTAAAACCATCATCGGTGATGATGTGTTCGTTGGCTCCGATACGCAGCTGGTGGCGCCTGTTACCGTGGGTAACGGGGTGACTATTGCCGCCGGAACAACCGTCACGCGCGATGTAGCGGATAACGAGCTGGTGTTAAGCCGTGTGCCGCAGGTCAGCAAGCAGGGCTGGAAACGCCCGGTGAAGAAAAAGTAACAACAATATACACCCCTCACCCTGACCCTCTCCCCACAGGGGAGAGGGGATCGTTCGGTGCGGTGTTTTTCTCCCTCGCCCCTTTGGGGAGAGGGCCGGGGTGAGGGGATAATATAATCCTCCCCCCACAAGCAGTACCCATAAAAATAACCCCACTCTCTACAAGGCTCGGGGCGCCCGGAAAGGGCAAATACAGGTCAGCGACAACGCATGGCATAACGCCATAATCAGGAAATCTAACTATGTGTGGAATTGTTGGCGCAGTTGCGCAGCGTGATATTGCTGAAATCCTTCTCGAAGGTTTACGTCGTCTGGAATACCGTGGTTACGACTCTGCCGGTCTGGCTGTCGTCGATGCTGAAGGGCATATGACCCGTCTGCGTCGTCTCGGTAAAGTGCAGATGCTGGCTCAGGCCGCGGAAGAACATCCGCTGCACGGTGGTACCGGTATTGCGCACACCCGCTGGGCGACCCACGGTGAGCCATCTGAAGGCAACGCACACCCGCATGTGTCTGAACACATCGTGGTGGTGCATAACGGCATTATCGAAAACCACGAACCGCTGCGCGAAGAACTGAAAGCGCGCGGCTATACCTTCGTCTCTGAGACCGACACCGAAGTGATTGCTCACCTGGTGCACTGGGAGCTGGCACAGGGCGGTACACTGCGTGAAGCCGTGCTGCGTGCTATCCCTCAGCTGCGCGGTGCCTACGGCACGGTGATCATGGATTCCCGCGACCCGTCCACGTTGCTGGCCGCGCGTTCCGGTAGTCCGATGGTGATCGGCCTGGGCATGGGGGAAAACTTCATCGCCTCCGATCAGCTGGCGCTCCTGCCGGTTACCCGTCGCTTTATCTTCCTGGAAGAGGGTGATATCGCAGAAGTGACGCGTCGCAGCGTGACCGTATTCGATACCAAAGGCGAGCAGGTTAAGCGTCAGGAGATCGAATCGAATCTGCAGTACGACGCGGGCGACAAAGGCGCTTACCGTCACTACATGCAGAAAGAGATCTACGAGCAGCCAAACGCCATCAAAAACACCCTGACCGGGCGCATCAGCCACGGTGAAGTGGATCTGAGCGAGCTGGGTGCCAACGCCAACGAACTGCTCGGCAAAGTTGAGCATATTCAGATCGTGGCCTGCGGCACCTCCTACAACTCCGGTATGGTCTCTCGCTACTGGTTTGAATCCCTGGCAGGCGTGCCGTGCGACGT
Organism: Enterobacter sp. UPMP701; assembly: GCF_053709515.1. Taxonomy (NCBI): domain Bacteria; kingdom Pseudomonadati; phylum Pseudomonadota; class Gammaproteobacteria; order Enterobacterales; family Enterobacteriaceae; genus Enterobacter; species Enterobacter sp. UPMP701. The sequence goes on along the minus strand of NZ_JBSKJN010000005.1, from coordinate 233,937 downwards.
GGAAATCGCGTCTGAGTTCCGCTATCGCAAGTCCGCGGTGCGCCGTAACAGCCTGATGATCACCCTTTCTCAGTCCGGCGAAACGGCGGATACGCTGGCAGCGCTGCGTCTGTCTAAAGAGCTGGGTTACCTGGGCTCGCTGGCCATCTGTAACGTTCCTGGCTCATCCCTGGTGCGTGAGTCCGATCTGGCGCTGATGACCAAAGCGGGTACCGAAATCGGCGTGGCCTCCACCAAAGCGTTTACCACTCAGCTCACCGTTCTGTTGATGCTGGTGGCGAAGCTGGCGCGTCTGAAAGGCGAAGATGCTTCTGTTGAGCACGACATCGTTCACGGCCTGCAGGCGCTGCCGAGCCGTATTGAGCAGATGCTGTCTCAGGACAAACGCATTGAAGCGCTGGCAGAAGATTTCTCTGACAAACATCACGCCCTGTTCCTGGGTCGTGGCGATCAGTATCCAATTGCGCTGGAAGGCGCGCTGAAGCTGAAAGAGATCTCCTACATCCACGCGGAAGCCTACGCGGCAGGCGAGCTAAAACACGGCCCGCTGGCGCTGATTGACGCGGATATGCCGGTCATCGTTGTGGCACCGAACAACGAACTGCTGGAAAAATTGAAATCCAACATTGAAGAAGTGCGTGCCCGCGGTGGTGTCCTGTACGTCTTCGCGGATAAAGATGCCGGTTTTGCCAGCAGCGACAACATGCACATCATCGAGATGCCGCATGTGGAAGAGGTGATTGCACCCATCTTCTACACCGTTCCGCTGCAGCTGCTGGCGTATCACGTTGCGCTGATCAAAGGCACCGACGTTGACCAGCCGCGAAATCTGGCGAAATCCGTTACCGTAGAATAATCCTTCCAGGCTCCACCATCAGGTGGAGCCTTTTTTAATGACAATCTGTCATTTTCAGCTATTTTTTCAGTGTCACATAAAGAAAATATTACTGAAAACACACTGTCATCTTTCTCTTTAAGTTCATGATAAATAAATGAAGTTTTACGTGCATTTAAGTGAAATTTCCTTTGTCATAAAACTGTCATAATTCGTACATTTATCTGTCACCTGTTTGTCCTATTTTGCTCATCGTAGCCACTTAAACAATGATTTACGAAATCCTTGCAGGAGACATTATGAAAGTTATGCGTACCACTGTCGCAACTGTTGTCGCCGCGACCTTATCTCTGAGCGCTTTCTCTGCTTTTGCAGCAGCAAGCCTGACTGGCGCTGGTGCAACCTTCCCTGCGCCGGTGTATGCCAAATGGGCAGATACCTACCAGAAAGAAACCGGTAACAAGGTTAACTATCAGGGTATCGGCTCCTCCGGTGGCGTAAAACAAATTACCGCGAATACCGTTGATTTCGGCGCATCAGATGCTCCGCTGTCTGACGAGAAACTGAATCAGGAAGGTCTGTTCCAGTTCCCGACCGTGATCGGCGGTGTTGTGCTGGCCGTTAACATCCCTGGCCTGAAATCAGGCGAGCTGGTGCTGGACGGCAAAACCCTGGGTGATATCTACCTGGGTAAAATCAAAAAATGGGACGACGAAGCCATCACTAAGCTGAACCCAGGCGTTAAGCTGCCTTCGCAGAACATCGCTGTGGTTCGCCGTGCGGACGGCTCCGGTACCTCTTTCGTCTTCACCAGCTACCTGGCGAAAGTGAACGAAGAGTGGAAATCGAAAGTCGGTTCTGGCTCTACCGTTAACTGGCCAACCGGTCTGGGCGGTAAAGGTAACGACGGTATCGCCGCGTTCGTACAGCGTCTGCCGGGTTCTATCGGCTACGTAGAATACGCGTACGCTAAGCAGAACAACCTGTCCTACACCAAACTGGTATCTGCCGACGGCAAACCGGTTAGCCCGACAGAAGAGAACTTTGCTAACGCTGCGAAAGGCGCTGACTGGAGCAAATCCTTCGCACAGGATCTGACTAACCAGAAAGGCGAAGGCGCGTGGCCAATCACTTCCACCACCTTCATCCTGGTTCACAAAGAGCAGAAGAAACCTGAGCAGGGCGCTGAAGTGCTGAAGTTCTTCGACTGGGCATACAAAAACGGCGGCAAGCAGGCTAACGACCTGGATTACGCCAGCCTGCCGGACAGCGTGGTTGAGCAGATCCGTGCTGCATGGAAAACCAACGTGAAAGACAGCAGCGGTAAAGCATTGTATTAATTTAGCATTCTGACGAAAATGGCGGGAGGCGCGCAGCGATCCCGCCCTACGGTTCCGACTGTAGGCCGGGTAAGCGTAAGCGCCACCCGGCGATTTCGTAAACGCGTTTAACAGAAGAGTAATTTATGGCTGCAACCAAGCCTGCATTTAACCCTCCGGGTAAAAAAGGTGACATGATTTTCGGCGCGCTGGTCAAACTGGCTGCGCTGATTGTGCTATTGCTGCTGGGCGGCATTATCGTGTCTCTGATTTTCTCCTCCTGGCCGAGCATTCAGAAATTCGGTTTCTCCTTCCTGTGGACCAAAGAGTGGGACGCGCCGAATGACGTCTACGGTGCGCTGGTGCCGATTTACGGCACGCTGGTGACCTCGTTTATCGCTCTGCTGATTGCCGTTCCGGTAAGCTTCGGTATTGCCCTGTTTCTGACGGAACTGGCGCCGGGCTGGCTGCGACGCCCGCTGGGTATCGCTATTGAACTGCTGGCGGCCATTCCAAGTATCGTTTACGGCATGTGGGGCCTGTTTATCTTTGCGCCGCTGTTTGCAACGTACTTCCAGGAGCCGGTCGGTAACGTTCTCTCTGCCATTCCGTTTGTGGGAGCGCTGTTCTCTGGCCCGGCCTTCGGTATCGGCATTCTGGCGGCAGGTGTGATCCTCGCCATCATGATTATTCCGTACATTGCGGCGGTTATGCGCGATGTCTTCGAACAAACCCCGGTGATGATGAAAGAGTCGGCCTACGGTATCGGCTGCACCACCTGGGAAGTGATCTGGCGCATTGTCCTTCCGTTCACCAAAAATGGGGTGATCGGCGGCGTGATGCTGGGCTTAGGTCGCGCGCTGGGTGAAACCATGGCGGTGACCTTTATCATCGGTAACACCTACCAGCTCGACAGCGCGTCGCTTTATATGCCGGGTAACAGTATTACTTCCGCGCTGGCAAACGAATTTGCCGAAGCGGAATCCGGGCTTCACGTCGCAGCGCTGATGGAACTGGGTCTGATTCTGTTTGTTATCACCTTCATTGTTCTGGCGATCTCCAAGCTGATGATCCTGCGTCTCGCAAAAAATGAGGGGGCACGCTGATGGCAACGCTCGAAATGCAAAATACCACTGCGCTTGCGGAATCCCGCCGCAAAATGCAGGCGAAGCGTCGTTTCAAAAACCGCATTGCGCTGACGCTTTCCATGGCAACGATGGCATTCGGCCTGTTCTGGCTGATCTGGATCCTGATGTCCACCATCACCCGTGGTATTGATGGAATGTCACTGGCGCTGTTCACCGAGATGACGCCGCCGCCAAATACGGCGGGGGGGGGTCTGGCTAACGCCCTGGCGGGCAGTGGCCTGCTGATCTTGTGGGCGACGGTTTTCGGTACGCCGCTGGGCATCATGGCCGGTATCTATCTCGCGGAGTACGGGCGTAAATCCTGGCTGGCAGAGGTGATTCGCTTCATTAACGACATCCTGCTTTCTGCCCCGTCGATTGTCGTGGGTCTGTTTGTCTACACCATTGTGGTCGCGCAAATGGAACACTTCTCCGGCTGGGCGGGCGTGATTGCGCTGGCGCTGCTGCAGGTGCCTATCGTCATTCGTACCACCGAAAACATGCTGAAACTGGTGCCGGACAGCCTGCGTGAAGCGGCTTACGCGCTGGGTACGCCGAAATGGAAAATGATTTCCGCAATCACTCTGAAAGCGTCCGTCTCCGGGATCATGACCGGTATCCTGCTGGCCATCGCCCGTATTGCCGGTGAAACGGCACCGCTGCTATTTACTGCCCTCTCCAACCAGTTCTGGAGCACGGATATGATGCAGCCGATCGCTAACCTGCCGGTGACGATCTTTAAATTTGCGATGAGCCCATTCGCGGAATGGCAGCAGCTGGCCTGGGCCGGGGTGCTGATCATCACCCTTTGCGTACTGTTGCTGAACATTCTGGCGCGCGTCATTTTCGCGAAGAAGAAACACGGTTAATTTTTTACGGCGCGGCAGCTCGCGGCGCCGAATGAGGAAATGAGTCAATGAGTATGGTTGATACTGCCCCGGGTAAGATTCAGGTTCGTGATTTGAACTTCTACTACGGCAAATTCCATGCCCTGAAGAATATCAACCTGGATATCGCGAAGAACCAGGTAACGGCATTCATTGGTCCGTCCGGCTGTGGTAAGTCCACGCTGCTGCGTACCTTTAACAAAATGTATTCGCTCTATCCGGAGCAGCGCGCTGAAGGTGAAATTATCCTTGATGGCGAAAACATTCTGACCCAGGCCCAGGATATCGCCCTGCTGCGCGCTAAAGTGGGGATGGTGTTCCAGAAACCGACGCCGTTCCCGATGTCCATTTATGACAACATCGCGTTTGGCGTTCGCCTGTTTGAAAAGCTCTCCCGTGCCGATATGGACGAGCGCGTGCAGTGGGCATTGACCAAGGCCGCATTATGGAACGAAACCAAAGATAAACTTCATCAGAGCGGGTACTCTCTCTCCGGTGGTCAGCAGCAGCGTCTGTGCATTGCGCGCGGTATCGCCATTCGCCCGGAAGTGTTGCTGCTGGATGAGCCGTGTTCGGCCCTGGACCCGATCTCCACCGGTCGTATTGAAGAGCTGATCACCGAGCTGAAGCAGGATTACACCGTGGTTATTGTGACCCACAACATGCAGCAGGCTGCGCGTTGCTCCGATCACACGGCGTTTATGTACCTGGGCGAGTTGATTGAGTTCAGCGATACGGATGCGCTGTTCACCCGGCCCGCGAAGAAACAAACCGAAGATTATATTACTGGCCGCTACGGTTGATTTGCCTTAGTGCATGTGGAGAAACCATGGACAACCTCAATCTTAATAAACACATTTCAGGCCAGTTCAACGCAGAGCTGGAAAGTATTCGCACGCAGGTAATGACCATGGGTGGCATGGTTGAGCAGCAGCTTTCTGATGCGATTACGGCAATGCATAACCAGGACAGCGAGCTGGCGAAGCGCGTCATTGAAGGCGACAAAAACGTCAATATGATGGAAGTCGCCATCGACGAGGCCTGCGTGCGTATTATCGCGAAACGTCAGCCGACGGCGAGCGACCTGCGTCTGGTGATGGCGATCATTAAAACCATCGCCGAGCTGGAACGTATTGGTGACGTGGCGGATAAAATCTGCCGCACCGCGCTGGAGAAGTTCTCTCAGCAGCACCAGCCGCTGCTGGTGAGCCTGGAGTCGCTGGGCCGCCACACCGTGCAGATGCTGCACGACGTGCTGGATGCCTTTGCGCGCATGGATCTGGACGAAGCGGTGCGTATCTACCGTGAAGATAAGAAAGTCGACCAGGAGTATGAAGGCATCGTGCGTCAGCTGATGACCTACATGATGGAAGATTCCCGTACGATCCCAAGCGTACTGACGGCCCTGTTCTGCGCGCGTTCCATTGAGCGTATCGGCGACCGCTGCCAGAACATTTGCGAATACATTTTCTACTTCGTAAAAGGTCAGGACTTCCGTCACGTGGGCGGCGACGAGCTGGACAAGCTGCTGGCAGGTAAAGATCCAAAAGAGTGATGTTTGTGGCGGGTGGCGCTAGCGCTTACCCGCCCTACGTTAATTCAACGCGTAATATCCCACCCGCGCGCTTTCCACAACGCTGGCAGCTGCGCCAGATCGGTAAAGGTCGTCACTTTTGGATGATCGATCGGCTTGTTGTGCGGATCGGCGCAGAAGTAAAACACCTCCATCCCAGCATCAATCCCTGACTGCGCGCCCGCAGACGAATCATCCACCAGAATGCAATTTTCCACATTGACGTTCATCGCTTTTGCCGCATGGAACATCAGCGCCGGATCGGGCTTCCAGCGCTGGATATCGTAGCCGCTGAACAGTTTTTCCGGGAAATGGTGCAACATCTCAAGCTTGCCCAGCGAGTGCTGCATTTTGCTGACCGGACCGTTGGAAACGACGCAGATCGGCACCGTCATCGCATCCAGCAGCGCGTTTGCCCCGGCAATAACCTCCAGCTCGGAGTCGAACAGGCGTGCGACCTCGGCGCGGTACACCGGCTCCAGCTCCGCTTTCGCCAGATCCACGCCGTGTTCTTCGTTAATGATGTCGATGATCTCGTAGAGCTTCACGCCCTTAAAGCGTTTAAACACCTCTTCGAGTTCCAGCGTAATGCCAAATTCCTGGAACATGGCCACATACGCGCGGGAACAAATGACCTCACTGTCGACCAGCGTACCGTCGCAGTCGAAAAATACCGCTTCAATTCCGGACATGCCTTTCCCTTTTTTAACAAGTTTAACGTTTTCGTACGGCAGTTCAGCGGGACGCAATCGTTGCCGTATAAGCAAATTCAATGTAAAAAGTATCCCGTAACCGCCACTATTGTCGCATTTTGGTATAGGATAGCGACGAATTTTCCCTCCTTGTTCGGAAATTGATGATGAGTCAACAACACACTACCCAGACGTCTGGTCAGGGTCTGCTTGAGCGCGTGTTTAAACTGCGCGAGCACGGCACAACGGCACGCACCGAAGTGATCGCCGGTTTCACCACCTTCCTGACGATGGTTTATATCGTTTTTGTTAACCCGCAAATTCTGGGCGTTGCTGGCATGGATACCAGCGCCGTCTTCGTGACCACCTGTCTGATCGCCGCCCTTGGCAGCATTCTGATGGGCGTGTTCGCTAACCTGCCGGTCGCGCTGGCTCCGGCGATGGGTCTGAACGCATTCTTCGCGTTCGTGGTCGTTCAGGCGATGGGGCTGCCGTGGCAGGTTGGCATGGGGGCAATCTTCTGGGGCGCCATTGGCCTGCTGCTGCTGACCATTTTCCGCGTACGTTACTGGATGATTGCAAACATTCCGGTGAGCCTGCGCGTGGGCATCACCAGCGGTATCGGTCTGTTCATCGGAATGATGGGGCTGAAAAACGCCGGTGTGATCGTGGCAAACCCGGAAACCCTGGTGAGCATTGGTCACCTGACTTCCCACAGCGTGCTGCTGGGCGTGCTGGGCTTCTTTATCATCGCGATCCTCGCCTCCCGCAACATTCACGCGGCAGTGCTGGTGTCCATCGTGGTCACCACCCTGCTGGGCTGGATGCTGGGTGACGTACATTACAACGGTATCGTCTCTGCGCCACCGAGCGTCTCTACCGTGATTGGTCACGTTGACCTCGCGGGCTCCCTGAACCTGGGGCTGGCGGGCGTGATTTTCTCCTTCATGCTGGTCAACTTGTTTGACTCCTCCGGTACGCTGATTGGCGTGACCGACAAAGCGGGTCTGGCGGACGAGAAGGGCAAATTCCCACGCATGAAGCAGGCGCTGTATGTGGACAGCATCTCTTCCGTCGCGGGTTCTTTCATTGGAACCTCGTCTGTTACCGCTTACATTGAATCCTCTTCCGGCGTCTCCGTGGGGGGCCGCACTGGCCTGACGGCGGTAGTCGTGGGTATCCTGTTCCTGCTGGTGATCTTCCTCTCTCCGCTGGCGGGTATGGTGCCACCGTATGCGGCAGCCGGCGCGCTGATCTACGTCGGCGTGCTGATGACATCGAGCCTGGCGCGCGTGAAGTGGGAAGATTTAACCGAAGCGGTACCGGCGTTTATTACCGCGGTGATGATGCCGTTCAGCTTCTCGATCACCGAAGGTATCGCGCTGGGCTTTATCTCTTACTGCATTATGAAGATCGGTACCGGCCGCTTCCGCGAACTCAGCCCGTGCGTGATTATCGTGGCGCTGCTGTTTGTGCTGAAGATTGTCTTTATCGACGCCAAATAAAAGGTTTGTTCCCTCTCCCACAGGGAGAGGGTTAGGGTGAGGGGTTACGCCTTCACCCGCTTAATATAATCCCCAAACGCCGTCAGCTGGCCAGACAGATGGTCACGCGTGCTCTGATCCACCACTTCACCCGTCTGCGGGTCGACCTTGTTCTGAATCACGCCGCCCATAAATTCCGGCTTGTTCATCACCATTGCATCCAGGAACACCAGGATCTGACGCAGGTGATACTGGCAGCGCGCGCCGCCAATCGCGCCCATTGAGCTGGTCTGGATCAGCACCGGTTTGCCAGACAGCGGCTGCTCCGGTAAACGGGATAACCAGTCAATGGCGTTCTTCAGGCCACCCGGAACCGAGTAGTTATACTCCGGTGTAACAATGACTACACCGTCAGCCTGGCGGATCTGCTCGGCTATCGCCTCCACGCTCTGCGGGAACCCTTCGTCCTGCTGGACATCTGCATCATACAGCGGGATATCGCCAATCGACGGCAGGGTGCTAATCTCCATACCTGCCGGTGCCAGCTGTGGCAGCGTACGGGCCACCATCCCGTTAAATGAACCTTTGCGCAGGCTTCCCAGTAACGTAACAACTTTCAACGTATCAGACATGATTACTCCTGTTTCATCATGATGACCCTGAATGGATCAGCTAAGTATGTATGCTTTTTCTGCAGGTAAACTGGTTAACCGCATCAGACGCGCGGCGGGCGCATTGGCGCGCTCGGGCACATCCGGAAGGCTACTCCATCCATCTTTACTGTCAAACTCCCAGATCTTCAGCCGTTCGATGGCGGGGCTGACCGCAACTGACCATATCAACACGTCTTCTGCATCGCTGAGCGCCTCTACAAGCGTGGCTTTAGCGGCACGCAGGCGTCCGGAGCCTGGCAGCAATTGCAGCAGACTGGCGTCGTCTGAGGCGCACCCACAGAGCTTGCGGATGCTCTGACGCAGGGTGATGAGCTGAGCTCTGGCCTCGACGGGGTCGTTCTGATTGCGCACCCACAGCTTTTCATTGCTTGAGAGCGGGTAGTCATCGTGCGGGCTTGCGCCATGGAACCCTCGCGTCGCACGCTGAAGCTCCATATCCAGCCCGCAATCCCCTTCGGTGGTCAGCGCCACGCCAATGATATTGCCCGTATAGGCAATGGAAAATCGCGGGAGATCCGGGTCAGCAAAGACCGGACGGCCCTCTGGCTGAGTGATAATCTCCGGCAGTTCGCTGGTGCCATACAGCATAAACAGCAGTTCTGCGAGAAGTGCTCTGGACGCTAAAAACCGCGTCCTGCGGTGTTCGGGAAGTTTGAGTGCCTCACTGTGACAGGCTGAAGAGAGTCTGGCCGATACGAGACGTCCTTCTGTAAGTATCCCTCTTGCAAAGTGCGTTGCCATTTTTCGCTCCTTGATAATGGTCGTAATCGGTTAAACGGTTACATGATTATCGCTTAACTTGCTTCCTGTTTTAATCAGTAAATGGGAGTAAGAGAAGCCTGAGGACCGAACTTTACATTTTCTTAGGCAAAAATTGGATCGCTGCCACCGTACAACGCCTTGATGGTCTCCCGCAGCCAGAGGATTTTCGGGTTATGGCTGTTCCGTTTATGCCAGATCAGCGTGAAGGGAACGGTCAGCTTTTCAGACTGGGCTTCGTCAATGGGGATGGGCAGCGCAATCAGCTTCCGCTGGTGGAGTTGATTATAGTGATGGCAGTAGTGCGGTGCGGTGGCGATATAGTGATGACCGGGCTGCGCCGCCATAAACATCGCCTGTTCGAAGCCCGGCAGGCTCATGGCGACAGTGCGCTCACGTCCCATCTCCTTGAGGACTTCATCAAGCGCCCAGGTGTCGCTGCGTTCCCAGAAGATACTGATATGGGGATAGCGCAGGAATGTCTCCAGGTTCCACTCCTCCTGCAGAGCGGGGTGGTCTTCGCGCAGATAGACGCAGGGGCGGTCGCTAAACAGAATTTCGTAGTCGATAAACCACGGCATCAGCTTCAGCAGCTCGCGGGAACGCGGATGCGTTTCGCGTCCGGTAAAACCGAGATCGACCTCTCCGCGGGTAATGGCATCCAGCGAGTCGTAATCCCAGTGCCGCATCTTCACCGTCGCCTGCGGATAGCGCTGATTCACCTGCTCCAGTAGGGTATTAAACCGGATCAGCATCAGCGGCGTTTCCGCCGCGAGTTCGAAGTTCAGACCGCCGGGCGAATCATGGTGGAATTTGTCGAGGATCTGATTACCTATCTGCATCCAGTCGGCCAGATCCTGCTCCAGGCTCACCGTCAGGGGTGTAGGGAGCAGCCCTAACGGCGTTTTGACAAACAGCGGGTCGTCAAACCAGTCGCGCAGCTTGGCCAGCGATTTGCTCACCGCCGACGGCGTCACGTTCATCCGCTTTGCGGCTTTGGTGACGCTGCGCTCCTGCAGCAAAAGCTGCAGGCAAAGTAACAGGTTAAGATCGAGGTTGCTGATGGGCTTCTTCATAATGTGCCGCGGGCTGGATGACCATAAGTAAGGTAATGCAGACCATGCTACAGCCAATCAGAATCCCGATCAGCATATTGAGCGCGTTAAGTCCGATGACCGCTGCCAGCCATATCCACAGTGACGAGCCGCAGACCTGCGCGATCCCCAGCACCGAGCTTGCCACGCCTGCCCGCAGCGAGAAGGGGCCAAGTGCCTGACTCATCGCCACGCCAAAGCCAACCGAGAACCCGGCGCAGATGAGAGTAATGCCCACCAGCATAACCGCGTGTGAACTGGTGGTTGCCAGGATTGCGCCTGCGGCGAGGAACAGCACCTGGGACGTCAACATCAGCGTGCGCTGGCGGAAAAGATTCAGCGCAAAGGGGGTCGAGAACGAGACCGCCATACTGACCATGGCGGTTAAGGCCATTACGGTAGAATACTCACCGCGATCGAAGCCCATGGTCTCCATCAATAAAACCGGGGAAACGTTTACATACGTCAGGATCACCGCCACGCTTAACGTGGTCACGGCCAGACGGCTGAGGAAAAAGCGGTTAAGCAGTTTCTCTGCCGGGTGGAACGTTGCCGCATGGCCTGTGTTTTGCGAGCCCGGATGGGTCTCTTTCAGCACCGCAATCGACAGCACAAAGACCAGGGCGCCCATCGCCGCCATGGTCCAGAACAGGCTCTGCCACGGGAATTTCAGCATGATCAGATACCCCACAACCGGGGCCAGCACCGGGATGATGCAGGTTATCCCGTTCAGCATGGAGAGTACTTTGGCACGGCGCTGGGCGCTTAAGGTGTCGCGCAAAATGGCAAACGCCACCACATAGCAGCCGCCAGCCCCAATACCCTGGACGAAGCGTCCTGACAGAAACAATGTGCTTTCCTGTGCGACCGAACACAGTATCGATGCCAGCGCGAAGACAATCGCACCGGTAATGGCGACAGGCTGACGGCCAGCCTTATCCGCGATCTTCCCGGCAAAGACCATCGACGACGCCATCCCCGCGAGGTAGGCCGAAAACGCGATATGCAGCTGCGCTTCGCTGGCACCCAGATCGCGGGCGATGTGCGGTAATCCCACCAGATACATATCAATGCCGGACGGATAAAGCAGAACTAATGCGAAACTACAAAACAGAAAACGCGCCATAAACCCCCCATAGATGCAGGCATGCAGAATAGGGGGTGAAAAGGGATTAGGCGAGTTGCCATTTGGACAATGGTGATTTCCTGAGAGGAAATCACCCAGTGTTAGCGGGAGTTACTTACCAATACAGAAGCTCGAGAAGATCCTGCCCAGCAGATCGTCCGACGTAAACTCCCCGGTGATCTCGCTCAGGTTCTGCTGCGCCAGACGCAGCTCTTCCGCCAGCAGTTCACCTGCCCACGCCCCGATCAGCTGCGCTTTGCCCTGGTCAAGATGGCGTGCCGCCTCTTCCAGCGCCTGCAGGTGACGACGACGCGCCAGGAAACCGCCTTCCATGCTGGTATCAAAGCCCATGCTCTGCTTGAGATGGTTACGCAGATCGTCCACGCCTTCACCGGTACGCGCCGACAGGCGAATAAGTGAGTGACCATTCACATCGCTGATGCCCAGCGTTTCGCCGGTCACGTCTGCTTTGTTACGCACCACGGTGATTGGCAGTTTGGCTGGCAGACGAGCGATAAAGTCTGGCCAGATCTCCGCCGGGTCAACGGCGTTGGTCGTGGTGCCGTCCACCATAAACAGTACACGGTCAGCCTGCTCGATCTCCTGCCAGGCGCGTTCTATCCCGATGCGTTCAACTTCGTCGCTGGCATCGCGCAGGCCCGCGGTGTCGATAATGTGCAGCGGCATCCCGTCGATGTGGATATGCTCGCGCAGGACGTCGCGGGTGGTGCCGGCGATATCCGTCACGATGGCGGCTTCACGGCCCGCCAGGGCGTTCAGCAGGCTCGATTTCCCGGCGTTAGGGCGACCAGCAATCACCACCTTCATCCCTTCACGTAGCAGGCTGCCCTGGCGCGCTTCGGCGCGCACGGCGTCGAGATCGTTCATCACCTGGTTGAGCTGTGCTTCGATTTTACCGTCAGAAAGGAAGTCGATCTCCTCGTCCGGGAAGTCGATAGCCGCTTCGACGTAGATTCGCAGGTGAGTAAGTGCTTCCACAAGGTGATTCACGCGTGCGGAAAATGCGCCCTGCAACGAATTCAAAGCGGAGCGGGCCGCCTGTTCGGAACTGGCGTCGATCAGGTCAGCAATCGCCTCGGCCTGCGCCAGGTCGAGCTTATCGTTGAGGAAAGCACGCTCGGAGAACTCGCCCGGCTTCGCAATACGCAGGCCAGGCAGGGTCAGAATACGTTTTAACAGCAGGTCGAGGATAACCGGGCCGCCGTGACCCTGAAGCTCCAGCACGTCTTCGCCGGTAAAGGAGTTCGGGCCGGGGAACCACAGCGCAATGCCCTGGTCCAGCGGCGTGCCGTCGGCATCTTTAAACGGCAGGTAATCAGCGTAGCGTGGCTTTGGCAGTTTACCCAGCACCGCTTCAGCCACCTCGCGCGCCTTCAGGCCGGAGATACGCAGAATGCCTACACCACCGCGTCCCGGTGGGGTTGCCTGGGCGACGATAGTGTCGTTATGGCTCATGGTTGGTCTCGTTCAATACAAATAAAAAAGGCGGTCAATCGACCGCCCTTATTTTAGCGTTAACTTACCGAATCAGGACTTTTTCTTTTCGCGGCTATGCAGGCCACGTTTTTCCAGACCACGGTAAATCAGCTGCTGCTGGATGATGGTCACCAGGTTGCTGACGATATAGTACAGCACCAGACCTGACGGGAACCACAGGAAGAACACGGTGAAGATGACCGGCATAAAGGTCATGATCTTCTGCTGCATCGGGTCGGTCACGGTGGTCGGCGACATCTTCTGGATGAAGAACATCGTCACGCCCATCAGGATCGGCAGGATGTAGTACGGGTCCTGTGCGGACAGGTCATGGATCCACAGGGCGAACGGCGCATGGCGCAGCTCAACGGAACCCATCAGCATGTAGTACAGCGCAAGGAAGATTGGCATCTGAATCAGCAGCGGGAAGCAGCCACCCAGCGGGTTCACTTTCTCTGCTTTATACAGGGCCATCATCTCCTGGCTCTGACGCTGTTTGTCATCGCCCAGACGCTCACGCATCGCCTGAATCTTCGGCTGCAGCATGCGCATCTTCGCCATGGAGGTGTACTGCGCTTTAGTCAGCGGGTACATGATGCCACGAACGATGAAGGTGATAACGATGATGGAGAAGCCCCAGTTACCCAGGAAGCTGTGGATGAACTTCAGCAGCTTAAACAGCGGCTGAGAGATGAACCACAACCAGCCGTAATCAACGGTCAGATCCAGGTGCGGCGCAACGGCAGCCATTTTGTCCTGGATTTCCGGGCCGACCCACAGGGTGCTTGCCAGGTTACCGGTTTGACCCGGCTGAACCAGAACCGGCTGAGATTTGTAGCCGATAGCGGCAAGACCGTTACCCAGGTTCGCGGTATAGAAGTTGTTGCTACCGTCGTTATTTGGGATCCATGCCGTTGCGAAATACTGTTGCAGCATTGCTACCCAACCGCCTTTGGAGCTGACGTTCAGGTTTTCGTTATCGGCAATGGTATCGAATTTGTATTTCTCATACTTCGCGTCAGGCGTGGAGTATGCCGCGCCACGGAAGGTATGCAGCGCAAAGTTGCTGCTTCCGGTGTCACGGTGAGACGGCAGATTGATGGACTGCTTCAGCTGACCAAAGGTAGACAGTTCCAGCGGTTTCGCGCCGGTATTCTGTACGCTGTAGCCCACGTTCACCGCATACTCACCGCGTTTCAGGGTGAAGGTTTTGGTGAAGGTGTTGCCTGCCGCGTCGGTGTAGGTCATCGGGATAGCGATTTCATTCTGACCGTCAGCCAGTACGAAAGTATCTTTCTCGACGTTGTACAGTGGACGCGCACCGTTAGCCGGGTTATCCGGGCCATCACGACCGGTCAGGCCGCTCTGCGCCTGGTAGATAAACTCAGGCGTGGTTTCCAGTAACTGGAACGGTTCGGTAGACTTCAGCTCTTTCGGGTAGGTCAACAGCAGCGCCTGCTCTACATCACCACCACGGGTGTTGATAGTCAGCTCAAGCACATCGGTCTTAACCGTAATCTGTTTCCCCTGGCCACTGGCCGGTACGCCCTGATCGGCGGCGCTACCCGTTGCGGTGGTCGTAGTCTGCGTGGTCTGCTGCTGGGGTTGAGGATTTTTATCCTGCTCCCATGCCTGCCAGATCATGAAAGACACGAACAACAAAGCGATGATAAGAAGATTGCGTTGCGAATCCATCGTTAGTGTTCTCTGGTATCAAAGGGTCCTGGGGGGACGGGGTCGTCTCCACCGGGGTGTAAAGGGTGGCATTTTAATACGCGTTTCACCGTCAACCAACTGCCTTTTATCACTCCAAACCTGCGCAATGCCTCAATTCCGTAGCTTGAGCATGTTGGCGTGAAACGGCAGTGCGGCCCGAGTAGCGGACTAATCAGGCGTTGATAGACCCGAATGAGGGCTATCAGGACCCGTGAGCCAGGCGACAGTGGCGGCGCCATAATTTTTCCAACGCTTCCGAGAGAGCACGGTTATCGAGGTCGGCAACCCCTTTTTTAGCCACCACCACGAAATCCATTGAAGGCAGTTCGTGCTGACGTAAACGGAAGCTTTCACGCGTCAGACGTTTAATCCGGTTGCGTTCATGCGCTCGCTTAACGTTTTTCTTAGCGACTGTCAGACCGATGCGGGGATGCCCCAGCGAATTTTGGCGGCCGAGGATGGTGATTTGCGGCGTGCCAGCCCGTTGTGGCTGCTGGAAGACGAAAGTGAAATGAGTGGGAGTTAACAAACGTAACTCCCTGGGAAATGCTAGCTTAACCACTCAGGGGTTAGCTTTATTACTTGGAAACGGTCAGACGAGCGCGGCCTTTAGCACGACGACGTGCCAGAACCTGACGACCATTTTTAGTAGCCATACGAGCACGGAAGCCGTGAGAACGGTTGCGCTTCAGTACAGACGGTTGAAAAGTGCGTTTCATGGCGATTTCTACCTAAACTTGAATAAATTCACTGACTTTTGCGTATACCCGAACGAGTTTCGAACGACTAACGCCTCAGCGTGGGTGATTAAAGAGGCCGGATTGTAATAATTGTACACTCCGGAGTCAATTCTCTTTCCTTATTTCCCGCGTATTTCCGCACGATTTCGCGTGGAAAATGAGCAACGGACGACGCAGGAAGATGAGCATCACGCGCCGGGTCGAGGATTATACGGCCTCGCCAACAAAGCGCAAGGATCGTCCCGGATCTTCGTTAGATCATTTAAGCAAAAAATTGTCGCTGCTCATTAAATTTTCCAATATGCGGGCTAAATCGCGGGGCACTCGCGCCAGGATCGTTTACACTTACCCGGTTTCGGATCTTCCTGTGGATAAATCGGGAAGAATCTGTGAGAAACAGAAGATCTCTGGCTCAGTTTACGCTATGATCCGCGGTCCCGATCGGGATCCCAGGATCCTGGTCAGGATAAATTGCAGATAGCAATTCGCACGTCCCCCTTTACACAGGGTCATGTCGATGTGCGCCAACAATCATGAATATTCAATAGTTTTCTTTTATTGTTCGAGTGGAGTCCGCCGTGTCACTTTCGCTTTGGCAGCAGTGTCTTGCCCGATTGCAGGATGAGTTACCAGCCACAGAATTCAGTATGTGGATCCGCCCGTTGCAGGCGGAGCTGAGCGATAACACGCTGGCTTTGTATGCGCCAAACCGTTTTGTGCTCGATTGGGTAAGAGACAAGTACCTCAATAACATCAACGGCCTGCTGAACGATTTCTGCGGGTCAGATGTTCCACAGCTGCGTTTTGAAGTGGGCACAAAGCCGGTCACCCAAACCGTTCGTGAAACCGTGAACGTCACCGCGCCCGCTCAGGCTGTTCCGGCCCCGGCGCCTCGCGTCGCACCCGCTCGTCAGGGCTGGGATAACGTCCCTGCACCCGCAGAGCCGACCTACCGCTCTAACGTTAACGTGAAACACACGTTCGATAACTTCGTTGAAGGTAAGTCGAACCAGCTGGCGCGCGCGGCGGCCCGTCAGGTTGCCGATAACCCCGGCGGGGCCTACAACCCGCTGTTCCTGTATGGCGGCACGGGTCTCGGTAAAACCCACCTGCTGCATGCGGTGGGTAACGGCATTATGGCGCGCAAGCCCAACGCGAAAGTGGTGTATATGCACTCCGAGCGCTTCGTTCAGGACATGGTAAAAGCCCTGCAAAACAATGCGATCGAAGAGTTTAAACGCTACTACCGTTCCGTTGACGCGCTGCTGATCGATGACATCCAGTTCTTTGCTAATAAAGAACGATCGCAGGAAGAATTTTTCCACACCTTCAACGCCTTGCTGGAAGGTAATCAGCAGATCATTTTGACCTCGGATCGTTATCCAAAAGAGATCAACGGTGTTGAAGATCGTCTGAAATCCCGATTCGGCTGGGGCCTGACCGTGGCGATCGAGCCACCGGAGCTGGAAACCCGCGTCGCGATCCTGATGAAGAAAGCCGATGAGAACGACATCCGCCTGCCGGGTGAAGTGGCTTTCTTCATTGCCAAACGTCTGCGCTCCAACGTGCGTGAGCTGGAAGGGGCGCTGAACCGCGTTATCGCCAATGCCAACTTCACCGGTCGTGCGATCACCATCGATTTTGTGCGTGAAGCACTGCGTGATTTGTTGGCATTGCAGGAAAAACTGGTCACCATCGACAATATTCAAAAGACGGTGGCTGAGTACTACAAGATCAAAGTGGCAGATTTACTCTCTAAACGTCGTTCCCGCTCGGTGGCGCGTCCGCGTCAGATGGCGATGGCGCTGGCAAAGGAGTTAACCAACCACAGTCTGCCGGAAATCGGGGATGCGTTTGGTGGCCGTGACCATACGACCGTGCTGCACGCTTGTCGCAAGATTGAGCAGTTACGCGAAGAAAGCCACGACATAAAAGAAGATTTTTCCAATCTAATCAGAACATTATCATCGTGACGCTATGAAATTTACCGTTGAACGTGAACATTTATTAAAACCGCTGCAACAGGTGAGTGGCCCATTAGGCGGCCGCCCAACGCTGCCTATTCTCGGAAACCTGCTGCTTCAGGTCGCTGACGGTACGCTGTCGCTGACCGGTACAGATCTGGAAATGGAAATGATTGCACGCGTTACGCTGACTCAGCCGCACGACGCGGGCGCGACCACGGTTCCTGCACGTAAATTCTTTGACATCTGCCGCGGGCTGCCGGAAGGCGCTGAAATCGCCGTGCAGCTGGAGGGCGACCGCATGCTGGTGCGCTCTGGCCGCAGCCGTTTCTCGCTCTCCACGTTGCCCGCTGCGGACTTCCCGAACCTGGACGACTGGCAGAGTGAAGTTGAATTCACCCTGCCGCAGGCGACGATGAAGCGTCTGATTGAAGCCACGCAGTTCTCCATGGCGCATCAGGACGTTCGTTACTACTTAAACGGCATGCTGTTCGAAACCGAAGGTGAAGAGCTGCGTACCGTGGCCACCGACGGCCACCGTCTGGCGGTCTGTTCCATGCCGATTGGCGATTCACTGCCAAACCATTCGGTGATCGTGCCGCGTAAAGGCGTGATTGAACTGATGCGTATGCTCGACGGCGGTGACACGCCGCTGCGCGTGCAGATCGGCAGCAACAACATCCGCGCACACGTGGGCGATTTTGTCTTCACGTCTAAGCTGGTTGACGGTCGTTTCCCGGATTATCGCCGCGTATTGCCGAAGAACCCGGACAAAACGCTGGAAGCAGGCTGCGATAGCCTCAAGCAGGCCTTTGCCCGTGCCGCGATCCTCTCTAACGAGAAATTCCGCGGCGTGCGCCTGTACGTGAGTGAAAACCAGATCAAAATCACCGCTAACAACCCGGAGCAGGAAGAGGCAGAAGAAATTCTGGACGTCACCTACGCCGGAACCGAGATGGAAATCGGCTTTAACGTCAGCTACGTGCTGGATGTGCTTAATGCACTGAAGTGCGAGAACGTGCGCATTCTGCTGACCGACTCCGTATCGAGCGTACAGATTGAAGATGCCGCATCACAGTCGGCTGCTTATGTTGTCATGCCAATGAGACTGTAATGTCGCTCACCCGTCTGTTGATCCGCGACTTTCGCAATATCGAAAGCGCGGATCTCGCTTTATCCCCTGGCTTTAACTTCCTGGTTGGCGCGAACGGCAGCGGCAAAACCAGCGTGCTGGAAGCCATCTATACGCTCGGCCACGGCCGGGCGTTTCGCAGTTTGCAGATTGGTCGCGTGATTCGCCACGAGCAGGAATCTTTTGTTCTGCACGGGCGTTTGCAGGGCGCAGAGCGGGAAACCGCCATCGGCCTGACCAAAGACAAGCAGGGCGACAGCAAGGTGCGCATCGACGGCACCGATGGCCACAAGGTGGCGGAGCTGGCGCTGCTGATGCCGATGCAGCTGATTACGCCGGAGGGGTTTACTTTACTCAACGGTGGCCCCAAATACAGAAGAGCGTTCCTCGACTGGGGATGCTTTCACAACGAAGCCGGATTCTTTAACGCCTGGAGCAACCTGAAGCGCTTGCTCAAGCAGCGTAACGCCGCGTTGCGCCAGGTCACGCGCTACGCCCAGCTGCGCCCGTGGGATATGGAACTCATCCCCCTCGCGGAACAAATCAGCAACTGGCGTGCCGAATACAGCGCAGGCATCGCCGAAGACATGGCCGACACCTGCAAACAGTTTTTACCCGAGTTCTCTCTCACCTTCTCCTTCCAGCGCGGCTGGGAGAAAGATACGGATTATGCCGAGGTGTTAGAGAGAAGCTTCGAGCGCGATCGCATGTTGACCTACACCGCGCACGGCCCGCACAAGGCGGATTTCCGCATTCGTGCCGACGGTGCGCCGGTGGAAGACACGCTGTCGCGCGGGCAGCTCAAGCTACTGATGTGTGCGCTGCGCCTGGCACAGGGAGAGTTTCTCACCCGCGAGAGCGGAAGACGCTGCCTGTACCTGATAGATGATTTTGCCTCGGAACTTGATGACGCGCGTCGCGGGCTGCTTGCCAGCCGCTTAAAAGCTACGCAGTCGCAGGTTTTCGTCAGCGCTATTAGCGCTGAACACGTTATAGACATGTCGGACGAAAATTCGAAGATGTTTACCGTGGAAAAGGGTAAAATAACGGATTAACCCAAGTTGAAATGAGCGAGAAACGTTGATGTCGAATTCTTATGACTCCTCCAGTATCAAAGTCCTGAAAGGGCTGGATGCGGTGCGTAAGCGCCCGGGTATGTATATCGGCGACACGGATGACGGCACCGGTCTGCACCACATGGTATTCGAGGTGG
Source organism: Enterobacter sp. UPMP701 (assembly GCF_053709515.1). Classification (NCBI taxonomy): domain Bacteria; kingdom Pseudomonadati; phylum Pseudomonadota; class Gammaproteobacteria; order Enterobacterales; family Enterobacteriaceae; genus Enterobacter; species Enterobacter sp. UPMP701. The sequence continues at coordinate 214,105 of NZ_JBSKJN010000005.1, read as the reverse complement.
TAGATAACGCTATCGACGAAGCGCTCGCGGGTCACTGTAAAGACATCGTGGTCACCATCCATGCGGACAACTCCGTCTCTGTTACCGATGATGGCCGTGGCATCCCAACCGGTATTCACCCGGAAGAGGGCGTCTCTGCTGCGGAAGTGATCATGACCGTGCTGCACGCAGGCGGTAAGTTCGATGATAACTCCTATAAAGTTTCCGGCGGCCTGCACGGCGTAGGCGTTTCCGTAGTAAACGCCCTGTCGCAGAAGCTGGAGCTGGTTATCCAGCGCGAAGGCAAAATTCACCGTCAGCTGTATACCCACGGCGTGCCGCAGGCACCGCTGGCCGTCACTGGCGATACCGACAAAACCGGTACCATGGTCCGTTTCTGGCCGAGCCTCGAAACCTTCACCAACGTCACCGAGTTCGAGTACGACATCCTGGCGAAGCGCCTGCGTGAACTGTCGTTCCTGAACTCCGGCGTGTCGATTCGTCTGCGCGACAAACGCGACAACAAAGAAGACCACTTCCACTACGAAGGTGGTATCAAGGCGTTCGTTGAGTATCTGAACAAGAACAAAACGCCAATTCACCCGAATATCTTCTACTTCTCCACCGAAAAAGACGGTATCGGCGTAGAAGTGGCGCTGCAGTGGAACGACGGTTTCCAGGAAAACATCTACTGCTTCACCAACAACATTCCACAGCGCGACGGCGGTACTCACCTTGCGGGCTTCCGCGCGGCGATGACCCGTACCCTGAACGCCTACATGGACAAAGAAGGCTACAGCAAAAAAGCGAAAGTCAGCGCCACCGGTGACGATGCCCGTGAAGGCCTGATTGCCGTGGTCTCCGTGAAGGTGCCGGATCCGAAGTTCTCCTCACAGACCAAAGACAAGCTGGTCTCTTCTGAGGTGAAATCTGCGGTTGAGCAGCAGATGAACGAACTGCTGAGCGAATACCTGCTGGAAAACCCGTCCGACGCGAAAATCGTTGTTGGCAAAATTATCGATGCGGCGCGTGCCCGTGAAGCGGCGCGTAAAGCGCGTGAAATGACCCGCCGTAAAGGCGCGCTGGACTTAGCTGGCCTGCCGGGCAAGCTGGCTGACTGTCAGGAACGCGACCCGGCGCTGTCCGAACTGTACCTCGTGGAAGGGGACTCCGCGGGCGGTTCTGCGAAGCAGGGCCGTAACCGCAAGAACCAGGCGATTCTGCCGCTGAAGGGTAAAATCCTCAACGTTGAGAAAGCGCGCTTCGACAAGATGCTCTCTTCTCAGGAAGTGGCGACGCTCATCACCGCGCTGGGCTGCGGCATTGGTCGCGATGAGTACAACCCGGACAAACTGCGCTATCACAGCATCATCATCATGACCGATGCGGACGTCGACGGCTCGCACATTCGTACGCTGCTGTTGACCTTCTTCTATCGTCAGATGCCTGAAATCGTTGAGCGTGGCCACGTCTACATTGCACAGCCGCCGCTGTACAAAGTGAAGAAAGGCAAGCAGGAACAGTACATTAAAGACGACGACGCGATGGATCAGTACCAAATCGCGATCGCCCTTGATGGTGCGACCCTGCACGCGAATTCGCACGCCCCTGCACTGGCCGGTGAACCGCTGGAGCGTCTGGTGTCCGAGTTTAACGCCACGCAGAAAATGATCACGCGTATGGAACGCCGTTATCCGAAAACGCTGCTGAAGGAGCTGGTCTATCAGCCAACCCTGACCGAAGCCGATCTGAGCAACGAGCAGACCGTGACCCGCTGGGTGAATACCCTGGTGAGCGAGCTGAACGAGAAAGAGCAGCACGGCAGCCAGTGGAAGTTCGACGTTCAGCAGAATGCGGCACAGCAGTTCGAACCGATTGTTCGCGTGCGTACTCACGGCGTCGACACTGACTACCCGCTGGAGCATGAATTCGTGACCGGCCCGGAATACCGCCGTATTTGCACGCTCGGCGAGAAGCTGCGCGGTCTGATCGAAGACGACGCGTTCATCGAACGTGGCGAGCGTCGTCAGCCGGTAGCCAGCTTCGAGCAGGCGCTGGACTGGCTGGTGAAAGAGTCCCGTCGCGGTCTGTCTATCCAGCGTTATAAAGGTCTGGGCGAAATGAACCCGGATCAGCTGTGGGAAACCACCATGGATCCGGAAAGCCGTCGCATGCTGCGCGTCACCGTGAAAGACGCGATTGCTGCGGACCAGCTGTTCACTACTCTGATGGGTGACGCGGTTGAACCGCGTCGTGCCTTCATCGAAGAGAACGCGCTGAAAGCGGCGAACATCGATATTTAATCGTCGTTATACCGCACGATAACTGGCCGCGCTTTTAGCGCGGCTTTTTTGTGGGCGCAGGCATATCCAGCGACATCACAGCCGGTAAACGGCTCGCCAGCGTATCTATCGCTATTCTTACCCTCAGCGGCAGATGAGGCGTAAGCTGCCAGACGGCATGAACGTTGAAGTGTACATCCGGCGCCTGCTTCAGGAGCGGGACGAGTTTTCCCTGATGAATTTCTTTGATGACCATCCAGCACGGCAACCATGCAATGCCGTGTCCGGCCAGTGCAGCGTCGCAAATAGCCTGCAAATCATCCATATTAAGCGACGAACGGGGAGTAAAGGTGCGAGACGTTCCTTCGTCATCCATCAGCTGCCAGGGCAACACCCTGCCCGCGCGCAGATAATTAATGGCCGTATGCTGGGGTAAATCATCCACGTTTTGCGGCTGGCCTTTCTTCTGCAGGTAATCCGGCGCGGCGCACAGCACCATGCGGTGTTCTCCAAGCTTTCTGGCCACCAGCACGCTGCTGTCCTGCAGCGTGCCGTTACGTACCGCCATATCAAACCCTTCCTCGACGAGATCCACCACGCGGTCGCTGAAAGACATTTCCAGTTCAAGCCCTGGGTGTTCCTGCGCCAGCGCTATCAGCAAGGGGGCGACGCACTGGCGACCAAACAGCACCGGCATGGCAACGCGCAGGCGGCCACTTACCTGCTGTTTCCCCGTTTCAAGCAGCGATTCCGCACCCCGAATCTCCTCCAGCGCGCGCAGGCAGCGTTCATAAAAAAGGGCGCCGTTATCGGTCAGCCTCTGGCTGCGGGTGGTGCGGTGAAAAAGACGCACTCCCAACCGCTGTTCAAGGCGAGCGATGCTTTTTCCTACCGCCGAGCGCGACAAATGCAGACGAATTGCGGCCTGAGCGAAACTTCCTGCCTCAACGGCGGCCACAAAAACAGGGATATCCTTCAGCGTATCGGTCATGGATTGTATCTATTCTGGCGTCAATGAAGAGAAAAATTATCGCCACTGGTGACCATACGTCAACGGTAGACTGTCAGTACAAAAGCTTATTTGATGGCAGGAGAAATAAGATGACACAGACAATGCAACGCTGGTCAATGAACGCCCTCGGGCGCGAGAACCTCAAACTCATTCAGGAACCTGTTCCACAGCCCGGCCCGGGTGAAATCCGCGTGCGGGTGAATGCCGTTGCGCTTAACTATCGCGATAAAATGGTTGTTGAAGGCACAATGCCGATCCCGCTTTCCTTCCCGTTTACCCCGGCGTCCGACATGGCGGGCGTGGTGGACAGCATTGGTGAAGGCGTTACGCGCTTCAAACCTGGCGCACGCGTCATCTCAACCTTCTTCCCGGAGTGGATCGACGGCAAGCCGCAGGCGGACGCGCGCAACTTGCCCTACAAAACGTCCGGTGGATACTTCCAGGGAATGCTGGCCGAGTATGTGATTGTGAAGGAAGACGCGCTGGTGGCCTCCCCGGAGACCCTGGATGACGCTGAAGCCAGCACGCTGCCCTGCGCAGGGCTTACCGCCTGGTTTGCGCTGGTGGAGCGCGGCCAGCTGCGTGCCGGGCAATCGGTGCTGGTGCAGGGGACAGGCGGCGTGGCGATATTCGCCCTGCAAATTGCAAAAGCGCACGGGGCAGAGGTGTTTGTCACCTCGGGGAGCGATGAGAAGCTGGCGCTCGCCAAAACGCTGGGGGCCAGCCACGGCATCAACCGGCTGAAAGGCGACTGGGCAGAAGATACGCTGGCGCTCACGCAGGATCGCGGCATCGACCATATTATTGAAACCGTGGGGGGCGAAAACCTGAGGCATTCCCTGCGCGCCGTTGCCGTTCACGGGCGTATCTCGGTGATTGGTGTGCTGGCCGGGACGGACATTTCGCTGCCTGCTGGCGAGTTGCTGCTGAAATCCCCCGTCATTCAGGGGATTGGCGTGGGGCACCGTCGGGCGCTGGAGGATTTTGTCCGCGCCGTGGATGTGACGGAGCTGAAACCCGTGATTGAACGCCGCTACCGCTTTGACGAGCTGGAACAGGCGTTTGAACACCTCGATCGCGGTGCGTTTGGTAAAATCGTTCTCACCCGCGAGTAAACCTTTGTTCCCGGGATAAGCGTAAAAGGGGGGATTCTGTTGCGCAATGTAGCTCTATTTTTGTGTGCTTAATCGCGTTAGCATGAGGTAGCACTCATTTATCCCGGGGACCTCATGGCTATCAAACTTATTGCAATCGATATGGACGGCACGCTGCTGCTGCCAGACCACACTATCTCTCCAGCCGTTAAAAACGCGATCGCCGCGGCACGCGCAAAAGGCGTGAATGTGGTTCTGACCACGGGGCGTCCGTATGCGGGCGTGCACAGCTACCTGAAAGAGCTGCACATGAATCAGCCTGGCGACTATTGCATCACCTATAACGGTGCGCTGGTGCAGAAAGCCGCAGATGGCAGTACGGTTGCGCAAACTGCGCTGAGCTATGACGACTACCTGTTCCTGGAAAAACTCTCCCGTGAGGTGGGTTCCCACTTCCACGCGCTCGATCGCAATACGCTCTACACCGCCAACCGCGATATCAGCTACTACACGGTGCATGAATCCTACGTGGCGACCATTCCGCTGGTGTTCTGTGAAGCGGAGAAAATGGACCCGGCGACCCAGTTCCTGAAAGTGATGATGATTGACGAGCCTGAGATCCTGGACAAAGCGATTGCGCGCATTCCTGCAGAGGTCAAAGAAAAGTATACCGTGCTGAAAAGTGCGCCGTACTTCCTCGAAATCCTCGATAAACGCGTCAATAAGGGCACCGGCGTGAAATCGCTTGCTGATGCGCTGGGCATCAAACCTGAAGAGATCATGGCGCTCGGCGACCAGGAAAATGACATCGCGATGATTGAATACGCGGGCATGGGTGTGGCGATGGATAACGCCATTCCGTCGGTGAAAGAAGTGGCGAATTTCGTCACCAAATCCAACCTGGAAGACGGCGTTGCCTGGGCGATCGAGAAATTCGTTCTGTCCTAGCAGTCGCTCGAAAACATCAGCCTCGGTTATCAACCGGGGCTTTTTTTGGCCCTGAATTTATTGAATTGTTCTTTTTGTGATCTTGATTGTAGTACAACATTAATTGATTGTACTACATTGTCCCCACAGAAAAGACGAAAGGCCTCACGTTTGTACTGCAAAAGTGAGGCGAAATTCAGCGGTCGCGGTAAAGTAGTGATGGACTTACAGAGCACAAGGACTCTCCATGACACTCAATAAAACCGATCGCATCGTTATCACGCTGGGCACCCAGATTGTGGGGGGAAAATACGTTCCCGGTTCGCCGCTGCCAGCAGAGGCTGAACTGTGTGAGGAGTTTGAAACCTCGCGCAACATCATCCGGGAAGTGTTCCGCTCGCTGATGGCGAAGCGGCTGATTGAAATGAAGCGCTATCGCGGTGCGTTTGTTGCTCCGCGCAACCAGTGGAACTACCTCGATACCGACGTGTTGCAGTGGGTGCTGGAAAACGACTACGACCCGCGGCTTATCGGCGCGATGAGTGAAGTCCGAAACCTGGTGGAACCGGCCATCGCCCGCTGGGCGGCGGAGCGCGCAACTTCCGGTGATTTGGCCCAGATTGAATCGGCTTTAAACGACATGATCGCTAATAACCAGAACCGGGAGGCGTTCAACGAGGCGGACATTCGCTACCACGAAGCGGTGCTGCAGTCGGTACATAACCCGGTATTACAGCAGCTTAGCGTGGCGATCAGCTCGCTACAGCGGGCGGTATTTGAACGTACCTGGATGGGTGATGAGGCGAACATGCCAAAAACGCTCCAGGAACATAAAGCGCTGTTCGATGCGATACGGCATCAGGACGGCGATGCGGCAGAGCAGGCGGCGCTTACCATGATTGCCAGCTCGACACGAAGGCTGAAGGAAATCACATGACATCTCGCTACATCGCAATTGACTGGGGATCGACCAATCTGCGCGCCTGGCTTTATCAGGGCGAGCAGTGCCTGGAGAGCAGGCAATCAGAAGCAGGCGTGACGCGCCTGAACGGTAAATCCCCCGAGGCGGTGTTAGCAGAGGTCACACAAAACTGGCGCGACAGCGCCACGCCGGTAGTCATGGCGGGAATGGTGGGCAGTAATGTAGGCTGGAAAATTGCGCCTTATCTACCGGTTCCCGCCCATTTCTCCGCTATTGGCGAGCAGTTAACGTCCGTTGGCGACAATATCTGGATTATTCCCGGTTTGAGCGTCTCTCGCGATGATAACCACAACGTGATGCGCGGCGAAGAGACGCAGCTGCTTGGCGCGCGCGCACTCTCTCCTTCTTCTGTCTACGTCATGCCCGGCACGCACTGTAAGTGGGTCCAAGCTGACGCTGAGCAAATCCACGATTTTCGCACCGTAATGACCGGTGAGCTGCACCATTTGTTGCTCAACCATTCGCTGGTCGGGGCCGGTTTACCTGAGCAGGAAGCCTCGGCAGAGGCGTTTGCTGCCGGGCTTGAACGTGGGATCGCTTCTCCTGATGTTTTGCCGCACCTTTTTGAGGTTCGCGCCTCGCACGTGCTGGGAAATCTCCCGCGCGAGCAGGTCAGCGAGTTTCTCTCCGGCCTGCTGATTGGCGCCGAGGTCGCCAGCATGCGTGAGTTCATCGCGCACAAGCAGGCCATCACGATTGTCGCAGGCGCATCGCTGACGTCGCGCTACGAACAGGCGTTTCGCGCCGTTGGGCGTGATGTTTCGACGGTTTCCGGCGACACGGCATTTCAGGCAGGCATAAGGAGCATCGCTCATGCAGTGGCAAACTGATCTTCCCCTTATCGCCATTTTGCGCGGCATCACGCCCGATGAGGCGTTAGCCCACGTCGGCGCGGTTATCGATGCCGGGTTCGACGCGGTAGAAATCCCGCTCAACTCGCCCGACTGGGAAAAAAGCATTCCGGCAGTTGTGAAGGCGTTTGGTGATAAGGCGCTGATTGGCGCTGGCACCGTATTACAGCCGGAGCAGGTGGATGAACTGGCGAAGATGGGCTGCAAGCTTATCGTTACACCGAATATCAACCCCGAGGTGATCCGCCGGGCGGTAGAGTACGGTATGACTGTCTGTCCGGGGTGCGCCACGGCCACAGAAGCCTTTACCGCCCTCGATGCGGGCGCGCAGTCGCTCAAAATTTTCCCGTCATCGGCTTTTGGACCGGACTACATCAAGGCGTTGAAAGCGGTATTGCCCGCCAGCGTGCCGGTCTTTGCCGTGGGCGGCGTAACGCCAGAAAATCTGGGCCAGTGGATGAGCGCTGGCTGTGTGGGCGCAGGGCTGGGCAGCGATCTTTATCGTGCCGGACAGTCCGTGGAACGTACCGCACAGCAGGCGGCAGCATTTGTGAAAGCGTATCGAGAGGCAGTGAAATGAAAATAACCAAACTCACCACGTACCGTTTACCCCCGCGCTGGATGTTCCTGAAAATCGAGACCGATGAAGGGGTTGTAGGCTGGGGCGAACCGGTGATTGAAGGGCGTGCGCGCACCGTTGAAGCTGCCGTGCATGAGCTGGGCGAGTACCTGATTGGTCAGGATCCGGCGCGCATAAACGACCTGTGGCAGGTGATGTACCGCGCGGGCTTCTATCGTGGTGGTCCGATTCTGATGAGCGCCATCGCCGGTATCGACCAGGCGCTGTGGGATATCAAAGGCAAAGTGCTGAACGCGCCGGTCTGGCAGCTGATGGGCGGCCTGGTGCGCGACAAAATAAAAGCCTACAGCTGGGTCGGCGGCGACCGCCCTGCGGAGGTTATCGACGGCATTACGCAACTGCGCAATATCGGCTTTGACACCTTCAAGCTCAACGGCTGCGAAGAGATGGGCGTTATCGACAACTCGCGTGCGGTAGACCGGGCGGTCAATACCGTGGCGCAAATCCGTGAAGCCTTCGGCAACGAAATTGAGTTTGGTCTGGATTTCCACGGCCGCGTCAGCGCGCCGATGGCCAGAGTGCTGATTAAAGAGCTGGAGCCGTATCGCCCGCTGTTTATCGAAGAGCCAGTGCTGGCCGAGCAGGCGGAATACTATCCGAAACTGGCTGAACAGACGCACATTCCTATCGCCGCGGGCGAACGTATGTTCTCGCGCTTCGAGTTTAAACGTGTCCTGGAAGCGGGTGGTATTGCGATCCTGCAGCCGGACCTCTCCCACGCGGGCGGCATCACCGAATGCTACAAAATTGCCGGGATGGCAGAGGCCTGGGATGTGGCGCTGGCCCCGCACTGTCCACTTGGGCCAATTGCGCTGGCGGCCTGCCTGCACGTCGACTTTGTCTCCCGCAATGCGGTGTTCCAGGAACAAAGCATGGGCATTCACTATAACAAGGGCGCGGAACTGCTCGACTTTGTGAAAAACAAAGAAGACTTCTGCATGGAAGGTGGTTTCTTTAAACCGTTAACGAAGCCGGGCCTTGGCGTGGATATCGACGAAGCCAAAGTCATTGAGCTGAGTAAAAATGCGCCGGACTGGCGAAACCCGCTGTGGCGTCATGAGGACGGCAGCGTAGCGGAATGGTAAATGCGCGTCATACTTCGCGCTGGTGATGCGTTGGCTGCGTTTTCTTACCCCGGTCACATACTTTTGTATGCTCCCGGGGATGCGAAAACTTGCCGCCTTCCCCCAGCACGAATTATTTAGCGCATTCCGTTTACGTTTTTAATTAAAAAAACCAAATACACCCTCTGTAAATTACAGGGCATGGTGAGCGGCTTCGCTATGCCCAAAATCTGGAGACAGATTGCGATGGATATTCCTGTTACTGCTGCAAAAACCGGGCGTCGTCGTTACCTGACGCTGATCATGATCTTTATTACCGTGGTCATCTGTTATGTCGACCGCGCCAACCTTGCCGTGGCATCGGCCCATATTCAGGAAGAGTTTGGCATCACCAAAGCGGAAATGGGCTACGTCTTCTCGGCGTTTGCCTGGCTGTATACGCTCTGCCAGATCCCCGGCGGCTGGTTCCTTGATCGCGTGGGGTCACGCCTGACTTACTTTATCGCCATTTTAGGCTGGTCTGTGGCGACGCTGTTCCAGGGGTTCGCCACCGGGCTGATGTCGCTGATTGGTCTGCGCGCCATCACCGGGGTGTTTGAAGCACCCGCGTTCCCGACCAACAACCGCATGGTGACCAGCTGGTTCCCTGAACACGAACGCGCTTCCGCTGTTGGTTTTTACACTTCCGGGCAGTTTGTTGGTCTGGCGTTTCTGACACCGCTGTTAATCTGGATCCAGGAGCTGCTGAGCTGGCACTGGGTGTTCATCGTCACCGGCGGGATCGGCATTATCTGGTCCCTTATCTGGTTTAAGGTGTATCAACCGCCGCGTCTGACCAAAAGCATCTCCAAAGCCGAACTGGACTACATCCGCGACGGCGGTGGCCTGGTGGACGGCGATGCGCCCGTGAAAAAAGAGGCGCGCCAGCCGCTGACCAGAGCGGACTGGAAGCTGGTCTTCCACCGTAAGCTGGTGGGCGTATATCTGGGCCAGTTCGCGGTGACCTCCACGCTGTGGTTCTTCCTCACCTGGTTCCCGAACTACCTGACGCAGGAGAAGGGTATTACCGCGCTGAAGGCGGGCTTTATGACCACCGTGCCGTTCCTTGCGGCGTTTTTTGGCGTGCTGCTCTCCGGCTGGCTGGCGGATAAGCTGGTGAAAAAAGGCTTCTCGTTGGGCGTTGCGCGTAAAACGCCGATTATCTGCGGACTGCTGATCTCTACCTGCATCATGGGAGCGAACTATACCAACGATCCGGTGTGGATCATGACCCTGATGGCGGTAGCGTTCTTCGGGAACGGTTTTGCCTCCATCACCTGGTCGCTGGTGTCGTCCCTGGCGCCGATGCGTCTGATCGGCCTGACCGGCGGCGTGTTTAACTTCGTGGGTGGCCTGGGCGGGATCACCGTGCCGCTGGTCATCGGTTACCTGGCGCAGGACTACGGCTTTGGTCCGGCTCTGGTGTATATCTCTGTCGTGGCGCTGATCGGCGCGCTCTCCTACATCCTGCTGGTCGGCGACGTGAAACGAGTAGGCTAATCCCTTCGGATGTTTTACCCTGATGCGATAACCGCGCATCAGGGTATTTCCATGAAACAAATCACCTTCGCTTCCCGCAACCACCAGCTCACCAACATCAACACCTGGACGCCAGACAGCCAGTGGCTTGTCTATGATGTTCGCCCGTCCGGCGCGTCGTTTACCGGTGAAACCATTGAGCGGGTCAATGTCAGTACGGGCGAGGTTGAGGCGATCTACCGTGCGACTGACGGCGCGCATGTCGGCGTGGTAACCGTTCATCCGGCAGAGGACAAATACGTCTTTATCCACGGCCCGAAAAACCCGGATGCAGACTGGCACTACGATTTTCATCATCGCCAGGGGGTGATTGCGCACAATGGCCAGGTCAGCAATCTGGACGCGATGGATATCACTGCGCCCTACACCGCAGGCGCGCTGCGCGGCGGCAGCCATGTGCACGTCTTTAGCCCGAACGGGCAGCTCGTCAGCTTCACCTATAACGACCATGTTCTGCACGAGCGCGATCCGAAGCTCGATTTACGCAACGTCGGCGTGGCGGCACCGTTCGGCCCGGTGAACCCGCAGGGGAATCATCCTCGTGAATATTCAGGCACTTTCTGGAGTGTGCTGGTCAGCCGCACGACGCCTAACCCGCAGCCGGGCAGCGATGAAATCAACCGCGCCTACGAAGAGGGCTGGGTGGGCAACAACAGGCTGGCGTTTATCGGAGACACCCTCTCCGCGCAGGGCGAAAAAGTGCCAGAACTGTTCATTGTTAACCTGCCAGAAGATGAGCAGGGCTGGAAACGCGCAGGCGATACGCCGCTGCAGGGCACCGCTGAAGCTATGCCAGCGCCGCCTGCCGGGGTGAAGCAGCGTCGTCTGACCTTTACCCATCAGAAGGCATACCCGGGGCTGGTGAACGTACCGCGCCACTGGGTGCGCAGTAATCCGCAGGGGACGCAAATCGCGTTTCTGATGCGTGATGATAACGGCGTTGTGCAGCTGTGGCTGATCTCGCCTGAGGGCGGCGAGCCGCGCCAGCTGACGCATAATACCGGGAGCGGTATTCAGTCTGCGTTTAACTGGCATCCTGCGGGAGACCGACTGGGATTCGTGCTCGAAAATCGGATCGCCTGCTGCGACGCGCAGACCGGGGAGGTGACGTTTTTGACGTCCGATCACGGCAACCCGCCGTCTGCTGACGCTGTGGTGTTTTCCCCGGACGGACGATTTATTGCATGGATGGAAGAGAAGGACGGTTTCCGTCAGCTGTGGTTAACGGAAACCGCGCAGAATTAGCGTGGAGGCATCTCTGCGGGCGGGATGACGGCGTTGGTCGCCAGATTTTCCTGCTCGCTTTTCTCAACGCGTGAGCGCACGGAGCTGTCCGTGCGGAACATGTCCCACGGCAGCAGCAGCGTATCGGCCACCGCCGTAAACGGCATATCCAGGATAACCAGGGACTTGGTGCCCCAGTTAGTATCATCATCGGAGATCATCGCCGCGCTGGCGCGCGTCCCCGGATATGTTCCTTCTTTACCGCCGGTGTGAGACATCACGCTCGAACACCCGCAAAGTAAAACTACCACGCTGAACGTCGTCAGCTTTATCAGAACATTTTTCATCATCACTCAGTCATCGTTAATGGCACTGCATAGACCTGCAACTCAGGGTTATAGCGAGCCTTATCCGAAATGAATAGCCCGATAACCCCGCACTGTGGCAGCCATCGCAATTTAACTCTTTGTGCTGTTGCCCCAGAGTCTATGCGACAACCAGCAAAGTGCAAAAAAATCTCGCATAAATAGTCTTGAAAAGCCTGATTACAGACCCATTTTAAGAATGTGACCCGATAACGAACACGCCTGATGGGTGTTCGGGGGCGCAAAGGCCTGTCCATGGTGGAAGGCTATAATGTCTCGCTGATTTCAGGAGTTTTATTTATGCGTAACTTCGATCTTTCTCCGCTATACCGTTCTGCAATTGGTTTTGACCGCCTGTTTAACCATTTAGAAAATAACCAAAGCCAGAGCAACGGCTACCCTCCATACAATGTTGAGTTGGTTGATGAAAACCACTACCGCATCGCCATTGCCGTCGCCGGTTTTGCAGAAAACGAACTGGAGATCACCGCGCAGGACAACCTGCTGGTGGTGAAAGGTTCCCATACGGCCGAGCAGAAAGAACGTACCTACCTTTACCAGGGCATCGCCGAGCGCAACTTTGAACGCAAGTTCCAGTTAGCCGAGAACATTCACGTTAAGGGCGCGAACCTGGTTAACGGCCTGCTGTTTATCGAACTGGAACGCGTGATTCCGGAAGAGAAAAAACCGCGCCGTATCGAAATTAACTAATTACGCGGGTCGCGTAAGCGGCCCACCCGGACTTGCTTGCCGTAACGGGAGCATATGTGAATCCATCAGGATTCGCAGGAACAACTGCGCACAAAATTAAACTGTGCCGAACTCGCTTCTCAGAAGGAGATTTAGTATGCGTAACTACGATTTATCCCCCCTGCTGCGTCAGTGGATTGGTTTTGACAAACTGGCTAACGCGCTGCAAAGCGCCACCGAGCAACAGACGTTTCCTCCGTACAACATTGAAAAAAGTGACGATAACCACTATCGCATCACCCTGGCGCTGGCCGGTTTCCGCCAGGACGATCTGGATATCCAGCTTGAAGGCACACGCCTGACCGTGAAGGGGACGCCGGAAAAACAAGAGACCGAAACCAAATGGCTGCATCAGGGGCTGGTGAATCAGCCGTTTAGCCTGAGCTTTACCCTGGCAGACCATATGGAAGTATCCGGCGCGACGTTTACCAACGGGCTGCTGCATATCGACCTGCTCCGCAACGTGCCGGAAGCCATCGCGCCGCAGCGTATCGCCATTAGCGAGCGGCCTGCGTTGAACAGCTAATCCGTTTTACTCACAGACTGCACAAAGCCCTGCCCCGGCAGGGCTTTTTTGTGCGCCATCGCCCATACAACCGCCCCCGGCTCTGAGAGAATCCTTAGCATAACTAAGGTTATACACAGGATGTGGATCATGAGTGATATCGCGTTAACCGTAAGCGTATTGGCCCTGGTCGCTGTTGTGGGCCTGTGGATAGGCAATATCAAAATTCGTGGCGTCGGGTTTGGGATTGGCGGGGTGCTGTTTGGCGGCATTTTTGTCGGGCATTTTGCCGACACGCTCGGGCTGGTTCTCAGCGCCGATATGCTCCACTTTATTCAGGAGTTCGGCCTGATTCTCTTCGTCTATACCATCGGGATTCAGGTAGGGCCGGGCTTTTTCGCTTCCCTGCGCGTCTCCGGGCTACGGCTCAATCTGTTTGCCTTCGGCATTGTGGTGATGGGCGGGCTGGTCACCGCGATCCTGCACAAAATCTTTGCTATCCCGCTGCCCGTGGTGCTGGGGATTTTCTCCGGGGCGGTCACCAACACGCCAGCGCTCGGTGCGGGGCAGCAAATCCTGCGCGATCTGGGCATAGAACCTGGCATTGTCGACCAGATGGGGATGAGCTACGCCATGGCTTATCCGTTTGGGATTTGCGGTATTCTGCTCTCCATGTGGCTGGTACGCGTCCTGTTTCGCATTAACGTCGACAAAGAGGCGAAGGACCACGAAACCACGCTCACCAACGGCCATATGCCGATCAAAACCATCAACATTCGCGTCGATAACCCCAACCTGAACAATATGGCGATTCAGGACGTGCCGATTCTGAACAGCGCCAATATTATCTGCTCCCGCCTTAAACGCGACGACGTGCTGATGGTGCCTGCGCCCGGCACGATGATCCGGCAAGGTGACCTGCTGCACCTGGTCGGCCAGCCGGGGGATTTAAACAACGCCCGCCTGGTAATTGGTCAGGAAGTGGATACCTCACTTTCAACCCGCGGCACCGATATGCGCGTGGAGCGCGTTGTGGTGACTAACGAGCACGTTCTGGGCAAGAAAATACGCGATCTGCAGGTAAAAGAGCGCTACGACGTGGTGATATCCCGTCTCAACCGTGCGGGTGTCGAGCTGGTCGCCAGCCCGGAGGCCAGCCTGCAGTTCGGGGATATCCTCAACCTGGTCGGACGCCCGTCGTCCATCGACGCCGTGGCGGATATGGTGGGCAACGCTCAGCAAAAACTGCAGCAGGTGCAGATGTTGCCGGTGTTTATCGGCATCGGGCTTGGCGTGCTCCTCGGCTCCATCCCGCTGTACGTCCCAGGCTTCCCGGTGGCGCTCAAGCTGGGCCTGGCGGGCGGGCCGCTGATCATGGCGCTGATCCTCGGGCGTATCGGCTGTATCGGGAAGCTCTACTGGTTTATGCCGCCGAGCGCCAACCTGGCGCTGCGCGAGCTGGGCATCGTGCTGTTCCTGGCGGTGGTCGGGCTAAAATCCGGCGGGGATTTTGTCGATACCCTGGTCAAGGGCGAAGGGATGAGCTGGGTCGGGTATGGCATCTTCATCACCGCCATTCCGCTGCTGACGGTGGCAATCCTGGCGCGGATGTTCGCCAAAATGAACTACCTGACGCTGTGCGGCATGCTGGCGGGCTCCATGACCGACCCGCCAGCGCTCGCCTTTGCGAACAACCTGCACGCCACCAGCGGCGCGGCCGCGCTCTCCTATGCCACCGTCTACCCGCTGGTGATGTTTCTGCGCATCATCACCCCGCAGCTACTGGCGGTGCTGTTCTGGGGGATGGGCTAGCAGGTCGTCCGCGGGGTCTGACGCTCAGTGGAACGAAAACTCACGTTAAAGGCTTAGTAATGAGATTGTTAAAAAGGATCCACAAGGGATCCTTTTTAGGGGCTACTACCAGCTACCATAGGGATAGGCTTTCCCTTTGATAAAATCCTTTATGTCCTGATCATAACCATCTGGAATGCTGTAGTTAAAATCAATCCGCGAAGGTACGTCTTTACAGGCATCTAGTTTATCACCGGACAGCGTGGTGATTTTTACCGGTTCAATCGGCATATTAGCGACCGGGCCGCTGTTCTGGAGCCAGATGCGCACTTTGCCTTCAGGTGCCAGACCAAACAATAATGTTTTATACCAAGCGGTATTTCCTCTCCGATCTTTGCCGGTTGGTACCGACATTTTTTCCCGCAGGGCAGATGAGAAGATAATTCGCGTCTCGTAAGTCGTTTTATCAATAACTGAATCCCAGCAGAACAGCATCAAAGCTGGCGGGTGACGGACTTTGTTGAACTGGATTCCCACAACATAGGTTGTGTTATTCCAGGAACCTACCACATCGGGATCACTCTGCGTACTGTCCAGCGTCCGGAAGGTGGATACCACCTTTTCGTTGTCGATAATCAGCGCTTTCGTCACCACCGCCGGTAATGCCTGAGGGGTAAAAAATGCAAAACCAACCTCCCCGTAAGGCATTTCTCCGGTGTCTTCCGGCGTCTGCGCTTCGCCTGCACGACAACCGCTGATCATGACCAGCATCAGCAGGGGAAAAAGTGCTTTCAGCTTCATATCTTCTTCCCGTCCATGCTGTAGACCGAGCGTTTCCACTGCTCATCCGGCCGGTTGATAAAGCCAATCAGCTCTGAGGGCGATACGCCTCCGTGAATGAAGCCGTCCGTATTGACCACGATGGCATTCCAGTTGGCCGAACAGTGAATATACTTCTTCGCAATCACGTCCAGCTCATCCTGACTGAATGCCTGTGCCATCTGGCCGCTGCGGGCAGTTTTCCCCATTGCCAGCGCTTTGTCCCAGAGGGGCGCAAGCTCATCCGGAATGGCGAGTTCTTTGTCTTTGCTCAGAATGGGGTCAAACACCACCCCGGCCTCCTGTGCAGCCTCAAGCATCACCCTCAGCACCACACGGGACCAGTCGTTTCTGACTGTCCGCTCCCGCAGGGTTAGCGCCGCAAAGCTGCGTTTCTGCATCTGGCCGTACCGGTCCGGTCGAAGCCTGTCGTCATGCCAGGTTTCTGCCGAAATGTCGTTTGTCCGCAGTAGAGGGACCAGGCAAGGCGACTTATCCAGCGTCTGCAGCTGCGCCACGGCCTGCCGGTAGGCCTGCGTCTTTTCACCGGGCTGGCTGTACGGTACGGTTTCCGTTGCAGGCCGCGTCAGAAAAAGATTCTCCTTCGTGACGGGTAGATATCCGCCGCCGATATCGGAATGGACGCCGGGCAGTGCCAGTTCCGGCCAGGCCGGTTTCACGCTGTTCAGCGCAAAGTTAAAGCGGCACTCGTTCGCGGCGGTGATATGAAAAACCTTCTCCGCCACGCCAGGGCGCAGGGTGAGCTTAACGTCACCGGTATCCGCACTGTGCGGATTCAGGCCGTTAACCGGCGTGCCAATGGCGGCAACGGTATCGAAAATGCCGATGAAGCGGGTTTTACCGGCAGGAGAACCATTGAAGCTCGTGTCCGTCATGGCCTGCCGGATGGCGCTGATAATGGCCGGGTCTTCGGACTGGATGCGGTTTGCAAAATGGCGGGCGGCGGCTGCGCCCCGACTGAAGCCAAAAATATCGAACTGCAGGATTCTGACTATAAGCTTGCCGTCAGCCTGTTTTTTACCAACAACCTCTAGCACGTCCTGAATACTGTCAGCCAGCATGGAAACCGCTTTATCCGTTTTGGCAACGACACCGGTATCAAAGATACCAAACCCCTGCCCAAGTTTGCTGTCAGGTTTACCTGCTTCAGTACCAATGCCATCAATGTAAATGCCTGTTTGAACATCTGAATCGTTACCGGATAGGGTTTTCTTATATAGCGTACTCAGCCAGTGTATATTGGTGTAGTATCCGGTATAGCTGATTGCACCGCTGCCCGACACGCCAAAATTTTCCCGAGCGCATTTTGCCAGGATGGACTCGGCTTCCGGGTCATCCAGGTTGTAATGTTCTGCGGTATACGCCTTCAGCATGTTCTGCGTGTTAACGGCATTGTTGCCGGTACCGTCGAAGAACACGCCTATCGTCAGCGTGATCTCCCGTTTCTTTTTCTTCGCCGTCTGCGCATGTTGTTCCGGCTCAGGAGCGACTGCCGGAGTCATCCCGGCTTTTGCCGCTGAAAGCTGTGGGATCGTACCCGGTGCAATCAGAAAATTGGTCCCCTGTGGACACCCGCAACGGATCTCCGCGCCGTCCACCGCAACAGCGGCACTGTTTGAGCAGCGGTGATCGCCGTCCACAATGACCCCCACTTCCCCACACTTCGGGCAGGGGGTAGTCTTGTCGCCGATATAGAGTTTCAGCAACCCCATGACCGACATACCGGGCCGGGCCGCGATGCATAGTGCACCCGTGGAAGTCTTATCCCCGTGCAGCCCGACGTTTTTACCGTGAATGATACAGCCTCTTCGGATCATCGGCTCAGCCCTCAGCCGGTAAAAAATCAGCATCCATCGGCAGAACTTTCAGCTCATTCAGCGTACATCCCGCCTGCGGGGTGCTGATAATCACATCACCGTGACTCAGTCGGCTGCCGACCAGCGCGATACTGTTACCACCTTTCTGAAATTTCGACCCGCTGCTGGTGACTATCCGGGCTGTGGTGCCGTCAGGATACACCACCTCATCACCTTCCAGCGCGACGTTGACCTTTTGCCCGCTCTCAAGCGCGATTTCAGAGCCATTCCAGGCAGCACGTACCACTCCACCGCGTTGGGTCTGCGCCCCGTCAACCGCGATCCGGTAAATCGCCACCACCGGATGTTCAAGCAGAAATGCCTCCTGCTCTTCAACCGTCTGACGGGCACCTTCAGACATCCCGGCCTTTTTCTCCGCAGAGAATGGCGGACGCGCCAGTGAGGCGGCTAATTCCGGAGTCAGTTGGTTGGTATATTGCTGTTCCACATCAAATCCCTCTTTTTCCTGTGGTTAATTGTTCCATAGTAACCGGGCGGCATGACTTAACCAAAATTTAATGCCGACGTCAGAGCGGCTGAACTGTCTTTTCGTCCTCAAGAATTTTATAAACGGTGGAACGGGCAATGCCGAGCTGCCGGGCGATTATCGAAGCCGGTCATTCTTCTGCTGGTGAACTGGAAATCGACGAACATGCGTCGTACATCGTCGATCTGGTGACCGCGATTGCTTTTAACACCCAGGAACGGATGCTGCTGATAGTGCCAAACAACGGGGCCATCCATAACTTTGACGCCGACGCGATGGTAGAAATTCCGTGTCTGGTCGGCCACAACGGACCGGAGCCGCTGACCGTGGGTGATATTCCGCACTTCCAGAAAGGGCTCATGAGCCAGCAGGTGGCGGTGGAAAAACTGGTGGTGGACGCCTGGGAGCAGCGCTCGTACCAGAAACTCTGGCAGGCGATTACCCTGTCGAAAACCGTGCCGAGCGCGTCAGTCGCGAAAGCGATTCTGGATGACCTGATCGAGGCCAACAAAGAGTACTGGTCAGAGCTGCACTGATCGTCCTGACCGGCATCGCCCGATGCCGGTCTCCTTGTCTTTGTCGATTTACGCTATGCTGAAGCCTGCCTGTAGCACGACAAGGAACCTTCATGAAAATTTCCCGCCTCGGCGAAGCGCCGGACTATCGCTTCTCTCTGGCTAATGAACGCACTTTTTTAGCGTGGATCCGCACGGCGTTGGGCTTTCTGGCGGCAGGCGTCGGCCTCGACCAGCTCGCGCCTGATTTCGCCACGCCGCTGATCCGTGAAGTGCTGGCGCTGCTGCTGTGCCTGTTCGCGGGCGTGCTGGCGATTTACGGCTATCTGCGCTGGCTGCGCAATGAGAAGGCGATGCGCCTGAAGCAGGATCTGCCCTATACGCGCGGGTTACTCATCATCAGCGCAATTCTGCTGACGGTGGCGGGCGTGGTAATGGTGCTGGTGTTCTATGGCGGATAGCCGCAAAGCGCGGCGCGAAGCGGACCCCGGCCTGCAGCCGGAGCGGACGTCGCTCGCCTGGCTGCGCACCCTGCTGGGATATGGCGCGCTGATTGCCCTGGCGATCAAGCACAACTGGCACCGCACCGGGCTGCCATTCTGGGTTTCGCTGGTTGTGCTGGCGCTGGTGGCTATCATTTTATGGCGCTACACCCGCAGCCGTAACCTGATGGACGTGGTGCAGAATGATTTTGTACAGCCGAAAGCGGTGCGGGATAAGTTCCTGATTGCGCTGGCTGTGCTGTCGCTATCGCTGCTGTTTGCGGTGACCCATATTCAGCAAATTTTAAGCCTGTAATCCCGGTGGCGGCTACACCTTACCGGGCCTACGATTAACGGCCTTTTGCTAAATACTTCACCATCTCGTCTTCCGGCACCATGCCGCCGCCAGTCGCCCACACCAGGTGGGTAACGTTGGTATCCGAATGAACGCGCACCGGCCCGGCCATGCCCGCCAGCGCCGACGGCTCCAGGCGAATCCCTTCCTCCTGCGCCAGCCAGCCGAGCATGTCATACATGCTCCGATCGGAGAGGGTATAGAACCCGTCAAGCAGACGCTCCATCGCGCGGCCCACGAAGCCGGATGCGCGCCCGACCGCCAGACCGTCCGCCGCCGTCACGTTATCAATGCCCAGATCCTGCACGGCGATTTCATCATGCAGACCAGTGTAAACGCCCAGCAGCATGCACGGTGAGTTCGTGGGCTCCGCGAAGAAGCAGTGGACGTTATCGCCAAAGGCCAACTTCAGGCCAAACGCCACGCCGCCTGGGCCACCACCGACGCCGCACGGCAGATAGACGTACAGCGGGTGATCCGCATCCACCACGCGGCCCTGTTCAGCAAACTGCGCCTTCAGGCGCTCGCCCGCTACTGCATAGCCCAGGAATAAGGTGCGGGAGTTTTCATCGTCAATGAAGAAGCAGTTCGGATCGCTTTCTGCCGCTTTGCGTCCCTGCTCCACCGCCACGCCGTAATCCTGCTCGTATTCCACCACGATGACGCCGTGGCTGCGCAGTTTGGCTTTTTTCCACTCGCGGGCGTCGGCGGACATATGTACCGTCACCTTAAAGCCGATGCGTGCGCTCATCATGCCGATGGACAACCCCAGGTTGCCGGTTGAGCCCACCGCAATGCTGTACTGGCTGAAGAAGGCCTTAAAGCGCGGTTCCAGCAGAATGCTGTAGTCGTCTTCCACGCTCAGCAACCCGGCTTCCAGCGCCAGTTTTTCCGCATGGGTCAGCACCTCATAGATGCCACCGCGCGCTTTAATTGAGCCGGAAATCGGCAGATGGCTGTCTTTTTTCAGCAGCAGGGTGCCGGGAATGGATTTGCCAGATTCTTTCTCCAGCCGTTTTTTCATTGCCGGAATAGCAATCAGATCGGACTCGATGATCCCGCCCGTTGCCGCGGTTTCCGGGAAGGCTTTCGCCAGATACGGCGCGAAGCGGTTGAGGCGCGCGTGGGCGTCGTCCACGTCGGTTTTGGTCAGCCCGACATAGGGCAACCCTTCCGCCAGCGTAGTGGTGCGCGGGTTAAGCCAGGTGGTTTCTTTCAGGGCAATCAGATCCTCAACCAGAGGAAACTGTGCAATGAGTGTATTGATGGCCGTTGCGTTCATAATTTTTCTCAGCAATTAGTTCGTTCTGACTCTACACCAAATGCGAAAAAGCGTGCTAAATACAGGTAATGCTTTTGATTTATCCAGGGTAAACCGTGTTAAAGCCTCTTATTGCTACCGCGTTACTGATCTCTTCCGGCTGGGCGATTGCCGCTGAGCCGCCGCTGACGGCTGCCCACTATGCGCAGCAGCTGGGCGTCGGGATGGATGTGGACTGGGCGCGCACGGAGCGCGGTATACGCGAATTCGACCCGCTGGTGGTACGCGATTTTCGCGCAAAAGGCATTACCCACGTGCGCATCCGCGTGGCCGACGAGCCGACCGAAGCGCGGCTGATCCACCTGCGCAAACTGGTGGAAGCCTGCGAGCAGTATGGCGTCATCCCGATAATCGCTTATCAGGCCGATGAATATAAAAACGACCCGAAAGTCGATAACGAGAAAGAGACAATCAACTGGTGGATTGCCGTGGCGCACTATTTTGGCCAGAGCTATCCGCTGCTGGGTTTTGACCTCATCTATGAGCCGGCCGACAAGCTCAACCATAATCTCGCGTCGCTAAACCGCGTGTATGAAAAAACCATTAAAGCGATCCACGACATCGACCCTCAGCGCATGATTTTCATTGCGCCGCGCCTGCGCGCCGCGCCGGAGGATTTATCCAGCCTGAAGCTCCCTGCGCACAGCCAAAACTACCTGCTGGCGGAGTGGCATATTTTCCCGTGGGGGCCGCTGAAAAATAGCGGTAAATACCCGTGGACGTCCGGCACGGCGGTGGAGAAGGCGGCTATCCATAATCGCATCAATACCGCGCTGCGCTGGCAGCAAAAAACCGGACACGTTAGCTGGGTCGGGGGCTGGGGCGTGGGGGAGTCAAATCACCTCACGCCAACCGCTTCGCAGCTGGCCTTCGCCACCTTTATGGCCTGCGAGCTGCAAAAGGCGAAAATCCCGTATGCGTTGAACGCGGACTTCCAGTTTTACGACGGGGAAGAGGGCGCCTGGCGGCCTGCGCCAGAGCCGTTACTACAGGCGATGATTTCGCCCGTCTGTGAAAAGCCCGGCGAGAAGCCGGGCCATCATGTGGTTAAACCGGCTGCTCGTGATGCGGGACACGCGACGCCAGCGGCAGCCAGCACAGTAAAATCAGCAGCCCCATCAGCGTCATCAGTAACCCCAGACTAGCCTGCCCGGTCTGCGGCATCATGGCCGAGAGCCAGGCCAGCGCGCCGGAACCGATATTCTGCAAACCGCCCACCAGCGCGCCCGCCGTGCCTGCAAGGAACGGGAACGGCTCCATCGCGCCGCTGGTGGCGAGCGGGAACAGCATGCCCGCGCCGAAGAAGAACAGCGCCGCCGGGATGAGCAGCGTCCAGACCGACATCACATCAAACAGCCCTGGGATCCACATCATCAGACCTGCCAGCAGACAGCTGATCACCGACTGCCACATCAGGGTTGAGAAGCGTTTGTTCGGGCGTCCGGCAAACCACGCGCCGAAGAATGCCGCCGGGATCGGCAGAATAAACAGAATACTCACCACCATGCTGCTCAGGCCCAGCCCCGCGCCCAGCAGCACGCCGGAGCAGGCTTCAAACACCGCGATACCCGCCAGGCCGCCGATCAGCATCAGCAGGTAGCAGGTGAACGCGCCGTTACCGAACAGCGTTTTGTAGCTGGTGATGAGCTTCGTGCGCGGCGCGTCCTGCGGGCGCGTTTCCGGCATCCAGCGCGCCATGCTGAAGGTGACAATGATGCACAGCACCAGCAGGAAGGCGTAGCAGGCGCGCCAGGACCACATCGTATCCAGCAGGCCGCCAATCAGCGGAGCGAGAAGCGGACTGACCAGAATGCCCATATTCAACAAGCTGTTGGCATGGCGGAGCTGCGTACCCTGATACATATCGCGCGGTAAGGTACGCGCCATCACCCCACCGACGCCGGTCCCAACGCCCTGCAGGGCGCTGGCGGCAATCAATACGGTCAGGTTATGGGTCATCATCGCAATCACGGTTGCCACCATGAAAATGCTCATACCCACCAGGATCACCGGACGACGCCCGACGCGGTCGGAGAGCGGGCCGTAGAAGAGTTGCGAAACGCCATAGGTCAGCAGGTAGGCTGCCATCACGCTCTGCACCGCACCTTCGCGGACGTTCAATTCCTTTGCCATATCGGCAATCGCCGGAATGTAGATGGTTTGCGCCATCTGACCGACGGCCACCAGTAACACCAGCATCAACAATAAATTAACGTTCCGTTGCTTTTTCATGTCGCTGAATACTTTTGCCAAAAAAGAAAATTGAAGAATAAGTGACTACGCATTCCCATAAATGCGCGAGGAATCTACCACAGCGTGATGACAATTTAAGCATTACTGTGATGAATGACAGAAGACGTGAAGGCAGGATTTGTAAACAAGATCGGCAACTAATGTTGCCAGCGAATTACGCCAGGCGCAGCAGGACCGCACCGGCTGCAATACCCAGCGCCGCCGCGATGCGCAGGCCGACAACCTTCTCTTTTAAAAGCACAAATGCGATTAATGCGCCGAAGAGAATTGAGGTTTCACGCAGCGCCGCGACTACCGCCAGCGGCGCCTGCGTCATCGCCCAAAGGGCCAGGCCGTAAGAGCCCATGGTCCCGACGCCGCCGAGCAGCCCTTTTTTCCAGTGCAGGCGCAGGTAGCTGGACGCTTCGCGCCGACGCGCTACCATCGCCCAGCTTAGCAGGCAGAAGCCGTTCATAAAGAAAGTCCAGAGCGTGTAGCCCAGCGCAGTGTCCGACAGCCGTACGCCGGTGCCGTCCACCAGCGTATACCCGGCGATAAAACAGGCGTTCAGCAGCGCCAGCCAGATCCCCTTACGTGACTGCATGCGGCCATTCATCGCCATCGCCAGAATCGACAGGCAAATGACCCCGATGCCGGACCAGGCGATCCAGGAGAGATGGTCGCCGAGCGCCAGCACGCTGATCATCGCCACCAGCAGCGGGGCGGTGCCGCGCATCAGTGGATAGGTCTGGCTCATGTCAGAGACCTGATAGGTCTTCGCCACCAGCACGGTATACACCACCTGTAAGGCGCAGGAGACGATCAAAAACGGCCAGCTTGCAGCAGAAGGCTGTGGCGAGAAGGGCAGTAAAATCAGGGCAATAATTGCGGCAGAGCCGCTAACGCCGATCGCAGAGTAGAGCTTGTCCGTTCCGGCTTTGACAATGGCGTTCCAGCTGGCATGCAGCAGTGCGGCGAACAGCAAAATGCAGAATACGGTGATGGTCATGGCGTATCGGGTGATGAATTGTCACTCAACTGTAACATTCACATCCTGATGCTGCCAGCCGGTTACACCGCACAAAAAAGGCGGTGCGTCACCCGCGGTTCGTCTGAAACCAGCGTAAAACCGGCTCGATTGTAAAATCCGTACGCGCTGTCCGGCGCATGGGTATTGAGAAAATCAAACCAGATGCTGGCATCGGCCATCACTACGGTTAAAAGCTGTTTGCCAATGCCCAGCCCGCGGCACTTCTCGCTGACGTAGAGATGGCGAATACGTCCGGCGCGCGGCTGCTGGCTGAACGGATCGCGGTTGAGGCCGCACACGCCCACCAGCTTGCCGTTAAGAAACGCCCCCAGCAGTTTTTCTCCCGGCGCGTTAAAGCGATTTTCACCCCGCTGCCAGTTTTCTTCCAGCCTGTGCAGCATGTTGAAATTCAACGCGATACTTTCAGCCTTCAGGGCGATATACCCGGGTTCATCAGGCGTGACAGGCTCAATTAACAGACGCGACATAGCATTCCCTCGTTATTAAAGAGGGGCGGTTGCCCGCCCCTCTCAGGTGCGACTTGAACCTGAATTACCGAACGTATTTCAGGACAGCATCAAGCAGTTGCAGTACTGCAACAATGAGTTTGAGGATAAGTATCACCATATCCACGACGCCCATACGCGTCTCCTTTTGGTTAAAAGGAGCACGATGCTGGCGTACCTTTCCGCCGCCTGTGGCCAGCATCTGGATTGACGTAACACAGTGTGCTCACTTCAGGGGGTTAAGGCACTGACGGCACCACCCGTTTCAGCCAGGACTTCGTTGCGCCGGTAGAACTGCGGCCCCCTCGCTCACTGCGAACACCCTCATTATAGATAAATACTGTATGTATGAACAGTATTTTGTGGACAAAATTTGGAAGGCGATTCATACTCAAAAACGTCAAAATCCGTGCCGGAATTGCGCGTTCGTCTTCGATCGCGTATACTTTTCGCGTTGACGTAACACAGTGTGTTCTGCGGCGACCAACCGCAAAACCCTGATAAAAACCTCGCTTAGGCGGGGTTTTTTGTTTTCATCACCTAACAAACGAAACGTGATCCCTGACGCATTTTTGCGCAGATGAAAATATTTCCATTGTCACGCCCGAAAACCTGTGTTTGTATAAATTCAATCAATGATTCCAAACACAGGTCCCCAATGACTTCATCCATCTTCACTTCGACCCTACTAAAAACTGCGCAACCTGCCGCAGTGGTCGTCGTGCGTGTGGTGGTGGTCGTCGGCAATGCGCCGTAGGGACTGGATCAACACACGAATCCAAAACCCCGCCGGCGCAAACCGGGCGGGGTTTTTCGTTTTGGACCCTCCCCGGAAGGCTGGCTCAGAAGAAAAGGACTGGAGCATGGCAAGTTCGGGCACAACATCCACGAAGACGCGTTTCACCGGCGCGCAGCTGATCGTTCATTTGCTGGAGCGGCAGGGCATCACCACGGTTGCGGGCATCCCTGGCGGCACGGTGCTGCCGCTGTACGATGCGTTAAGCCAAAGCACGCAGATCCGCCACGTGTTGGCGCGCCACGAGCAGGGCGCAGGCTTTATCGCTCAGGGCATGGCGCGTACGCAGGGTAAACCGGCGGTCTGTATGGCCTGCAGCGGCCCGGGCGCAACCAACCTGGTGACCGCCATCGCCGACGCGCGTCTCGACTCCATTCCGCTGATCTGCATTACCGGCCAGGTACCGTCCTCGATGATCGGCACCGATGCGTTCCAGGAAGTGGATACCTACGGCATCTCTATCCCCATCACCAAACATAACTATTTAGTTCGCGATATCAGCGAGCTGCCTCAGGTTATCAGCGATGCGTTCCGCATTGCGCAGTCTGGCCGCCCGGGCCCGGTGTGGATAGACATTCCTAAGGATGTCCAGACCGCAGAGATCGAGATCGACGTACTGCCCGAGCCGGGCGAGCGTGCCCCCGCGCCGGAATTCAGCGCTGAGAGCGTGCGCGATGCTGCCGCCATGATTAACGCCGCCAAACGCCCGGTACTCTATCTGGGCGGCGGGGCGATTAACGCTGCGGATGAAATCCGCGAGTTTGCGGAAAAAGCCAACCTGCCGACCACCATGACCCTGATGGCGCTGGGCATGCTGCCAAAAGTGCACCCGCTGTCATTAGGCATGCTGGGCATGCACGGCGCGCGCAGTACTAACTACATCCTGCAAGAGGCGGATTTGCTGATTGTTATGGGCGCGCGTTTTGATGACCGGGCGATCGGCAAAACCGAGCAGTTCTGCCCAAATGCGAAGATCATTCACGTTGATATCGACCGCGCCGAGCTGGGTAAAATCAAGCAGCCGCACGTGGCGATTCAGGGCGATGTGGCCGAGGTGCTGGCGCAGCTGATCCCGCAAACCGATGCAACCGACCGCGCCGACTGGCGCCAGCTGGTGGCCGACTTGCAGCGCGAGTTCCCGGGCGCTATCCCAACTGAGGGCGACCCGCTGAGCCACTATGGTCTTATCAACGCCGTCGCCGCCTGCGTGGATGACAGCGCGATTATCACCACCGACGTGGGCCAGCATCAGATGTGGACCGCCCAGGCCTACCCGCTGAACCGTCCGCGCCAGTGGCTGACCTCCGGCGGTCTTGGAACCATGGGCTTCGGTCTGCCCGCAGCAGTCGGCGCGGCCCTGGCGAATCCGGACCGCAAGGTCATCTGCTTCTCCGGCGACGGCAGCCTGATGATGAACATTCAGGAGATGGCGACTGCGGCCGAAAACCAGTTAGACGTGAAAATTATCCTGATGAACAACGAGGCGCTGGGGCTGGTGCACCAGCAGCAGAGCCTGTTCTACAAGCAGGGGGTATTTGCCGCGACCTATCCGGGGATGATTAACTTTATGCAGATTGCCGCCGGTTTTGGCCTGCATACCTGCGATCTGAACGCCGAAGAGGATGCCCACGCGGCGCTGCAGGCGGCGATTTCTCGCCCCGGCCCGGCGCTGATCCACGTGCGTATCGACCCTGAACAAAAAGTGTATCCGATGGTGCCGCCGGGTGCGGCAAATACTGAGATGGTGGGAGAATAAGCCATGCAGAAACAACATGATAACGTCATTCTGGAACTCACCGTCCGCAACCACCCTGGCGTCATGACCCATGTCTGCGGGCTCTTTGCCCGCCGGGCGTTTAACGTGGAAGGCATTCTCTGCCTGCCGATTCAGGGCAGCGAGCACAGCCGCATCTGGCTACTGGTCAACGACGATCAGCGTCTGGAGCAGATGATGGCGCAGATCGATAAGCTGGAAGATGTCACCAAAGTGGCGCGCAACCAGTCCGATCCCACCATGTTTAACAAAATTGCGGTGTTTTTCGAGTAAATCGCTTAAGGTAAGCGTCTTTCGCTCTTGTAGGCCGGATAAGCGCAGCGCCATCCGGCATTTTCAGACCGCAGGAACACGCATGACCACCATCGCTCTTATCGACGACCACCTTATCGTTCGCTCCGGCTTTGCCCAGCTTTTAAACCTCGAACCGGATTTTCAGGTCGTGGCCGAGTTTGGCTCCGGTCGCGAGGCGCTGGCGGGCCTGCCGGGGCGCGGGGTGCAGGTCTGTATCTGCGATATCTCCATGCCCGACCTCTCCGGGCTGGAGCTGTTAAGCCAGCTGCCAAAGGGCATGGCGACAATCATGCTTTCGGTCCACGACAGCCCGGCGCTGGTCGAGCAGGCGCTCAACGCGGGCGCGCGCGGCTTCCTCTCTAAACGTTGTAGCCCGGACGAGCTGATCGCCGCCGTGCGTACCGTCTCCACCGGCGGCTGCTACCTGACGCCGGATATCGCCATCAAGCTGGCAGCCGGACGGCAGGATCCGCTCACAAAGCGCGAGCGTCAGGTTGCGGAAAAACTCGCGCAGGGTATGTCGGTAAAAGAGATTGCCGCCGAACTGGATCTGTCCCCGAAAACCGTGCACGTTCACCGCGCCAACCTGATGGAAAAACTCAACGTCAGTAACGATGTCGAGCTGGCGCGCCGCATGTTCGACAGCTGGCAATGAGTTCCGCTTTTTCACGGCTGATCGCCGTCGTCGCCAGCTTTTTTATCTTCTCCGCCGCCTGGTTCTGCCTGTGGAGCATCAGTCTGCACCTGGTGGAACGCCCCGAGCTGGCGGTGCTGCTGTTCCCCTTTGGCCTGCGTCTGGGGCTGATGCTGCAATGCCCGCGCGGCTACTGGCCGGTGCTGCTGGGCGCAGAGTGGCTGATGCTGATCTGGCTGGCGCAGGAAGTGGCCCTCGCGCACCTGCCGTTATTGATGACCGGAAGCCTGCTCACGCTTATCCCGGTCGCCCTGATTTCCCGCTACCGTCACCAGCGCGACTGGCGCACGCTGCTGCGTCAGGGGGCGGCGCTGATTGCCGCCGCGCTGTTGCAGTCCCTGCCGTGGCTGGGTGAAAAGGAGGTGCTTAACGCCCTGCTGCTGACCCTCACCGGCGGCCTGACGCTGGCCCCGACCTGCCTTGTGATCTGGCATTACCTTACCAGCACCGTCTGGCAGCCGCTCGGCCCGGCGCTGGTCTCCCAGCCGGTGAACTGGCGCGCCCGGCACCTGATCTGGTATCTGCTGCTGTTTGTGGTGAGCCTGTGGTTGCAGCTTGGTCTGCCCGCTGAATTATCACGCTTCACGCCGTTTTGTCTGGCGCTGCCGATCATCGCCCTTGCCTGGCATTACGGCTGGCAGGGCGCATTGATCGCCACGCTGATGAACGCCATCGCGCTGATCGCCAGCCAGACCTGGCACGATCATCCTGTTGATTTACTGCTCTCCCTGCTGGCCCAGAGCCTGACCGGGCTGTTGCTCGGGGCTGGCATACAGCGCCTGCGCGAGCTGAACCAGTCCCTGCAGACCGAGCTGGCGCGCAACCGCCGTCTGGCGGAGCGTCTGCTGGAGACGGAAGAGAGCGTGCGGCAGGAGGTCGCCCGCGAGCTGCACGATGACATCGGTCAGACGATCACCGCCATCCGCACCCAGGCGGGCATTGTCCAGCGCCTGGCGGCAGAAAATGCGGGCGTGAAGCAGGGCGGGGCGCATATCGAACAGCTTTCGCTGGGGGTCTATGACTCTGTTCGCCGCCTGCTGGGACGGCTGCGCCCGCGCCAGCTTGACGATCTCTCGCTGGAGCAGGCGATACGCTCTCTGATGCGCGAGATGGAGCTGGAAAGCCGCGGGATCGTCAGCCATCTCGACTGGCGCATTAACGAACCTGCGCTCAGCGAAGGCCAGCGCGTGACGCTGTTCCGCGTCTGCCAGGAAGGGCTGAACAATATCGTCAAACACGCCAGCGCCAGCGCGGTCACGATTCAGGGCTGGCAGCAGGACGAGCGCCTGATGCTGGTGATTGAAGACGACGGCTGCGGCCTGCCGCCGGGCTCCGGCCAGCAGGGCTTTGGCCTGGCGGGCATGCGCGAGCGCGTAAAGGCGCTGGGCGGCACGCTGAACCTCTCCTGCACTCACGGGACGCGCGTCAGCGTCAGTTTGCCGTTAAGGACGCTCCATGTTTAAAACCCCAGCCAGCGCGGCTCCTTTGCGCGACAAAGCAGAAATTGACGCCCGCTACCGCTACTGGCGTCGCCATATCCTGATCACCATCTGGCTCGGCTACGCACTGTTCTACTTCACCCGCAAAAGCTTCAACGCCGCCGCGCCGGAGATCCTCGCCAGCGGCGTGATGACGCGCACCGATATCGGCCTGCTGGCGACGCTGTTTTATATCACCTACGGCCTGTCGAAGTTCTTCTCCGGCATCGTCAGCGACCGCTCGAACGCGCGTTATTTCATGGGTGTTGGGTTGATCGCCACCGGGGTGGTGAACATCCTGTTTGGCTTCTCCACCTCGCTGTGGGCCTTCGCCCTGCTGTGGGCGCTGAACGCCTTTTTCCAGGGCTGGGGCGCGCCGGTTTGTGCTCGTCTGCTGACCGCCTGGTACTCACGCAACGAGCGCGGTGGCTGGTGGGCAATCTGGAACACCGCGCATAACGTCGGCGGGGCGCTGATCCCGATGGTGGTAGGCGCGGCGGCGCTGCACTACGGCTGGCGCGCGGGGATGATGATTGCCGGTGGCCTCGCGATTGTCGCCGGACTATTCCTCTGCTGGCGCCTGCGCGACAGGCCGCAAACTGTCGGCCTGCCTGCGGTGGGCGACTGGCGGCACGACGAGATGGAGATTGCCCAGCAGCAGGAGGGCGCGGGGCTGAACCGCAAAGAAATTCTCACCAAATACGTCCTGAAAAACCCGTACATCTGGCTGCTGTCGCTCTGCTACGTGCTGGTCTACGTGGTGCGCGCGGCGATCAACGACTGGGGCAACCTGTACATGTCCGAGACGCTCGGCGTGGATCTGGTGACCGCCAACTCGGCGGTGACCATGTTTGAACTGGGCGGGTTTATCGGCGCGCTGGTGGCGGGCTGGGGCTCGGATAAGCTGTTCAACGGCAACCGCGGTCCGATGAACCTGATTTTTGCCGCCGGGATTTTGCTCTCCGTCGGCTCGCTGTGGCTGATGCCGTTCGCCAGCTATGTGATGCAGGCGGCGTGCTTCTTCACCATCGGCTTCTTCGTGTTTGGCC
The DNA here is from genome assembly GCF_053709515.1 of Enterobacter sp. UPMP701. NCBI lineage: Bacteria > Pseudomonadati > Pseudomonadota > Gammaproteobacteria > Enterobacterales > Enterobacteriaceae > Enterobacter > Enterobacter sp. UPMP701. The sequence continues at coordinate 183,352 of NZ_JBSKJN010000005.1, read as the reverse complement.
CGCAGATGCTGATCGGCATGGCGGCGGCAGAGTGCTCGCACAAGGAGGCGGCAGGGGCGGCGACGGGTTTTGTCGGGCTGTTTGCCTACCTCGGCGCATCGCTCTCCGGCTGGCCGCTGGCACGGGTGATCGACGTCTGGCACTGGAGCGGGTTCTTCGCGGTGATCGCCATCGCGGCGGGGATCTCCGCCCTGCTGCTGCTGCCGTTTTTGCACGCGCAGGCACCGCGCGAAGCGTGACGCGCCTCACCTTTTGCTGCCGAGACGCGCAAAACTAAGAAATTTTCCCGGTTTTACCTGGACGCTGTCTCAGGCATCTCTCCCGGCTGGTTTTTACAATGCTGCAAAAATCAGCTCAGGAGTAAACCAACCATGCTGGCCTTCTTAAACCAGGTACGCAAGCCGACCCTGGATCTGCCGCTCGACGTGCGGCGCAAGATGTGGTTCAAACCGTTCATGCAGTCTTATCTGGTGGTCTTTATCGGCTATCTGACCATGTACCTGATCCGCAAAAACTTTAACATCGCGCAGAACGACATGATCTCAACCTACGGGCTGAGCATGACGCAGCTGGGGATGATTGGTCTGGGCTTCTCCATCACCTACGGCGTGGGTAAAACCGTCGTTTCCTACTACGCGGACGGCAAAAACACCAAGCAGTTCCTGCCGTTTATGCTGATCCTCTCCGCCATCTGTATGCTCGGCTTCAGCGCCAGCATGGGCGCGGGCTCCGTCAGCCTGTTCCTGATGATCGCCTTCTACGCCCTGAGCGGCTTCTTCCAGAGTACCGGCGGGTCGTGCAGCTACTCCACCATCACCAAATGGACCCCGCGGCGCAAGCGTGGTTCCTACCTCGGTATGTGGAACATCTCCCACAACCTCGGCGGGGCGGGTGCGGCAGGCGTGGCGCTGTTTGGCGCGAACTACCTGTTCGACGGCCACGTGATCGGCATGTTTATCTTCCCGTCGATTATCGCCCTGATTGTCGGCTTTATCGGCCTGCGCTACGGCAGCGATTCCCCGGAATCTTACGGCCTCGGCAAAGCCGAAGAGCTGTTCGGCGAGGAGATCAGCGAAGAGGACAAAGAGACCGAAGAAAACGAAATGTCCAAATGGCAGATCTTTGTTGAGTACGTGCTGAAAAACAAAGTGATCTGGCTGTTATGTTTCTCGAACATCTTCCTGTACGTGGTGCGTATCGGCATCGACCAGTGGTCGACCGTGTATGCCTTCCAGGAGCTGAAGCTTTCTAAAGAAGTGGCGATTCAGGGCTTTACCCTGTTTGAAGTGGGCGCGTTGGTCGGCACGCTACTGTGGGGCTGGCTCTCGGATCTCGCCAACGGCCGTCGCGCGCTGGTGGCCTGCGTCGCGCTGGCGCTGATTATCGCCACCCTCGGCGTCTACCAGCACGCCAGCAACCAGTACGTTTACCTGGCGTCCCTGTTCGCGCTCGGCTTCCTGGTGTTCGGTCCGCAGCTGCTGATCGGCGTGGCGGCAGTGGGCTTCGTGCCGAAAAAAGCGATCGGCGCCGCCGATGGGATTAAGGGCACCTTCGCCTACCTGATCGGCGACAGCTTCGCCAAGCTGGGCCTGGGGATGATCGCTGACGGCACGCCGATTTTTGGCCTCACCGGCTGGGCAGGCACCTTCGCAGCGCTGGATGCGGCAGCCATCGGCTGTATCGTCCTGATGGCGATGGTTGCGGTGCTGGAAGAACGTAAGATTCGCCGTGAGAATCGTGCGCAGAAATTAAAAATAGCCTGAGTGTGCAGGTAACTTCTTTGCCCGGTGTGTGATGCCGGGCTTTTTTATGTCTGTCGCTGTCGACGCCGTGTGTTTCCCGCTATGATGAGCGGCTATTCACAGGAGAACGCATGGTCTGGATAATGCTGGCAACGCTTGCCGTGGTGTTTGTGGTTGGATTTCGTGTCCTGACCTCTGATTCCCGCCGCGCCATCAAACGTTTAAGCGAACGGCTGGGGATCACCCCGATGCCGGTCGAGTCAATGATCGACCAGCTCGGTAAAACGCCGGGCAATGAGTTTATCCGCTACCTTGAGCGACCTGACGAGGCGCATTTGCAAAACGCGGCGCAGGTGCTGCTCATCTGGCAGGTCTGCATTGTGGACGCTAGCGAAGAGAACCTGCATACCTGGCACCGCCTGCTGCGTAAAGCTCGCCTGGCCGCGCCGATCACCGATGCACAAATCCGTCTCGCGCTTGGCTTTATGCGCGAGATGGAGCCCGATCCGCAGGAGCTTAACGCCTTCCAGCTGCGCTATAACCAGCTCTTCCTGCCGGAAGAGGGCGTGTTTTACCTGCACTGATCCCCTGTAAAAACGACAAAAGTTGTCAAATCGTTAAATCCGTCACACTTTTGATGATAAACTGCGCGACTTTTCCGCACGTTTTTATCTTCAGGTGACGCCATGACAGAACATATCCAGCCCACGACCAGACCGCAGACCAACGAGGTTTCACGCCCCAACTGGTCGGCCGTTTTCGCCGTGGCGTTCTGCGTCGCCTGCCTGATTACCGTAGAGTTTCTGCCGGTGAGCCTCCTGACGCCGATGGCGCAGGATCTGGGCATTTCCGAGGGCGTTGCCGGGCAGTCCGTGACCGTCACCGCTTTTGTGGCGATGTTTGCCAGCCTGTTTATCACCCAGGTGATTGGCACCATCGACCGCCGCAAAGTGGTCATTCTGTTCAGCGTGCTGCTGACGCTCTCCTGCCTGCTGGTCTCCTTCGCGGAAAGCTTTACCCTGCTGCTGCTCGGTCGCGCCTGTCTGGGGCTGGGGCTCGGCGGCTTCTGGGCGATGTCCGCCTCGCTCACCATGCGTCTGGTGCCCGCGCGTACGGTGCCAAAGGCCCTGTCCGTCATCTTCGGCGCGGTCTCGATCGCGCTGGTGATCGCCGCGCCGCTGGGCAGCTTCCTCGGCGGGATTTTCGGCTGGCGTAACGTTTTCAACGCTGCGGCGGTGATGGGCCTGTTCTGCATCATTTGGGTGTGGAAAGCGCTACCGTCGCTGCCGGGCGAAGCGGCGCACCACAAACAGAACATGTTCGCGCTGCTGAAGCGCCCAGGCGTGCTGGCGGGGATGACCGCCATCTTTATGTCCTTTGCCGGGCAGTTTGCCTTCTTCACCTATATCCGCCCGGTGTATATGACGATGGCGGGCTTTGACGTTGACGGCCTGACGCTGGTGCTGCTGAGCTTCGGTATCGCCAGCTTTGTCGGCACCTCGCTGTCGTCGCAGTTCCTGAAGCGCTCCCTGAAGGTCGCGCTGGCGGGTGCGCCGCTGGTGCTGGCGCTGAGCGCGGCGGTGCTGGTGCTGTGGGGCAGCGATAAGTGGGTGGCTTCGGCGATCGCGATTATCTGGGGCTTTGCCTTTGCGCTGGTGCCGGTGGGCTGGTCGACGTGGATCACCCGCTCGCTTGCCGATCAGGCGGAAAAAGCCGGGTCGATTCAGGTGGCGGTGATCCAGCTGGCGAACACCTGCGGCGCGGCGGTGGGTGGCGTAGCGCTCGACCACCTGGGGCTGACGTCACCGCTGGTGATTTCCGGCATGCTGATGCTGCTGACGGCGCTGCTGGTGGCGGGGAAGGTGAAGGCACGTTGATTGATAAATAGTCACTTCATCGATATACTTGTACCGTAACTTGTACAGGAGGAAATATGCAGGTTGTGACGTTTACCGAAGCACGAAGCCGGCTCAAAGATGTGTTGGACGACGTGAATGACAATGTGGAGACAACCATCATCAGCCGCCGAAACGGGGGTGATGCGGTGGTGATGTCTCTGCAGCACTACAACTCAATGATGGAAACCATCCATCTGATGAGTTCGCCTGCTAACGCCAGTCGGCTGATGGAGTCAATCGCACAGGCAAATACCGGAAAAACCATCCAGAGGGATCTGATAGATGACCAGGCTACTGATTTGGACTGATAACGGCTGGGATGATTACCTGTGGTGGCAGGAGCAGGATAAGAAAACGCTTCGCAGAATCAATAAATTGATTGAAGATGCGAAGCGTCAACCCTTTGACGGCCTGGGTAAGCCGGAACCGCTTAAGGGTAACCTTTCCGGGTACTGGTCCCGCCGAATCAATGACACTGACCGTCTGGTTTACGGGGTGTCGGATAGCGCTCTCACTATTTTAATGTGCCGTTATCATTATTATTCGTAGATCATGCCGATGCCTTCACCCGTCTTCTCGAATCCATCGAAATCAGCACCACCGACGACACAATCAGCAGCGTCCCCAGCCAGTCCGGCAGGGTGAACGCCACGCCCAGCAATATCACCGACAGCAGCGCGCTGCTCAGCGGTTCGGCGCAGCTCAGAATGCTCGCCTTCGGCCCGCCGATCATCTGCGCGCCTTTCAGGTACAGGCTGAACGTCAGCGCCGTGCCGATCACCACCAGGTAGAAAAACGCCAGCAGCAGGCCGCCGTCAATCACGAAGGTGGTACCGCGTCCGGCGTAGAACGGCGTTAGCATTAATCCGGCAATCAACATACTCCACCCAACAATCGGCAGCGTGCCGTAGCGGGCGATCAGCGTCGACGGATAGGTGGTATAAAACGCGGCGGCAAACGCCGAGGCGATGCCGAAGAACAGCGCGGCAGGCGAGATGGAGAGCGAGGTTGGGTCGCCGTGGGTGACCAGCAGGAAGGTACCGACAAGCGACGTCATAATGGCAGACAGCACAAACAGGCCGGGACGCTTTTTCCGCGCCAGGGCGAACCACGCCACAATGATGGTCGGCGACAGAAACTGGAGCACGGTAGCCGTAGCGGCGTTGGATTTTTCAATCGTCAGCAGGAAGGTGAGCTGCACGGTGAGCGCACCGACGAGCGAGAAAATCAGCAGGCTGAGGGCGTCTTTGCGATGTTTGATGACCGAGAAAATCTTGTCGCCGTGAACAAAGGAGAGCGTCAGCAGGATCACGCCGGTAAACAGCAGACGAACCATGGTCAGGTAAGGCGAAGAGATGTGGCTTTTCTCCATGATGTACTGCGCGCAAACGCCCGAGCTGCCCCATAAAACGGCGGCGATCAGGACGTTCAGCATCCCTTTGCGTGTGGAACCCATGTTCTCCCCTGCTATGTTGTCGTTAATTCGGTCAACAGCATAGCATGGTTGTGTGCGGCCTGATGCCCTCACCACGGCCCTCTCCCACGGGGAGAGGGAGCAAACACTAAAAACGGCAACTCTCGTTGCCGTTTTGCTTCTACCTTGCTTAGAACCACGCCTCCCACATTGCGCCGACGTTGAAGTCGTCGAGGGTTTCGTCTTTGGTGTTGTTCACGCGTGCGGTGCGTTCGTTATCCACCTTGCCGCCGGTCACGTAGAAGCGCAGCATCGGGCGGAACTCCGGACCCATGGCGATAGACATGTTCTGCGACAGGGTCAGCTTCCAGCCCTTGTTGTCGCCGCCGTTGTCGTAATCCACGTGCTGCCAGCCCGCTTCCAGCCAGGTGGAGTGAACGTCGTTCCACCAGTGCATCGGACGCACGATGGCGTTGTAGTTCTTGCGGTTGTCGGTCTTATCACGGCTGTTGTCGTAGTCGTGGAAGGCGAGGATGTACTCCACCTGCGTTGCCTGGGTGAATTTATACAGCCCTTCGAAGCTGGCGTAGACCGTGGTCAGATCCTCGGTTTTGTTGAATACGCTGTTGTCCGCGTTATCGGAGTAGCGGGCAATCACCTTGTTCACGCCGCTGTCGTTGGTGTGGCTCAGTACCACGCCGCCCTGCCAGGCGTTCAGGCGTTCGTCGCTCTCCACCGCTTTCGAATCAAAGCCGTAGTTGGCGTACAGCTCCATGTCGATCGGGCCGAGCTTCATGCCGTGGATTTTGGAGGTCGCGGCGTAGTTGCCTTTGTCGCCCGTGCCGGAACCGCCGGTACAGGTGATGCGCGACGGGTTCGCTTCGTCTTCCATCACTTCCGGGCTACAGGATTCCACTGCCGCCACGGCGGCCACGTCGAACTGCACGCCGCCGATGTCGAAGTTCTTCACCCCGGCGCCCTGGCCGTCGTGGTTCATCCAGAAGTAATCGTTGATGCCCTGCTGTGGACGCTGGTGGAAGTCACGACCGGCCCAGAAGTAGGCGTTCGGGTTGGAGGCCATAATGTTGGTCACCCCCGCGTAGGCTTTTTTGAGGTTAACTTCGTCGCCCCAGTGGTCGATCATCACGTTGATGTCCCAGATGGCGCCGTTATCACCCTTGAAGGCCTTGGAGAGCTGGAATTCCCCGCCGTTGCCTTCGTTGCCCAGACGACCAATGGCGGACGCACCGTTGTAGGAGCCGTCCACCGCCACGTATTTCTGATCGGCGGCCTGGAAGTGTGCGCCGTAGCGGGCGTAGCCGGTAAATTTCACGCCGAACGGGATCGCCATATCCGGGGATTGCGCCGCGCTTTGCGGCTCGGTCACCACGTCCGCTTTTTTCGCAACCGCCGCATCCATTTTGGCCTGACGCTCGGCGAGGGCTTTATCCACCGCTTTCGCCACAATGGCGTCGATTTGCTCCTGCGTAAATTCTTGTGCGAGTACGGAAATTGGGCAAAGCGCGGCGATAACCGCCATGGTTAATGGAAGTTTTTTAATCGTATTCATGGTTATCTCAATATAGTTTAATTTTATTCAGACAATAACCATCCCGCTCCGATCTGACAGAGTATGTCGCTATCATCAGAACAAGTGGATCTCTATTTAGGGTACAGAGGTATTACAGTAATTATTTCGCCATAGACTATCTCTGATATAAATGAATAATTTCTTCGGATAATTCACGCGCTAATAAGGAATTCATTAAATGATCCTGCGCGTGCACCATGATTAACGTCATCGGCTGGCGGCCTTCACCCGCATCCTGCTCGATAAGCCTGGTCTGCATCTTGTGCGCCTGGCGCGCGTAGCCGTCGGCTTCGCGCAGCAGGCTTTTGGCTTCGTCTATGTTGCCCTGACGCGCCGCGTGCAGCGCTTCAAAGCACAGGCTGCGGGACTGTCCGGCATTGACGATAATTTCCATTACGGCTTCTTCTAATGCGATCATCATCATTACTCTTTATCAAAACTATTATTTAAGGCGGTGGCGGCAAACCACTCTCCGCTTTTCTTAATGGTGCGCTGCTGCGTTACTAAATCGAGCTGAATAAAACCGTAGCGGTTTTTATACGCATTGCACCACGACCAGTTATCAATAAACGTCCACATATGGTAACCAAGACAATTACACCCTTCGCTAATACCCTTATGCAGCCAGGCTAAATGTTCGGAAATAAACTCGATGCGGTATTGATCGTTTATCTGGCCATTTTCAATAAAACGCTGCTCGTTTTCGACGCCCATGCCATTTTCAGAAATAAAGCAGCGAGGGTTGCCGTAATTGTCGCGCAGGTTAACCAGAATATCGTAAATACCCGGCGCGTAGATTTCCCAGCCGCGGTACGGGTTCATCTTGCGGCCCGGCATCTCATAGTTATCAAAGAACCACTCCGGCATAAACGGCGCCTGCGGGTTCACCGCGCTGTCGCGACATTTCACGCGACGCGGTTGATAGTAGTTCACGCCGAGCAGGTCGATTTTCCCTTCCGCGATCAGGGCGCTGTCTTCCGGCTTGCAGGCAGGCAGTTGATCGTACGCTTTCAGCAGCGCCACCAGGTCCGCCGGATATTCCCCGCGCAGGACCGGATCGAGGAAGCTGCGGTTAAACATCAGGTCCGCGATGTGCGCCGCCTTCACGTCCGCCGGGTTCCGGGAGCGCGGGTACGACGGCGTCAGGTTCAGCACGATGCCGATCTCCCCCGCGTAATGCCCGGCGCGGTAGGCCTGAACCGCCTTCGCGTGGGCCAGCACGGTGTGATACGCCACGGTGGCTGCCCGACGAAAATCCACCACGTTCGGGTAGTGGAAATCGTACAGATAACCGCCTTCCACCGGGACAATCGGCTCGTTGAAGGTAAACCAGTGCAGCACGCGGTCGCCGAACAGCTCGAAGCAGATCTGTGCATAGCGGGCGTAAGCGTCCACCACGTCACGGTTTTCCCAGCCGCCAATCTCCTGCATCGCCATCGGCATGTCGAAATGGAACAGGGTCATAAACGGCGTGATGCCCTGCTCATTCAGCTCATCAATGACCTGGTTGTAAAAATCGACCGCGTCCGGGTTCACTTCACCGATACCGTCGGGGATCAGGCGCGCCCAGCTAATCGAGGTGCGAAAGCTGTTGTGGTTCAGCTGCTTTAACAGCTGAATGTCCGTTTTCCAGTGCTGATAAAACGTGGAGGTGTGCTGCGGCCCCACGCCGTTGTGAAAACGGTTCGGCTCGCGGGCAAACCAGTAGTCCCACGTGGTTTCACCCTCTCGTGTCCCTTCCGTCTGGAGAGCGGAGCTTGCGCTGCCCCACCAGAAGTTATCGGGAAATGCGTATTTCATGACCCTTCCTCTTTGACTTAATTACTGACTGTTTCAGCGGTGCCGACGGTTGCCTGGGCTTTCTGCTCTTCGTTTTTGATGAGCGTACGCTCATAGGCGCGCAGGAACGGCAGGTACATCAGGGCGGACATCACCATGCAGACCAGGCACATCACCACCGGGCTCAGCGCCCAGTTCGCCGCCCACGAGGCACCAATCGGCGCAGGCGTGGTCCATGGAGTCAACGACACAACCTGTGCCAGCCAGCCGAGTTTGGTTGCACCGTACGCCAGGCAGGCGTTAACCAGCGGAACGAACACGAACGGGATAAACAGCATCGGGTTCATGATGATCGGCGCGCCGAACAGAATCGGTTCGTTGATGTTGAAGAAGCTCGGCACCACGCCCATTTTGCCGATGGTGCGCAGGTGGGTAACGCGGCTGCGCAGCAGCAGGAACGCCAGCGGTAGCGTGGAGCCTACGCCGCCAATCAGCAGGTAGTGATCCCAGAAGCCCTGCAGGTAAACGTGCGGCAGCGCCGCGCCTGCCGCCAGCGCCGCCTGGTTTGCGGAGAGGTTCGCCATCCAGAACGGGTTCATGATGCCGGTGACAATCAGCGACCCGTGGATACCGGCGAACCAGAAGATCTGGCATAGCAGCACGGAGAGCAGAATGGCGGGCAGGGAGTCAGACGCGGACACCAGCGGCTCCAGCAGGTGCATAATCGCCTGCGGGATGATCATCCCGGTCTGCGCTTCAATGAACAGGTTCAGCGGGTGCAGCGTACCGATCACCACCATCACCGGGATCAGGATCTCAAACGAACGCGCCACGCCGGTCGGCACTTCTTTCGGCAGGCGGATGGTTACGTTGTTCTGCTTCAGCCACGCATAGACGCGGGTGGAGTAAATGGCGGTGATCAGCGCAGTGAAGATGCCCTGGCCGGAGAGATACTGGGTCGAGATTTTGCCATCGGCATACGGCGCAGCGACCAGCAGGAAGGCCATAAAGGCCAGCAGGCCGGACATTACCGGGTCGAGGTTAAACTGACGCCCCAGGCTCGCCCCAATCCCCACCGAGATGAAGAAGGTCATGACGCCCATGCTGAGGTTAAACGGCAGCATCAGCTGTTCGCGGTAGGTCTGGGAGAAATCCAGCCAGCCGCGGGCGAAGCTGTTGGTGGTATCCGCCGAGAACGGCGGGAAGATGAACACCAGCATAAACGAGCCGATGATCATAAACGGCAGCGCGGCGGTAAAGCCGTCGCGGATGGCAATCACATACTTTTGCTGGCCCAGCCTGGCGGCCAGCGGGGTAATTGACTGCTCAATCACCGCGACCATGGATTGATATAACGAACTCATGTGAACACCTTTTAGTGTGCCGCTTCGATGAGCGACAGAGCATAGTCCAGTACTTTATCGCCACGCTGCATGCCGTAGTCCATCATGTCGATGGGCTGCACCGGAATGCCTTTCGTAGCCGCCTTGTCTGAGAGTGTCTGTAACATGTATTTCACTTGCGGTCCGAGAAGTACCACCTGGTATTGCGGAAACTGCGTATCAAATTCGGAAACACCGTACGCATCTATCTTCACCGGCAAACCACGTTCTTTCGCGACATCGACCATTTTGCTGACCAGCAGGCTGGTGGACATCCCGGCAGAGCAGCACAGCATAATCTTGAACATCGACAACCATCCTCTAAATGTAAAAAGTTATTGCGAGGATGATTGGACATGATACGGAAACCGGTTTCCATTCATAAAAGACAGAAGTGTGACAACCATCAAGATCCCTTACTTATGAGGCTAATTAACCGGATGTGGGTCACATAATTTGGCTGTTTTTACGTCATTTTGAGTGGAAACGGAAAATCGGTTTCCATGGAAAACGGAAACGGATATACTCCGTTCTGGCTATAATATGAGCCGAAGCGGTGATGGAATTTGCAGGCATGAAGTCAGCCTGCCAGGGGAAAGAGATGTCGACAATCAATGATGTATCACGTCTTGCCGGGGTGTCTAAAGCCACGGTATCGCGAGTGTTGAGTGGGTCACGTGGCGTGAAGGAAGCCAGCCGTCAGGCCGTTCTGAAGGCAGTGGATGAACTGAACTATCGTCCCAACGTGATTGCACAGTCGCTGCTCAGTCAGTCGACGGGCTGCATTGGGGTGATTTGCGCGCAGGAAAATATTAACCAGACCACCGGTTACCTGTACGCGCTGGAAAAACAGCTCAGCCAGCATCAAAAACACCTGCTGCTGCGCTTCGCGCACAGCAAAGCGGAAGTGATGCACGCTCTCGAAGAACTCTCCTGCGGCTTGTGTGACGACATCCTGGTGATTGGCGCGCGTTTCCCGCTGGACGTGGACATGGACAACGTGATTCTGGTCGACTGTATGGAAGCCGATAACGCCAACAGCATTCAGTTCGATCACGCGTTCGCGGCTGAAACGGCCTGTAACTATCTCACCAGCCAGGGGCGTCGCCAGATAGCGCTGATCCACCCGCACGGCAGCGGGTTTGCCGACCAGGTACTGCTCGGCTACAAGCACGCGCTGGAGAAAAACTTCCTGCCCTTTAATCGCAACCTTGTCTTTATGGACGCCACCTCCTCGTCCGTTGCGCTGCAGGAGCTGCTTAACAACGCCAGCACCCTGAATTTCAACGCACTTCTTGTGGCGGACGAGCAGGAAGCCCAGCGGGTGATCCCGCAGCTGCAGGCGTTTAATAAATCGGTACCGGAAGACATCATGGTTTTCAGCCTCGGCGGATCGCTGCATCTGCCGGGCATTCCGGTGATCCCGGCCATCGAGTATTCCATGGACGCCATGGCGGCGCGCATTGTGAGCTGGCTGACGGAGAAAACGCAGATGCTCGGGTCCTACGTTCTGCGCGGGGATTTGATTATTCCGGATGTGCGGAAGCGTTAAGCATGTTTTGTTTGCCGGGTTAGCGCAGCGCCACCCGGCGAGAACTCAATAATCCTCCATACAATCCACCTGACTTACTGCATCCCAGTAGGCGTCCGGGTTGTCACGCTTCACGGCGGTAACGGCGTTTTTGATCAGCAGCTGGTTGGCCTCCGACGACAAAATCATCGCCTGCCAGGCCTTATCGCTCTGTTTTTTCTGTGGCGTACAGGCTTTCTTAATATCTTTAAGGACCTGCTGTTTTATTTGCGCCTCTTTCGCCGGGTCGTCCTTTTCCTGTGCATGGACAAATGCGGCGAAGAGCAGACAAACCAGCAGGCAGACCAGGTGCGCAGCTTTCATCAACAACCCCCTGTAGAAGTCACATGCTTCCCATGAAATATATCGTTACATTCAGTGTCGCGACGCCAGCCGAAAGTATGAATTTTCTCCAGGGTGTGGGTATGCGATAGTGAAACGGCAGAAAAAATAAGGAGAAAAATATGCATCTGAGCATTACTGATAACGTCACGACGCAGGAGAAAGAGGAGTTACTGACAGGACTGAGGGCTTTTAACGGGCAGTTTCTCGATCTGACAAACTTTAGCGGCGATATTGGCGTTTACGTGAGGGACGATAAAGGCGTCATGCTCGGCGGGCTAATCGGGGTGCGAAAAGGCGACTGGCTGAATATCGACTATCTCTGGGTAAGCGACACCGTGCGGGGTACCGGCGTGGGTAGCCAGCTCATCAGAACGGCCGAAGAGGAAGCCAGACGCAAAGGCTGCAAGCACGCGCTGGTGGATACCGTCAGCTTCCAGGCGCGTCCGTTCTATGAAAAACAGGGGTACCAGCTGCAGATGTCTTTGCAGGATTATCCTTATCCGGGCATGCAGCGGCATTATCTGGCGAAAGCGCTTTAAGTCCGCTGCGGTGATTATGGATTCTGCTATTTATTGCGAGTCGCTTTCCTAATTTGAAGCGTGCTGCTTGTCTTCTTTTCAGGCCCTGGCGCATGCTTTGACCTGGTCAAGTAAACCATGGAGATGGCAATGGAACGCACAGCAAAACTCTTCAAAAAGGGGCGGAATCAGGCCGTGATGCTGCCTGCTGAATTCGCGTTTGATACGGAAAGCGTCTACATCCGGCGGGATGAGGAGGGGAATGTCGTTTTGACAGCGAGATCGGAGAAAGAGCGGCATAGAGATAACTTCTTACGTTTATTGAAGCAGACCCATGTTCCTGATTCATTTCTGAGCAAAGAGGAACGTAATCAGAGCTATACAACAAGAGATCCATTTGAAGGGCTCTAGAATATGCTGCATATGTTGGATACAAACATGGTTAGCCATCTCGTTAGACAACATCCTGGGGTGTTGGAACAATATTCTCGCACCCCAACCGAAAAAATGTGTATTTCAAGCGTAACGGAGGCTGAATTGCTTTATGGGATAGCCAAAAAGCAAAACGACACATTACAAAAAACCATACTGGAATTTCTTAAAACCATCACGATTTGCGACTGGGACAGTGACGCCGCCGCAACGTACGGTGAACTCCGTGCTGCAATGGAGAAAAAAGGGAAAGTGATGGGCGATCTCGATCAGCTGATCGCTGCACATGCTATCAGTCGGGGGACAACGATTGTCACTAACGATCGTGCATTCAGAATGGTGCAGGAGCTTGCCGTCGAGGACTGGACGACAACGTTGTGATCCCTGATGCCCGGTGGCGCAGCGCCACCCGGCAATACCCGCATATAACTTATCCTTCTTATTGATTCTTTTTCGTTTTTTATTTCACCGCCTCGTTGTCGATATAGTCACTACAACATTCAGCAAAAGGAACTGTCTCGTGAAACGTCGATTGGGTGCTCTGATACTCGCTGGCCTGCTGCTGGCAGGGTGCGATCAAAGTGGCAGCGATGCCAAACACATTAAAGTGGGCGTCATCAACGGCGCTGAACAGGACGTGGCGGAAGTCGCCAAAAAGGTGGCAAAAGAGAAATATGGCCTGGACGTGGAACTGGTCGGCTTCAGCGGCTCGCTGTTGCCCAACGATGCCACAAATCAGGGAGAGCTGGATGCCAACGTCTTCCAGCATCGCCCGTTCCTCGCAGAAGATAACAAGGCGCATGGCTACAAGCTGGTGGCTGTGGCGAACACTTTTGTTTTCCCGATGGCCGGCTATTCCCGCAAAATCAAATCCGTGTCTGACCTGAAGGACGGGGCGACCATTGCCATTCCAAACGACCCGACCAACCTTGGCCGCGCGCTGTTGCTGCTGCAAAAAGAGAAGCTCATTACCCTGAAGCCGGACACCGGCCTGCTGCCGACGGCGCTGGATATCACCGCCAACCCAAAACAGCTGAAAATCATGGAACTGGAAGGGGCACAGCTGCCGCGCGTGCTGGACGATCCGAAAGTGGATGTCGCCATCATCAGCACCACCTATATTCAGCAAACCGGGCTGTCGCCGGTGCATGACAGCGTCTTTATTGAAGATAAAAATTCGCCGTACGTGAACATCGTGGTGACGCGGGAAGACAACAAAGACGCGGAGAACGTGAAGGCGTTTATCCAGTCCTATCAATCACCGGAAGTGGCGAAAACGGCGGAGACGATCTTTAACGGCGGGGCGGTGCCGGGGTGGTAAAGGCACCGGCAGAAAATGCGGTGATGAAATTGGCCCGATTCCATCAGTAATCGCCCTTTAACCCACAGCGTTACGCGCGGCGGCTGGCTATCCTCCTTATCACACCAACCGGAGGATAGCCCATGAACATTACCCAAATTCGCAACGCCACCCTGCTGATTACCTACGCCGGAAAACGCCTTTTAATCGACCCGATGCTGGCCCCGAAAGGCGCTTATCCGGGCTTTCCCGGCACGGCGCATGCCGATATCCGCAACCCGACGGTCGAACTCCCCGTTGACGTCAACACGCTGCTGGACGCCGACGCGGTGATCGTCACCCATACCCATGACGATCACTGGGATCGCACCGCGGCAGAGCTGATCGCCAAAGACAAACCGATCTACGTACAAAACGATCGTGACGCCGCGCTGCTGCGCAGCCAGGGGTTTAACAACCTGACGGTCATGACCGATGCGACCACCTTCGGCGATATCCAGATTACCAAAACGGACGGCGGCCAGCACGGTACCGACCGCGCTTACGCCGTGCCGGAGCTGGCGGAGCGGCTGGGCGAGGCCTGTGGCGTGGTGCTGCGTCATCCTGAAGAGAAGACGCTTTATCTTGCGGGGGATACCATCTGGCGCGAAGAGGTGGCAGCCGATCTGCAAAAGCACCAGCCGGATGTGGTGGTGCTGAACGCGGGCTATGCCCATGTCATCGGCTTTGGGCCGATTATTATGGGGCAGGAGGACGTGCTCAACGTTCATTTCCTGCTGCCGCAGGCCAGCATTGTGGCGAGCCATATGGAGGCGATTAACCACTGCCTGTTGACCCGTAGCGCGCTGCGTGAGTATGTTGAAGCCAACCAGGTGAGCGATGTGGTGAGCATTCCCCAGGATGGCGAAACCGTTATATTCTGAGTGTGTTTACGGGAAAGGAGAGACAGATGTCGCTAATCAACGTCGCGATTGTCGCGGTAGACGGGTTCAGCCCGTTCCACTACTCCGTTCCCTGCATTCTGTTTGGCGATTCGGTCTCCGGCGAAAAGCGCTTTAACGTGACGATCTGCGCCGAAACGCCGGGGTTCCTCACCTCAAAAGACGGGTTCGCCCTCAACGCCACGCAGGACTACACCGCCATCGGGCAGGCCGATATTGTCGTCGTTCCCTACTGGCAGCACGTCCTTGAACGGCCGCCTCAGTCGCTGCTCGACAGCCTGGTACAGGCGAGAGACAACGGCGCAGAAATTGTCGGGCTATGTCTGGGGTCGTTTGTGCTGGCTTATGCGGGCATCCTCGACGGTAAACGGGCCGCCACTCACTGGGAGTTTGAACACCAGTTTCAATCGCTCTTTCCGAACGTCCAGCTGGATATCAATGCCCTCTACGTGGATGACGGCAATATCATCACTTCTGCCGGAACCGCGGCCGCGCTGGACTGCTGCCTGTATATCATTCGCCAGCGCTTTGGCAGCGTGGTCGCCAACCAGATTGCCCGTCGGATGATTGTACCGCCCCACCGCGAGGGCGGGCAGGCGCAGTTCATCGCCCAGCCGGTACCTAAAGATACCCGTGACGGACGCATTAACTGTCTGATCGACTATCTGCAGCAGCACATCACCGAACCGCATAGCCTGGACTCGCTGGCAGAGGTGGTTTCGATGAGCCGCCGCACGCTGACCCGTCATTTTATTAAAGCCACGGGGATGAGCGTCGCCGACTGGCTTACCGCCGAGCGCCTGCGGCGCAGCCAGATTTTACTTGAAGCCGGAAATATGCCCGTTGAGAGCGTGGCGGAGCTGGTAGGATTTAATTCCGCCGTCACCTGGCGACAGCAGTTTAAGGCGCGCTTTGGGGTCAGTCCGGCGGAGTGGCGAAAAACGTTTCGTCTGCATATTTAATGTATTACAGCTAACTTAAGATTTAAGGGATAGTTAAATATTTCTGATTTTTGTTAAGCGACTTATTACGTTTCTAAAATAATCTTTTTTAAGATGCCATAACTTAAATTAGATATACTCGCCTTAAGAATGCTCTTATATTGTACAAATTATAATTGCGTCTTAATTTTGTGGCATGGATGAACACGTCTAAAATAAAAAACAAAATAATTTCATTTAGAAATTATGCTACTGCTATGTTCCTGGGGGCGCTATTTTCAGCGAGCGCTCACGCTGCGCCGCTATCGCCAGCCGATCGCGATGCCATTCAGCAGCAACAGCAACAGCTTTTACTCCAAAACCAGCAACAGCGTGAAGAGCTGGAGCGGAGTATTCCCCTGCCTGCACCCGCCAGACCACGGCCTGTTACCGGCTCCGGGCCTTGTTTCACCATTAACAGCATTACGCTTTCCGGCGCGACCTTAATCTCCCCAAAAACCCAGCATAGCCTTGTTGCGCCGTGGCAGGGCCAGTGTCTGGATATGGCGAAAATAACGGAACTTCTCGCCCATATTTCTGACTGGTATATCAGCCGGGGATATATTACCAGCCGCGCTTTTCTCACCGAGCAGGATCTCTCCGGCGGTCAGCTGAATATTGTTGTGCTGGAAGGGCGGCTGGAAGCGATCCGTCTGGAAGGCGAAACGCCGCGAATGCTGAAAATGGCGTTTCCGGGACGCGTGGGGCGTATCCTTAATTTACGTGACATCGAACAAGGCATGGAGCAAATAAACCGTTTGCGCACCGAGCCGGTTCAGATTGAAATTCTGCCGGGGACGCAGGCCGGATATTCGATTGTTAATCTCACGGCAAAACCGGAATTTCCCTTAAGTGCATCCGTAAGCCTGGATAATAGCGGCCAGAAGAGCACCGGTGAAGACCAGCTGAATGGCGTGCTCACCGCGAATAATATGCTGGGGCTGGCGGATAAATGGTTTGTCAGCGGCGGGCGCAGCAGTGATTTTGCCAGCGCGTACGATGCGCAGAATTTCCAGGCGGGCGTCAGCGTGCCGTTTGGCTATGGCTTGCTGGACTACAGCTACGCCTGGAGTAACTACCGCACCACCATCAATAACCAGGGGTTCAACTGGCTCTCTACAGGCGATACAAAAACCCACCGCGTCAACGCGTCGTGGGTGGTTTTCCGTAACGGGGATGTGAAAACCGGCATTGCGGCAGGCGTGGTTCAGCGCTCCAGCCGCAACTGGCTGAACGACGCGCCGCTTCAGAGCAGCACGCGTAACCTCTCCAGCTTGGTCCTGGGGATTACGCACACGCAAAAAATGCTGGGCGGCGTGGCGACCTTCAACCCGACCTGGAGCCACGGCATGCCGTGGTTCAATGCCGAAACCGATGAAAATAAATCCGGGGATATGCCGCGCGCAGAGTTCCGTAAATGGAGCCTGAACGCCAGTTTCCAGCGTCCTGTCGCCCGTAACGCGTGGTGGCTGACCAGCGCCTACGGCCAGTGGTCGCCTGACCGGCTGTACGGCGCCGAGCGGCTGACGCTCGGCGGCGAAAGCTCTGTGCGCGGTTTTAAAGAACAGTACCTGTCCGGGGATAACGGCGGCTACTGGCGTAACGAGCTGGGTTACTCCCTCTTCACCCTCCCGGTGATTGGCGCGGTGAGCGCCACGGTCGCCGTTGACGGCGGCTGGCTGGAAAAAGATCGCCAGGACCGCTTTGCCTCCGGCACGTTGTGGGGAGGCTCGGTGGGGCTGAGCAGCGCAGGGCGCTGGTACAGCAGCCAGATTTCGGTCGGTACGCCGTTGCACTACCCCGACTGGCTCGGCCCGGATCATGTGAGCGTTAACTGGCGCATTGCCTTCACGCTTTAAGAGACTCTACGACTATGGATACCCGTCACCCACCCGTTCGTTTCTCGCAGCGTCTGATCAGCTGGATTGTCTGCGGCCTGATGATCTGGCAGCCGATGGCGCCTGCCGTCGCGGCGACGCTTACGCCGACCGGGCAGACCACGGTGGATCAGGCGGGGAACGGGGTTCCGGTCGTCAATATCGCCACGCCGAACGGGGCGGGCATTTCGCATAACCAGTTCGGTGAGTATAACGTCGGCAAAGAGGGGCTTATCCTCAATAACGGCACGGACCGTTTAACCCAGACCCAGCTGGGCGGGCTTATCCAGAACAACCCCAACCTGCAGGCCGGGCGGGAAGCGAAAGGCATCATCAACGAAGTCACGGGCGCCAGCCGCTCGCAGCTGCAGGGCTACACGGAAGTTGCCGGTAAGGCGGCAAACGTCATGGTGGCCAACCCGTACGGGATCACCTGTAACGGTTGCGGATTTATCAACATCCCCAACGCCACGCTGACCACGGGTAAACCGCAGTTTGACGCTAACGGTAACCTGCTGGCGCTGGATGTAACGAAAGGCGCCATTACGGTTGAAGGTCAGGGGCTGGATGCCAGCAAGAGCGACGCGCTGTCGATTATTG
Source organism: Enterobacter sp. UPMP701 (assembly GCF_053709515.1). Taxonomy (NCBI): domain Bacteria; kingdom Pseudomonadati; phylum Pseudomonadota; class Gammaproteobacteria; order Enterobacterales; family Enterobacteriaceae; genus Enterobacter; species Enterobacter sp. UPMP701. The sequence goes on along the minus strand of NZ_JBSKJN010000005.1, from coordinate 164,983 downwards.
CGCGCGCAACGGAAGTGAACGCCGCGATCCACGCGAACGACCTGACGGTGACGGCAGGGGCGAACCGCGTGGGCGCAGACGGCAGCGTTAAGCCGATTATCGGTGAGGGCGCCGCGCCCGTGGTGGCGGTGGATACCGGCGCGCTCGGCGGGATGTATGCCAACCGTATCCGCCTGGTCTCCAGCGAGACGGGCGTGGGGGTGAACCTCGGCAACCTGAATGCGCGCCAGGGCGATATTCAGCTTGATGCGGGCGGGAAACTGACGGTCACGAACACCCTGGCCAGCGGCTCGATTAGCGCGAATGGCGCGGGGGTGGCCCTCAGCGGCAGCCATCAGGCCGGTGGCGCGCTGAATGTGGCCAGCTCGCAGGATGTGGCACTCAATAACAGCACGCTCGCCAGCAGCGGCGAGATGCGCCTTTCTGGTGAGGGGAAAGTGCAGATCGCGGGCGGCAGTGTGACCAGTAAAGGTGCGTTCAGCGTGGCGGCCGGAAAGGATATCGCGCTGACCCATACCCGCAGTGGAAGCGATACCCGCACGACGCTGACCAGCGGCGGCACGCTGTCAGCCACGGGCAGTGCGATCTCGGCAGGGGAGAACCTGGCGCTGAGCGGCGGACAGCTGGTGCTGGACGGCCAGAGCCGGGCCGATGCCACGGATGATATCCGCCTGACGGGCAGCACTGTCAGTAACCAGGGACAGGTGAATGCGGGGCGCGACCTTATGCTCTCCGGCGACAGGGTGTCAAACGGCGGGCAGCTGGCGGCGAAAGGCCATCTGGATGTGAACGCCGGAGACCTGACGAACGGCGGCACGGCGCAGGGTAACGACGTCACCCTGAAGGGGCAGACGGTGACCAACAACGGCACCCTGCAGAGCGGCGGCAACCTGGCGTTTAGCGCGGGAACCCTGGAGCAACAGGGCACGCTGAGTGCGAAAGGCGATGCGAACGTTACGGCGCAGCAGACCCTGCGTAACCGTGGCAGCCTGCTGGCTGACGGCGCGATGAACGTGACCGCAGGCACCCTTGAACAGAACGGCACCCTGTCCGGCGCGACGGCGCTGACGGCGCAGGCCGATACCCTGACCAGCGGTCAGGCATCCCGTACCACCAGCCAGGGCGATGTCCAGCTTACCGCGACCCGCAGCGCCAGCCTCAACGGGCAGACGGACGCGGCGGGGGCATTAACCGTTTCCACCAGCGATCTGACCACCGGCCTGGATGCCCACCTGCAGAGCGGGCAGGCGCTCACGCTGCAGGCGCAGAATGCCGCGCTGAACGGCACCCAGGCGGCGAAAGGCGCCCTGTCGGTGACGGCGGGCACGATTGCGCACGCCGGGAAATCTACCGGTGACACGCTGAGCTTTAACGCGACCGGCGACCTGACCAGCGGCGGGGAGCTTACCGCCAGCGCCATCACGATCGGCGGACAGAACATCCTCCAGTCCGGCGTCGCAAAAGCGGACCGCATGACCCTGACGGCCTCCGGGCGCATTACCAGCAGCGGCTCTCTGGTTGCCGGTACGCTGGCGCTGGACGCTGCCTCGGTGGAGAACGGCGGGCTGCTGCAGGGAACCACCCTGTTCAATCTGAAAACCGGATCGCTTGCGAATCTGACCGGGGGCTCGGTCTACAGCGCGCAGGATTTAACGCTGAACATACCTGTTCTGGCTAACAGCGGGCTTATCACCACCGACGGCACGCTGCGCGTTAAAGGCGATGCGCTGACAAACCAGGGTGAAATCAACGGCGTCAATCTGAGCAGCGATTACCTCATCCTGACCAACAGCGGAGGCCTGCTGGCGGACGAGCAGGTCACGCTGAACGGCACCACGCTTGTTAACGCGGGCAATATTGCGGCCAGCGACCTGCACGTGACGGCGAACAGCCTGCAAAACCAGGGCACCGTTCAGGGGGAAGATACCCTGACGCTCAGCGTAGCAGACATCACTAACCGCGGCGCGCTGCGCAGCAGCGGAACGCTGACGCTTAACGGCGACGCGCTTGCCAACAGCGGCGAGCTCAGCGCCACCGCGCTGCTGCTGAACCTGACCCGCCAGGCCAGCAACGATGCCGACGGGCGGGTGATTGCCCGGGACGGCCTGACCCTGACCGCCGCCAGCCTGACGAACAACGGGCTGATGGCCGGTACCGACGCCCGGTTCAACAGCGCGTCGGTCATCAACGGCGGCACGTTGCAGGGAACTCATTCCCTGACGGCGACGGGGGCGCAGCTTAGCAACCAGCAGTCGGGCATGCTGCTCTCCGGCGGCGCGCTCGATCTGCACCACGCCACCCTGAACAACGCCGGGCTGCTGCAGGGCAAAACGCTAAACCTGGCCACCGGCGAGTGGATTAACACTGGTAACGCGCTCGGGGAAGCGGGCGTGACGGCGGCGGTGAAGGGCGCACTGACCAACAGCGGTAAGGTGCTCAGCCAGCAGGCGCTCGACGTTCAGGCCGGCAATACCGATAACCGGGGCCAACTGCTGGCGAAAGTGCTGACCCTGCGGGGCGACCTGCAGAACAGCGGCCTGCTTCAGGGCAGCAGCGCGCTGGCCTGGTCCGGCGACACCTTCACGAACCAGACTCAGGGGCAGGTGGCGGGCGGTGAGACCCTGACCCTGAGCGGACAAACCCTCAGCAACGCGGGCAGCCTGCAGGGGCGCAGCGCGAAGCTTGGCGCAGAGAACCTGAGCAACCAGGGCAGCGTTCAGACGCTGGACGCCCTGACGCTTGCCGCAACCGGCAGGCTGGACAACAAAGGGGCTCTGCTCAGCCAGAACCTGTTTACGCTGACGGCGGCGCAGCTGTTTAACGACGGTCAGCTGGCCGGGAAAGCGCTGGCGGTGAACGCCGCGCAGCTGACCAACTCCGGCATTCTGCAGGGTAACGACGCGCTGTCGCTGACCACCCGCGCGCTAAGTAACAGGAATACCGGACAGCTGGTGAGCGGCAGAGACCTGGATTTAAACCTCGATACGCTTGATAACGCCGGTCTGCTGCTGGTGGACGGCGGGTTCACCCTCCGGGGAAGTGGCCTGACTAACCAGGGTGATATTCAGGCGCAGAGCCTGGATCTTAGCCTGAGCAACACCCTGACCAGTACAGGGAACCTCGTTGCCACTGACGATGCCGCGCTTAACGCGACGACGTTGACCAACAGCGGCACGGTGGCGGGCAAAACGCTGACCGCAGGCGCGGCGGAGTTGCGCAACAGCGGCCTGATGCAGGGCAGCAACGCTGTTAACGCCACCGCCGATCGCTTTATCAACGAGCTGAACGGCAAATGGCTCTCCGGCGGCGGCTTCACGCTGAAGGGCGGACAGCTGACGAACGCTGGTACGCTGCAGGGCGCGACGCTGGGCATGACGGGCAGCTCCCTCACCAACAGCGGCACGGTGAACGGGCAGACGGGGCTCGGCGGCACGCTCAGCGGGGCGTTAACGAATACCGGGCTGCTGCAGAGCGGCGGCGCAACCACCTTCACTGCGGACACCCTGGCGAACCCGGGGCGCATCATGGGCGGCACGCTGTCTCTCAACGCCCGCGATCTCAACAACGGCGGGCTGATGCAGGGAACGAACGGCCTGGCGCTCACCGGCACCACGCTGACCACGGGCACGAATTCGCGCACGCTTTCCGGCGGCATGCTGACGCTGGACGCAGGCCAGCTGACCACCCAGGGCACGCTGCAGGGGAACGGCGCAGAGATCAGCGCTACCGACTGGTCGCACGGCGGGTCACTGCTCAGCCAGGGGACGCTGACGGCAAACGCAGGCGGCACGCTGACCTCAACCGGCTCGCTGATGAGCCAGGGCGGGGCGGATATCACCGCACAGACGCTGGATAACCGCGGGCAGCTCCTCAGCGAGGGCGATGTGACGCTCGGCGGCAGCACCCTTACAAACAGCGGCACCGTGCAGGGGAACACCCTCGCGCTGCGTCAGGGCAGCATTAACAACCAGAGCACCCTGACCGGCCTGCAGAGCCTGACCGTTCAGGGGCAGCAGCGGCTGATGGCGCGCATGGCGATGGCCGCGCCGCAACAGAAACTTATTAACGGCGCAGGCGGCAAGCTGCTCACCCAGGGCACCCTGACGATAACGTCCGGTGCGGTGACCAACGCCGGAAGCTGGCAGGCACAGAACATTCTGCTTAACGCCCAGTCGCTCACCAACAGCGGCGCGGTGCAGAGCGCCGACGCGCTGCAGATGACGCTGGCCGACACGCTCACCGGCACCGCAGGTAGCAAGATCACCGCGCTGGGCAGCGCGACGCTGCAGGCCGCCACGCTGGCAAACCAGGGGCAGTGGGCGGCGAAAAACCTGATGCTGAAAAGCGGCACGCTCAGCAACAGCGGCGCCATCAGCGGCGTGAATGGTCTGACCCTCAGCCAGACCGGCGCGGTGAGCCAGCAATCAACCGGGACCCTGCTCTCCGGCGGGGCGCTGAATGTTACGGCGGCCTCCGTCACCAGCGACGGCAAAATCCAGGGGAGCACGCTCGGCATTACCACCGGGACGCTCACCAACGGCGGACGTCTGCAGGGCGATAACGGCGCGACGCTGGCGCTCAGCGGCACGCTGACCAACAACGGCGGGGGCGAAATCGTCAGCCGCGATGGCCTGACGCTGACCACGCCCACATTATTTAACTACGGCCTGATTCAGGGCGGTGGCGAGACGCGCGTGACCGCCTCCTCGCAGGCGCGTAACGACGGCAGGCTGCTTTCCGGCGCCCGCCTGACGCTCGGTACGCCGCAGTTCACCAGCACCGGCTGGCTGCAGGCCACCGACCTTATTCTTAATGCGGCGAACGCCACTAACGGCGGTACGTGGGTGGCCGATCGCGCCACGCTGACCGGCACCACGCTTGCCAGCCAGGGCACCACCCAGGCGGGAGAGTTAACAGTTAACTACGGTCAGTTGAACAACAGCGGCACGCTGCTCGGCAACGCGCAGCTGAACATTAATGCTGACCAGGTGACCCAGAGCGCGGGCGGTAAGCTACTGAGCGGCGGCAACCTGTGGCTGCAGAGCCGGGGGCTGGACCTCACCGGCCAGCTGGTGTCCCTGGGGGATTTAACGCTGCAGCTGACGAACGCGTTTACCAGCCGGACCGCCGTGGCGGCAGGCAGAACCCTGACCATCAGCAGCAGTGGCGACATCGATAACCGCAGCGTGCTGCAGGGGCAGGCGGTGAACCTCAGCGCGGGCGGGCAGCTCAGCAACAACGGACAAATCACCACCGGCGGCGGTACCAGCACGCTCTCCGGCAGCAGCGTGGCGCTGAACGCCGCGGGCGCGGTGCAGGGCGGGGGCGACATCACCGTGGCCAGCCGGAGCAACATTACCGTCGACGGCTTCACCGGCACGCGCGGCTCGCTGACCCTCAGCGCGCCGGGTACCATCGTTAATACCGCTCTGCTGTACGCGGCGAATAACCTGGCGCTGTTTGCCGACAGCATCACCAACCAGCGCGGCGACATCATGGCGGGGAACAACCTGTGGATGCAGCGGGATGCAGCGGGGAATGCCAACAGCCAGGTGGTGAACACGTCGGGGAATATTGAGACGCAGGGTGGCGATATTGGGATTAAGACCGCCAGTTTGTTAAATCGCAGAGATGGTTTAACTGCTTCGACGACGACAAACACTGTGACTTCTACGGCGGAACCAACGCTTGTCGTTAATATTGATGATATGCCTGAAGGTAGTGTCGGCGTCTATTACGACTATCGGTATGTCCATGGCGGAGGGGGGTGTGCTGAGGGACTCTGTGAATCACATTATAAATTTTATTATGCGCCATTTAAGGATTATCTCTCCCGAAAAATTATACTTTCTGAGTCGTTAACAAGTGTAACCAGCCAGGGTGAAGCAGGCCGAATTGCATCCGGACGCGATATAACCATAATTGCTGGTTCATTGAATAATGAAGCCAGCAATGTTCTTGCTAATCGGGATATCAATCTTTCCGGAGGAAGCTTCAATAATCAATCCTGGCAGGATGGGGCAAGCACAGAGTATTTAACTTATACCTTTACGGGTAAGGTGGCTACCGACCCCGTTAGTTATATGGATCAACCATCCGGCGGTGGTGGTGTCGATGTATATATCACTCGTCCTGTCAACAATAACCTTACCTTTGCTTTGACGGGCCATAATACTGAATCTCGGGCTGGTGCAATCTATCGCGCCGTCATCCAGGCAGGTGGCAACGTCACCGCAAACTTCACCAGCAACATCAGCAACACCAATACCACAGCCAATGCAGGTGGCGTCAGCAACGTTATCTCCACGCCGTCCCTGAACACCCTCAGCAACCAGACCATCGGCAGCGGCGTTCAAAAGCAGGGGCTCAACGCTACCGGTACCGTGGCGGTGAACTCGCCGCAGTGGAACGATCAGCTCCAGGGTGCGCTGCAGCAGCTTAACGGCGGTGGCGCGCTGGAAAACAGCGGCGCGTCGGGCACCTCTCTCAGCAACATTGCCACCACGCAGAAAGGCAACGCCAATCTCGGACAGCTGGACGCACTGGCGAACGCCGGAGCCACCACCGCCGATCTCAACACCGCTCAGGGCGGGGCCGTCGGGCACTATCAGGGCCAGCGCGTCGATACCAGCGCTTACCCGCTGCCGTCGGGCAACAACGGCTATTTTGTCTTCTCCGACAACCCGAAAAGCCCGTACCTGATCAACATCAACCCGAAACTGAACGGCCTCGGGCAGCTCGATCCCGCCCTGTTTGCCGACCTGAACGCCATGCTCGGGGTCAAGCCATCGTCCACTGTCCCGCAGGAGACGCGGCTGGCGTTTACCGATGAGAAGCAGTTCCTCGGCTCGTCTTATATGCTGGGCCGCCTCAACCTGAACCCGGACTACGATTACCGTTTCCTGGGCGATGCGGCATTTGATACCCGCTATGTCTCCAACGTGGTGCTCAACCAGACCGGTAACCGCTACCTGAACGGCATCGGCTCCGATCTGGATCAGATGCGCTATCTGATGGATAACGCCGCGGCGGCGCAGCAGTCGCTGGGCCTGCAGTTTGGCGTTTCGCTGACTGCGGATCAGATTGCCGCGCTCGACCACAGCCTGCTGTGGTGGGAGAAAGCCACCGTCAACGGCGAAACGGTGATGGTGCCGAAACTCTACCTGTCGCCGAAGGACGTCACCGTCAATAACGGCAGCGTAATCGCGGGTAACAACGTCACCCTGAAGGGCGGCAGCATCACCAACAGCGGCAGCTCAATGCTGGCGAATAACAGCCTGACGCTCGACAGCCAGAACAGCATCAGCAACCTCAACAACGGCCTGATGAAAGCGGGCGGCGACCTGAACCTGAGCGCCATCGGCGATATCAATAACATCAGCTCCACCATAAGCGGCAAAACGGTCGCGCTGGAGAGCCTGGACGGCAGCATCAACAACCTGACCCAGGTTGAGCAGATTGATATCAACGCCGGAGGGAAGTACGGCAACATCAGCCTGAAAGACACGCTTCTGGGCAACACGGCGTCCATTACCGCGCAGGATGGCCTGTCGCTTGAGGCGGGGAAAAACATCACCGTGACCGGGGCGAACCTGGCCTCTGGCGGCGATATGCTGCTGAACGCGTGGGGCGATATTGCCGTCAACGCGAATCAGATCAACGACGCATACAGTTCCAGCCGGGAGAAAACCGGCCGCTCATCCGTCACGTATCAGGGAAGTAACGTCACCGCGGGCGGCAACCTGCTGGTGAATGCCGGGCACAACCTTGACGTGACCGCCAGCGACCTGAAGGCGGGCGGCAGCGCGGGGCTGAGCGCGGGCAACGATCTCAACCTGAACGCGGCACAGACGAGCGAAAGCAGCCGTAAAGGGAAAAGCGAATCCCACAGCACCGGGCTCGACCGCACCACGATTTCCGCAGGCGATAACCTGGTGCTGAAGGCCGGGCAGGATATCAACGCGCAGGCCGCCGCGCTGGCGGCGGAGAAAAACGTCGGGCTGCAGGCGGGTCGCGACGTGAATCTGGCTGCGGAAGAGACCACGCAGGGCGACAGCTACAGGTCAGGCAAGAAAACCGTTATTAACGAGTCCGTGCGTCAGCAGGGAACCGAGATCGCCAGCGGGGCGAATACGCAGATCCTCGCCGGGCGCGATGTCACCACCGAAGCTGCGCAGGTGACGGCGAAGGGCGATATCGGCGTGGCGGCAGGCCGCGACGTCAGTCTCGATACCGCAACCGAAAGCGATTATCACTACAAAGAGCAGACCAAAACCAAGAAAGGTTTCCTGAGCAAGAAAACCACCCACACCATCGAGGAGGACAGCGCGACGCGTGAATCCGGCTCATTGCTGAGCGGCGACAACGTGCAGGTGGTGGCGGGCAATAACCTGCGGGTGTCAGGCTCCGCCGTGGCGGGCGATGGCGACGTGCAGCTTAAGGCGGGCAACAACGTCGATATCGTGGCGGCCACCAACACCGACACCTCCTGGCGCTTTAAGGAAGAGAAAAAATCTGGCCTGATGGGCTCGGGCGGGATTGGTTTCACCATCGGCAGCAGTAAAAGCACGCACGATCTTCGTGAGAAGGGCACCACCCAGAGCCAGAGCTTCAGTACGGTGGGCTCGACGGGGGGTAACGTCGCGATTTCTGCCGGAAACCAGACCCACATCGGCGGGGCGGATCTTATCGCCGGGAAGGATTTAAGCCTCAGCGGCGACAGCGTCATCATCGAGCCGGGGCACGACAAGCGCACCCGGGATGAAACCTTCGAGCAGAAGAAAAGCGGGCTTACCGTGGCGCTCTCCGGCACCGTCGGTAGCGCTATTAACAATGCCGTGAGCGCGGCGCAGGAGACCAAAGAGCAAAGTGATGGCCGTCTGAAAGCCCTTCAGGCCACCAAAACGGTGCTGTCCGGCGTGCAGGCCGGGCAGGCAGCGGATATGGCGGCAACCACCGGCGACCCGAACGCAATGGGTGTGAGCCTCTCGCTGACGACCCAGAAGTCGAAATCACAGCAGCATGCTGAGAGTGATGCGGTGGCAGGCAGTACGCTGAACGCAGGCAACAATCTCGCCATCACCGCGAACGGCAAAAACAACGGCGTGAACAGCGGCGACATCGTGATTGCGGGCAGCCAGCTGAAAGCCGGGGGCGACACCACGCTGGATGCACAGAACGACATTCTGCTGTCCGGCGCGGCGAATACCCAAAAAACCAGCGGCAAGAACAGCAGCAGCGGTGGCGGCATTGGCGTGAGCATCGGTGCCGGAGGCAACGGCGCGGGTATCAGCGTGTTTGCCAACGTCAACGCCGCGCACGGCAAGGATAAAGGCAACGGTACCGACTGGACCGAAACCACAATCGACAGCGGCAAAAACGTCACCCTAAAAAGCGGGCACGACACCGTGCTTGATGGCGCTCAGGTTAACGGCAATAAAATCGTGGCGGACGTTGGTCACGATCTGCTGATGCGCAGCCAGCAGAACAACAGCGACTACGACAGCAAGCAGACCAGCGTTGCGGCGGGGGGCAGCTTCACCTTCGGCACTATGTCCGGTTCAGGCTATATCAACGCCAGCCAGGACAAGATGAAGAGCCGCTTTGATTCGGTGGCCGAACAGACCGGGCTGTATGCCGGGGACGGCGGATTCGACATCACCGTGGGGCATCACACCCAGCTTGATGGCGCGGTTATCGCCTCTACCGCCACGCCGGACAAAAACAGCCTCGATACCGGGACGCTGGGCTTCAGCGATATCCACAATGAAGCGGACTTTAAAACCTCGCACTCCGGTATCAGCCTGAGCGGCGGCGGCAGCTTCGGGGATAAATTCCAGGGCAACCTGCCGGGCGGCATGATCTCCGCTGCGGGTAATAAAGGTCATAAGGAGGGTACCACACAGGCCGCCGTGGCTGAGGGCTCCCTCACCATCCGCGACAAGGCAAACCAGAAGCAGGACGTGGCCGATCTGAGCCGCGATACCGAACATGCCAACGACAGCATCAGCCCAATCTTCGACAAGGAGAAAGAGCAGAACCGCCTGAACGCAGTCGGGATGATCAGCGACATTGGCAGCCAGGTGGCGGATATTGCCAGGACGCAGGGTGACCTGAACGGGTTGAAGGCGGCAAAGGATAAATACGGTGATATTCCGGCTAACGCGACAGAAAAAGAGCGCCAGGATTATCTGGCGAAACTGCGTGCTACGCCGGAATATAAAGAGACGCAGGAAAAATATGGTACCGGCAGCGATCTGCAGCGCGGCATCCAGGCGGCTACGGCAGCGCTGCAGGGACTGGCGGGCGGCAATATCGGCGGGGCGCTGGCGGGCGCGTCAGCGCCAGAACTGGCGTACATTATCGGTCACCGTGCAGGCATTAATGACAACACGGCGGCAAAAGCGATTGCCCATGCCATCCTCGGCGGCGTAACCGCAGCGCTTCAGGGCAACAGTGCCGCAGCGGGCGCTGCGGGGGCTGCATCCGGCGAACTGGTTGCGACAGCAATTGCCAGACAGCTCTATTCGGTCACAGACCCGTCGAAACTGACGGAAGACCAGAAGCAAACCGTGAGTACGCTGGCGTCTGTTTCAGCGGGTATGGCTGGCGGAATTGCCGGGGGAAATACGGCTGGTGCGGCGGCTGGAGCCAGTGCCGGGAAGAATACTGCGGAGAATAACTATCTTAGCGTGTCTGAAAAGACAGAGCTTGAGCTGGCGAAACAGACTCTCCAGAACAGCAAAGACCCAAAAGAGCGTGAGTTAGCGAAACAGAAATATGACGCTCTGCGCGAGAAAGACATTGCCAGTGATAAAGACGTTATTGATGCCTGCGGTAATGGTAATGCGGGTAGCTCAGCGTGTGCAGGTGCAAGACTAAAAGTCATTGCAACAAAAGAGGGATATGAAGATGGCCCTTATAACTCGAAATATAGCCAACAGTACGCTGATGCGTATGGGCAGATAGTCAATCTCCTTGATATCACCAGTGTTGATGCACAGAATCAGCAGCAGGTGAAAGATGCCATGATTAACTATTTCATGGTCACCAAAGGAGTTGATCGTCAGACCGCAGAAAGCTATACCGAAACTAAGCAGGGTCTGGAGATCATTGCAGCTTCGGTAACGCCTCTGATAGGGCAAGCTGCTTCAAATAAATTAAGCTACCTTGGTGTTGGGAAAAAGATAAACTTTGATGGTGAGTTTTACGCTGTTGAAGGCATGAAATTCAGCAAAAGCTATTATGAGAAGTTATGGTCAGAAGGCAGACCTGCTCCCTTCCTACAAGCAAGAGAAGTTTTGAATAGTAATCCGAAAGTTGAACCAGATCCGAGAGGCGCACCTGGTTACTTAAGATATGAAGGTGCAGGGCTTGAAATGATTTACAACCCGAAAACTGGACAAGTTGGTCACATTCAACCAGTTAAGATTAAATAATGGGAGACGGGATGGATAATTGGCCTGAGTTGCAACGGGATCTTGAGAAATACAGGGATGCTGTTTTATCAATAAAACGTTACATTCGGTTGTATGAAGAGCGTATCGCATCGCTAATTCATCAGATCGGCTGCTCTGATTTTGAAAGCGCTCAATCTCTTTTTGACGAACTTTTCGGTATGCAATCCGAACTTGCCACTATGTTGTATAAATATGAATACGAACCTGAGAAAAGAATTCGAGATTTAATTTATCAACTAGATCGGGATGATCTTTACTCAAGAAAGTATTGGTATGAAAAGTTTAGCGATGGTTTGACATGGCCTGAATAATCTTAATTAGCCGTCTCACCCACCAATCGATGGATGTTGTACTGCGCATCTTTCAGGGGTGTAGTTGAACTACTGTCACCCTCATTGCTGGCTTTTGAAGAGATTAGTGGGGCAAGAGATACTGTTGATTATGTGTTGTTCGTCGTTAAGAACTGTACATAATCCTTATTTGCTATGTCTGCATAGGCCACTTACCCAGAGTTATCGTTGCTAGGGGGGAGCGTGTTCGGTCTAAAAAGGCGCGTTAGGAACAACTGTCAGCAATCTTAGAAAGCTTTAGCATTAATAACTTTTAACTATCTCATTGTAATAGAAAAAATTCATTCGCTCTCAATAACTGTGCCGGATCGAGTTGTTGCTGGTAATAGCTATCTGAGCGAGATGCGGAAAAACAGTCTCCGTACTTCTGGAGACTACCCCAGCCTCTCCACCCGCGTCTCCCCCTCCACCATCGACAGCTGATACAGCGAAAACGATCTGTGCTTCTCAATCAGCTTCGCCAGCTCCGGCGAGTGGCTGGTGAGCCAGATCTGCGAGTAGCGGCTGGCCTCGGCGATTAAGCTCGCCAGCGCGGGCAGCATCTGCGGGTGCAGGCTGTTTTCCGGTTCGTTCAACGCGATAAACGCCGGTGGGCGCGGGCTTAACAGCGCTACCGCCAGGCACAGAAAGCGCAGGGTGCCGTCGGAGAACTCCGCCGGTTCCAGCGGCCTGCTCAGCCCCTCGCGCTGCATCATCATGCGAAAACGTCCGCCGGTGTTGTCGCTGTAAAACACGCAGCCGGGGAAGGCTTGGTCAAGGATGCGCATCAGCAGCAGCTCGTCGCCAATCTCGACGATGGTCTGAAACGCGGCCGCCAGGTTGGCACCGTCGCTGGCCAGCACCGGAGAGCGGAAACCGACCTGCGGGGCGCGCATTGCCGAGCCGATTGATACAGAAAACTCATGATAAAATCGCCAGTTACGCAGGGACTCGCGCATCTGCGACACTTCCGGGTAAAGATGCGGCTCGCCGAGCTGCCCGAACACCGATTCATTCTCATACAGCGTGCCGCTGTGGGTCACTTTCTCGTGATGCACGTTATTCAGAAACACCGCCTGATTCCTGCGCTTCATCAGCTGTGACGACGGTCGGCGGTGCTGGCCGCTCAGCCAGATGGACTCCTCTTTGATCACCGGGTCGAGCTGAAACTGCGAGGGATAGGGCAGCTTCTCCACAAACCCGACCTGCAGCTCGTATTCGTAGGTCTCTGTTTCCACCGCCAGATTCATCCGCCGCAGCTGGTCGCTACGGGTTTTACCTGCCCAGAACACCTTCAGAATGCCGCCCTCGTTCGCCAGCGCCTGGGAAAACAGCCCCTGGGCGGCGCTGTGCATCAGGTGTATCGCCTTGTAAATATTGGATTTACCGGTACCGTTCGGCCCGAAGACGATGTTGAGCTGCTCCAGCTCCAGCGACATATCGCGAATGGAGCGGTAGTTTTGAATGTGCAGGGTGTTGATCACAGGCAGGCCCCTTTTTGCAGAATAAGCCTGTATATAATCACAGTATTTAAGATGAAATGCAAAAAAGAGACGACAGTGAGGATGTCGTCTAAACGGGGTACTGCTTTGGGCCTCTGTGGGTCAAACGGGCCTTCGCATTTTTATCGTCAGGTTACTGCCAGACGCAGACCCAAATCATCAGGATAGGGATCAAAGTAGTTTTGCGTCATCAGATACCGGTCGGGGTATTCGGCCAGGTAGTGCTTCAGCAGCGTGATCGGGGCGAGAATAGGTAACTGTCCGTTGCGATAGTTCAGGATCACGTCGCGCAGCTCGCCGCGCTGGCGGGTGTTCAGCTGGTTACGAAAATACCCCTGAATATGCATCAGCACGTTGGTGTGATTTTTCCGCGAGGCGGGTTTTTTCAGGATGGTCATCAGCTTTTCCCGGTACGCCACGAAGAAGGCGTCCAGGTCTTCCCACTCGTGCAGCGAGGCGACGAACGGGCCGATTTCACGGTAGCCTGCCTGATGGTGCGCCAGCAGCTGGAGCTTGTAGCGGCTGTGGAAGTCCAGCAGCGCGCGGCGGGTGAGGCCATTTTTACGCAGCGTGTTCAGTTCGTGCAGCGCAAAAACGCGCTCGACGAAGTTTTCCCGCAGCACAGGATCGTGCAGGCGTCCGTCTTCTTCCACAGGCAGCCACGGACAGGTTTCAAGGAGGGCAGCGGTGAACAGCCCGACACCCTCCTTGCGGCCCCGGTTGCCGTTTTCATCGTACAGCCGCACGCGTTCTAGGCCGCAGCTTGGGGATTTTGCGCAGACGATAAATCCCGACAGATCGCCGATTTTTGGCAGATAGTCCGCCGTAAAGTCGGCCATTTTCTGCGTGAGGTCATCATGAGGCGGCTTGCTGAAACGGAGCTGCGTTTCGCCGCTGTCCGTCAGCGTCAGGCGTATGGCCGGGCGAGGCGTCGGCAGGCCGATCGCCATTTCCGGGCAGACGGGCCTGAAGCTCACCCACTGGGCCAGCTCATCCATGACGAAGCCCATACGCTTGTGTCCGCCGTCAAAGCGAACGGCGGAGCCGGTCAAACATCCGCTAATACCGAGCACAGGTTTCGTTGTCATGATGTGGTCCTCCCGTTCATACAACTAAAACTTACACAACATGACTAATTTGTCCAAGTATTCGCGGAACTATTTTTTATAATCCTTTAAAATCAATGCGTCTTAACTGCCCTTATAGGTCGAGTAACCGTACTGGCTCAGCAGAAGCGGGATGTGCAGCTTTTCGTTGGTGCGGGTGACGGTAAACAGCACCGGGATCTCCGGGAAGAAGGAGTCCAGCTTTTTGCCGTGGAAGTAATCAGCGGTTTTGAAGGTCACTTTATACACGCCGGGCTGCATATCCTGATCCTGCGGATAGAGCGATTTGATGCGGCCGTCGTGGTCGGTTTTGCCGCTGGCAATTTGAGTCCATTTGTCCTGCTGTTGCTTTTCGAGAGTCACCGTCACATCCGACGGCGGCATCCCGGTTTGCTGGTCGAGAATATGGACGCTCAGCGTGCCAGCAGGGGCGCTAAAGGCAGCAGGGGCAAAGGCCATCGAGGCCAGGATCAGCAGAGGGGCAGTTTTTTTCATGTTGTTTTCCTGTGAAGTTGTCAGTCACAGGAAAACGTTAGCATCTGTCGCGCGGAAAAATATTCAACTTTTCGTGAAGATTCCCGCAGGAGAAAATTATCAGAGGATAATCACTTCAAGCGATACCTGCTGCTGCCACTGCTCCACCTGCTTTTTCCGCCCGGCGGTGAGTTTGCCACTGGTGACCAGAAGCCATTTGCGCTCCGGGAAAATTTCCGGTGCCAGCGCGTCAGGGGGAACCGGCAGGATGTCGATGCGGTGGCCTTGACCGGTGCGCATCAGGGCTTCGAGCCAGATCTCGCACGGGTCGTTCAGGTGCCAGCCGCTGAGCAGAATGTTATCGCCCGGCGCTTTTTTATCGCCTTCGAGGCAAAACGAGGTGTAGGCGATGATGATGCCGTCGAGGATCGCGCGCAGGGTCATGGCGGCGGCGACGTTGGCCGAGACCTGGCTGCGCAGCGGGCGCAACACGTTCGTGACCAGCTCCGGCCTTGGATACTCGCGTCCGGCGTCGTAAATCATCTGGCGCAGGGACTCGACTTTGCCGTCCTGCAGGCGTTGCAGCATGTTCTGCTGCAGGGTTTGCCAGTTGTTGGTCCGCCCCGGCGTCGGGCGTTCCAGCAGCGGTTTGACCTGGCCGATCGGGACGCCTTTTTTTACCCAGTCGAGAATTTTTAGCGCCTGCTGGACGTCCTCGTCGCTGTACTGGCGGTGGCCGCCTTCCGTGCGCTGTGGCTTGAGTAAACCGTAGCGACGCTGCCACGCCCGCAGGGTGGTGGCGGTGATGCCGCTGAGTCTGGCGAATTCGCCGATGGAGTAAGCCATATCCGTGTCCAGAGTGGAGGAATACTCTCAATATACTACGAATTTTCCCGAACGGGATGAAGCGCCGAAACGGTGCACTACACTTAACATCCAACCGTGCAAATGAAAGGAATTCTCATGAAGCTATGGCCTGTTGTGACCGGTGTTGCGATTGCCCTGACGCTGGTCGCCTGTAAATCCCCCACGCCGCCGAAGGGCGTGCAGCCGATTTCCGGTTTTGACGCCAGCCGCTATCTCGGCAAATGGTACGAGGTCGCCCGTCTGGAAAACCGCTTTGAACGCGGGCTGGAGCAGGTGACGGCGACCTACGGCGAGCGCAGCGACGGCGGCATCAGCGTGCTCAACCGGGGTTTTGATCCGGTGAAGAACAAGTGGAACGAGAGCGAGGGGAAAGCGTACTTTACCGGCGAGCCGACCACCGCCGCGCTGAAGGTGTCGTTCTTCGGACCGTTCTACGGCGGGTATAACGTGATTAGGCTGGACGATAAGTACCAGTATGCGCTGGTGAGCGGCCCGAACCGCGACTACCTGTGGATCCTGTCGCGCACGCCGACCATCCCGGATGCGGTGAAGCAGGATTACCTGAACACCGCGCGCAGCCTGGGCTTCCGAACCGATCAGCTGGTGTGGGTGAAGCAGTAAAAATCGTGCTTTCTTCCTGGGGCATTACTGGCTCGCCTGTATAGACTTCCGTTAAAAGCCCAACGGAGAAAGACGACATGAACGGGCGAGCGGAGCCGCCATCCCGGTGCTGGCGGCGCAGGAAGGTATTGTGGTGGTACCGAGGGATGGGGTGATGGGGAACAGATCGCAAAGAGTGGATTGAAATAGTTCGGTTTTCTAATCATGATCCCCCCATGAAAATAGAAACCGCACTCCCCAAACACTTTGAACGTCTGGTCGCGATCTGGGAATCCTCCGTCCGCGCCACCCATCACTTTTTACTGGAAAGCGATATTGCGGCGCTGCGCCCGTTATTGTTCAACGCCTATCTGCCGAACCTCAAGGTTGTGATTGCTCGCGATGACGCAGGCGTTATTCACGGCTTTTTAGGCGTGGATGAAAACTGCATTGAAATGCTGTTTGTTGATGATGCGAGCCGGGGGAAGGGCGTTGGGAAATTGCTGCTGAAACACGCCATCGCAGAGTTTGGTGTAAACGAAGTGGACGTGAATGAGCAGAATCCGCAGGGCGTCGCATTTTATCGCCATATGGGGTTTGAGCAGGTCGGACGCTCGGAACTGGACGGGCAGGGGAATCCGTTTCCACTGTTGCATATGCGGTTGGGTGGGCAGGCTTAACGCCCTCTCCCTCTGGAGAGGGCGTCTGCAAGCTAGTTACTGGTAATTTGCCCGATGATTACGCCACGCACTTTTTCGCCATCGAAGTAATACGAGACCGTATTACTCTGGATGAATCCATTCTGTACTGGCGTCTCCTGATAAAAAAGTATCGCTTTCTTTTTGGCGATCCCTTTCTTGCCGAACAATTCAATTAGATTCCTGTGAGTAGCATTCAACAATGGAACATTCGCGACGGAGACGCTGACAGGTTCCGTTGTTTTAGCACACTCTTTATGAATGCCATCCCTGGCTATAACTAGTGCAGTTAACAATCCTGCACCCATTTCGTTATCAGAAATGAACCAGTAATTGGTGTCATCGTTATCATGAAGGCAGACCCAGCGTGCGGAACTGTCTTTGTTAACTGGTGTGCTGGTGATATCTGACAGGTGAGTAACCTCCATTCGTACGGCTTGCTTGCCTATAGAGATGGTCGGTGAAAGGGGCACTGTTGTAGAAATTTCCGTCAGTGATCCGTCTTCATCGTAATACTCGGTCGCGAAGCCGGTCATTTGCGTTGCTGAGACGTGCGAACTGACTGCAACGAGTAATGGCAATAAACAAAATAAACGCTTCATTTGACTATCAATACCGTATCGTTGCTTTTCCAGATACTCCTTCTGGCACTCAGAGGAGCAAAGATGCAGCCCTCTGAAGAGTCGTCAGGGTGCAAACTGCTTTTACCATTTGCTGCGATTTTTCCGGAGAATTTATCGATTAGTTGTTCTATAGAGTGCATAAACTCAATCATCTCTATTGAACCTTCGCGATTTTTTACATCGACAGATCCTTTACTCCTCCGGCCTGAATTATCCTCAAGCCATAAGTAAACTGATATAGCCATCTCAATCTCCTTTTACAGACTGAGTGAAACTACTCTTCATTAATCATTTAAATTGTGACTTACATTTCAAAACATGAACGCTAAAAAACGTTGGCTGGTTAAACAGAAAGTTATCTTTGTGAAATATGAGTGGCTTGAATTGATGTTAAAAAATTATAAGGTTGATTTATGGCTACTCTTCCATCGCAAGAAAAATGATAACTAGAAAATAGCATCAAATATTGAAATGATGAATATCATTAAATACTGAGCCAGCACCGGGATTAGCGCTTAACCTGTTTATCCCATTTTAATAAGCCGACGATATCTTTCTCACCTTCGGCTTCTTTCAGCAGGCGATGCTTTTTTTCAAACTCAATGTATTCTGAGCACGCCTTTTCATCAGCCGCTTTCTTGCTGATTTTGCCTGCTCCTTCTAAAACGTCCCGGTCGTTAAATTGCAGGAATTGATCGAGCTTGGTTTGCCAGTCTCGTAAAAATACCTGCTTGCGGCGTTTGGCCTGATCTTCAGCAAAATCGAGCCACATATTCACGACGCGATTAAGCTCGCTCACCTCATTCTGAGAAAGATAATTTTTTGCAGTGGTGACATCGCTTTTACGGACTTCTTCGCCTTTATAGCTGGTCAGCCCCATATGCGGTTGAGTGGCGTCCGCACGTTGGTGAATCAACTCAGCAGCGGTGTGGCCCGTGCAGGCAAAATGCAGTTTATTCTGGATAGTCTGGAAGAATTGCGTGGTTTCTTTGAGCGATGGCTGATAGTCAGCGGCTAATGCAAAAATCTCCCTCACGCGAAGATAGACCCGACGTTCGCTGGCCCGTATATCGCGAATGCGTTCCAGCATTTCATCGAAATAGTCAGGTACGGCGGAAGATCCGACAGGCGGGTTTTTCAGGCGCTCGTCGTCCATAACGAAGCCTTTTACCAGATATTCCTGCAGCGTTTGGGTGGCCCACTGGCGGAACTGTGTACCTCGCGTGGAGCGGACGCGATAGCCGATAGCGAGAATGACGGGCAGGCTAAAATATTGAACGTTATATACTTTACCATCGCTGGCAGTTGTTCGGTAAAACCGAACAACTGAATTTTCGACCAGCTCATCCTCATCAAAAATATTCTTGATATGCCCGCTGATCGTTGCTTTGGCTTTGCCGTATAACTCACAGATCGTAGCCTGTGAAAGCCACAACGTATCGCTTTCGAAGCGGCATTCAATGCGAATTTTTCCATCCTTGCTGGCAAACATGACAAACTCACCAGCTGGTGAATTGATTAATTCTTCATATGTCATGCTGCCTCCGCTTCATAAGGTTGATGTCTGTAAGTTCGTAGTATGCCAGATACAGCCGCTAAGCCAGGTGGTTTGTATTTGATTTTGCGAGGCGCTTTCCAGGATGCTGAGTTTTAATCGCTGCAAGCGCGTCCTCAATCTCAATGAGCTTTGCCTTCGTCCGCTTATAATCATCCTGCAACCTCTGCTCCTGCTCGTTATACGCCACCAGAACGATGCACCCTTTCATCACCTTTATCGTGACCTGCTGTCCGGTATCAAATCCCGCGGTGCGCAGCCATTTGCCGGAAAGGATGATTTTAGGTGTGGATTTGTCGAAAACATTCGGGCGGTATCCCACAATTAACGATCGCTCGGTTCCGGATTGGTCGGTGTGTGGGGTAGAATGCGAATCAGCCATAATCAACTCCTTGATAGTTGGTGAGGTTAGACGCCCTTTAGTGCTCCAACACTGCTGGGCGTTGTCAGAATTCCGAATCCATGTGGTAGGTACCACATGCAGATAAATTAACCGAAGTGGTACCTACCATGCAAGAAAAAAAGAAACCAAATTTTGACCGCACAAAGAGCACGATGAAGAACATCCGGTTCGAGGATGAGCTTTTGGAACAGATTGAGAAGGCGGCAGGAAAGGGGAATTTTAGTAAGTGGGTGAAAGAGGCTTGTAGGCTTAGGCTTTTGAGTGAGTAGTCATCAAAGCTTTATAGGTAGTGTGAACGATGAAATAGATGATAAGTTCGGAATATATGTTCCAAACTTATCATTGATGATGATTTTATATTTATCAATTATATGCTTGAAATGAATTAGTCGTTTTTAACCGAATCTGCTTTTAAATTTTTGCGAACTGATTCGTCGTTGCATTTTACCATTACAATTGGGACATAAATGTTGTTTCTTCCCTTCAATTTCCCATGTGTAGTATTTCTTCTTAAAGGGATTATGACAGATATCACACTGTCTGGGCTTCAATATAGCACCAATAATGACCATTAAAATTACAGCACCTATAATCCATTCCATTACAGCTTCCCTTGGTGATATTTTTGAAATGGGGGAAAGAATAACACTCAATATTTAAATGAATAAGTGATCATGTTCACATAAGGTGACTGGAATGGGTGAATCTATTTATAAATGAAGTTTTTTTATTAAAGTGGATGGCATTTTTGGCGGAAGATCACAGGAGTCGAACCTGCCCGGGAACGCTGGCGCCCCCAACTGGATTTGAAGTCCAGCCACCTCACCGGAGATGACGATCTTCCGCGCCTGCATTGCTACATGGAGGCGGGGCGCATTATAGCTACTTTCAGGCATTTACCACATCCCCCCGCACACTTTTTTCACCTCTCTTTTGACCTGTACACCCCTGTTTCAGTTAATTCTTAAGAAAATCCTCAGGTTAGCCTTTTGTGCTGCCAACATTTACCCCGATCACAAAAAACAAGAAACGTAATCTGCTAACCAGAAAACGCAATACCCGCCTTTGAAACAATGGTTTAAAACCAATGCAACCGGTCTCAGCGCCCCCTACAGCGTGAAGGATAAAAAAAGATGAGCGAAGTATTGTCAGTAAAAGAGAAGATTGGCTACGGCATGGGAGACGCCGCCAGCCACATCATTTTTGATAACGTCATGTTGTATATGATGTTTTTCTACACCGATATTTTCGGTATTCCCGCCGGGTTTGTCGGCACCATGTTCCTGCTGGCCCGCGCGCTGGATGCGATCTCCGACCCGTGCATGGGGCTGATTGCCGACCGCACCCGCAGCCGCTGGGGCAAGTTCCGGCCGTGGATTTTGTTCGGCGCGATCCCGTTCGGCATCGTCTGCGTGCTGGCGTATACCACGCCGGACCTGAGCCTCAACGGTAAAATGGTTTACGCCGCCATCACCTACACCCTGCTGACCCTGCTCTATACCGTGGTCAACATCCCGTACTGCGCGCTGGGCGGCGTGATCACCGACGACCCGACGCAGCGTATCTCCCTGCAGTCCTGGCGCTTTGTGCTGGCGACGGCGGGCGGCATGCTCTCCACGGTGCTGATGATGCCGCTGGTGAACCTGATTGGCGGCGACGATAAGGCGTTCGGCTTCCAGGGCGGCATCGCCGTGCTGTCGGTGGTCGCGTTCCTGATGCTGGCGTTCTGCTTCTTCACCACCAAAGAGCGCATCCAGGTGCCGCCGAGCACCACCTCCATGCGTGAAGATCTGCGTGATATCTGGCAAAACGACCAGTGGCGCATCGTCGGCGTGCTGACCATCCTCAACATCCTCGCCGTCTGCGTGCGCGGCGGGGCGATGATGTACTACTGCACCTGGATCATGGGCTCGCCGGAGGTGTTCGTCGCGTTCCTCACCACCTACTGCGTCGGCAACCTGATCGGCTCCGCGCTGGCGAAACCGCTCACCGACTGGAAATGCAAGGTCAGCATCTTCTGGTGGACCAACGCCGCGCTGGCGGTGGTCAGCGTGGCGATGTTCTTCGTGCCGATGCACGCCACCGTGCTGATGTTCGCCTTTATCTTCGTTATCGGTGTGCTGCACCAGCTGGTGACGCCGATCCAGTGGGTGATGATGTCCGATACCGTCGACTACGGCGAATGGACCAACGGCAAACGTCTGACCGGCATCAGCTTTGCGGGCACGCTGTTCGTGCTGAAACTCGGTCTGGCGCTGGGCGGGGCGATGATCGGCTGGATGCTGGCAGGCGGCGGCTATGACGCGGCAGCCAAAACTCAGAACAGCGCGACCATCAGCATCATTATCGGCCTGTTTACCCTGGCCCCAGCGGTCTGTTACGTACTGAGCGCCATTATCGCCAAACGCTATTACACGCTGAAAACTCCCTTCCTGACCAAAATCCTGCGCGAGCTGGCGCAGGGCGCGCGCCGCAATCAGCAGGAGTTTGACACCCTGCCGGTCAGCAAAGAATTGCAGAACTAAGAGGACGTAAGTATGAAAATCAGTGATGGAAACTGGCTTATTCAACCGGGTCTGAACGTGACCTATCCGGTGCAGGTGTTCGACGTGGAGCAGCAGGGCAGTGACCTGGTGGTGTATGTGGCGCCGCGCGACGTGCGCGAACGCACCTGGCAGCTCGACACGTTGATGTTCACGGTGCGCCTGTTTGCCCCACAGGAAGGGATCGTTGGGGTGCGCATCGAACACTTCCAGGGCGCGCTGAATAATGGCCCGCACTATCCGCTGAACGTTCTGAAAGACGTGAAGGTAGAGATTGAAAACAACGCCGAATTTGCCGAGCTGAAAAGCGGCAGCGTCAGCGTGCGCGTTACCAAAGGCGAGTTCTGGGCGCTGGATTTCCTGCGCAACGGCCAGCGTATTACCGGCAGCCAGCTGAAAAACAACGGCTACGTGCAGGATACCAACGCCGACCGCAATTACGTGTTCGAACGTCTGGATCTGGGCGTGGGGGAAACGGTCTACGGCCTCGGCGAGCGCTTTACCGCGCTGGTGCGCAACGGCCAGACGGTCGAAACCTGGAACCGCGACGGCGGCACCAGCACCGAGCAGTCCTACAAAAACATCCCGTTCTACCTGACCAACCGCGGCTACGGCGTGCTGGTGAATCACCCGGAAAACGTCTCGTTTGAAGTCGGCTCCGAGAAGGTCTCCAAAGTGCAGTTCAGCGTCGAAGGCGAGTATCTGGAGTACTTCGTGATCGACGGCCCGACGCCGAAAGCGGTGCTGAACCGCTATACGCAGTTCACCGGGCGTCCGGCGCTGCCGCCTGCCTGGTCGTTCGGCCTGTGGCTGACCACTTCGTTTACCACCAACTACGACGAAGCGACGGTAAACAGCTTTATCGACGGCATGGCCGAACGCGACCTGCCGCTGCACGTGTTCCACTTCGACTGCTTCTGGATGAAGGCCTTCCAGTGGTGCGATTTCGAGTGGGACCCGGTGACCTTCCCGGATCCGGAAGGCATGATCCGCCGCCTGAAAGAGAAAGGGCTGAAGGTCTGCGTGTGGATTAACCCGTATATCGGCCAGAAATCGCCAATCTTCCGGGAGCTGAAAGAGAAGGGCTACCTGCTCAAGCGCCCGGACGGCTCCCTGTGGCAGTGGGACAAATGGCAGCCGGGGCTGGCGATTTACGACTTCACCAACCCGGACGCGTGCCGGTGGTATGCCGACAAGCTGAAAGGCTTTGTCGAGATCGGCGTTGACTGCTTCAAGACCGACTTCGGCGAGCGTATCCCGACCGACGTTCAGTGGTTCGACGGGTCCGATCCGCAGAAGATGCACAACCACTTCGCCTACATCTATAACGAGCTGGTGTGGAACGTGCTGAAAGAGACGGTGGGGGAAAAAGAGGCCGTGCTGTTTGCCCGCTCCGCGTCCGTCGGTGCACAGCAGTTCCCGGTGCACTGGGGCGGCGACTGCTACGCCAACTATGAGTCGATGGCCGAAAGCCTGCGCGGCGGGCTGTCGATTGGCCTGTCCGGCTTCGGTTTCTGGAGCCACGATATCGGCGGGTTCGAAAACACCGCTCCGGCGCACGTCTATAAACGCTGGTGCGCGTTCGGGCTGTTCTCCAGCCACAGCCGCCTGCATGGCAGCAAATCCTACCGCGTGCCGTGGGCGTACGATGACGAGTCCTGCGACGTGGTGCGCCACTTCACCCAGCTGAAATGTCAGCTGATGCCGTATCTGTATCGTCAGGCGGCGCTGGCGCGCGAGTTCGGCACGCCGATGCTGCGGGCGATGATGCTGGAGTTCCCGGACGATCCGGCGTGCGATTACCTCGATCGCCAGTACATGCTGGGGGATGCAATGATGGTGGCACCGGTGTTCTCCGAGGCGGGGGACGTGCAGTTCTATCTGCCGGAAGGCCGCTGGACGCACCTGTGGCACAACGACGAAATTCAGGGCAGCCGCTGGTATAAGCAGCAGCACGATTTCATGAGCCTGCCGGTCTACGTGCGCGACAACACGCTGCTGGCACTGGGCAACAATAACCAGAAGCCGGACTACGCCTGGCACGAGGAGACGGCCTTCCAGCTCTTCAACCTGAGCGATGGCGCAACGGCAGTGAGCGAAGTGCCTGCGGCGGATGGTTCTGTGGTGTTTACGCTGAAGGCGTCACGTCAGGGCGAGGTCGTGACCTTTACCGGCGCGGGAGGCGCGCAAAACTGGTCGGTGTGCTTGCGCAACGTGCAGAAGGTGAGTGGCGTGAAGGGCGGTTCTCACTCAGGCAGCGAGTGGGGCGTGGTGGTGAAAGCGGAGGGGGATGAGGTGGTGGTTCACCTTTAATTCCCCTCACCCTAACCCTCTCCCCAAAGGGGTGAGGGAATGGTTTGCTCCCTCTCCCTTTCAGGGAGAGGGCTGGGGTGAGGGTGGTGTTGAAACCACACCGCCCGTCATGGTCTGCTGCACCTGCTGTTTATCCATATTCACCGCGTTCAGCTTGCCGTTCACCGTCGGCTTAAGCGGGGCATTCGCCTGCACACTGCCGCTGGCGGTCATCTGAATATTGCCGTCGCCCGTAATCGGCAGCGCAGGCCAGCCCCACTGCTGCAGCACGTTGAGCGGCACGCCGCGCCCGTTCAGGCTCACCGTGGTCTGCCGCTGTGGCAGTTGCGAAACCGTCGCTGTGGCTTCCAGAATGCCTTTCTCGGTAAACGCGCTCAGGTCGGTAATGTTCACCGTGGCGGCGTTTGCATTCAGCGCCAGCGACGGACGGCGCACGTCGACGCGGTTAAAGGTTGCCGCCGCGCCGTTCAGGGTTGCGCTGCCGCCCCAGACGCCCCACTGGCGATCTTTGGCCAGCTGCAGGTTTGCGCCATAGCCGTCCAGAGAGGTGATCTGCCACGGGAAGGCGGGATCGATGTCGATCACCAGGTTGCGGCTCAGGCCGAATTTTTGCAGCGTGACGCTGTTAAGCCATTCCGGCAGCGGCTCCATCCACAGCGTTTTCCAGTTTTCAGGCAGGGTGTACTCCAGCCCGGCGATGGCAACATCGTCCAGCACCAGCGCTTTGCCGTCGCGCAGCCAGTTGCCGGACGTGCGCACCATGCCGCCCTCCCAGCGGGAAGTGAACTGGCGCAGCGCCATACCCTGCGGGGAAAACTCCGCATTCAAAATCGGGTCAAACAGATGCAGCGAGCCGTAGATAAACTCGCTGGCGTTCATGGACAGGCGGCCTTCCTGGCTCTGCCAGTCGCCTTTGCTGAGAGTCAGGTTGCGCAGGCTTAAATCGAGGTCGGTCACCGCCCAGTCCGGGCCCTGC
Source organism: Enterobacter sp. UPMP701 (assembly GCF_053709515.1). Classification (NCBI taxonomy): domain Bacteria; kingdom Pseudomonadati; phylum Pseudomonadota; class Gammaproteobacteria; order Enterobacterales; family Enterobacteriaceae; genus Enterobacter; species Enterobacter sp. UPMP701. The sequence continues at coordinate 139,535 of NZ_JBSKJN010000005.1, read as the reverse complement.
AGGCGGGCATCGGTGACCTCCAGACGGCCAATTTGCAGGGAAGGAATGGTGGCCAGCGGTGCAAAGAATGCTTTCAGCGTTTTATCGCTCTGCAGGCGGATCTCGTTCAGGCGCATGGTGTCGATTATCCAGCTTCCGTCGGCGTTACGCAGGGCGGAGCCGGTGAGCGAGCCACGGGCCATATCGGCACCGATGGTGTTCAGCACTACCTCTTTGCCGTTCAACTGGCCGTCAATCAGCACGTTGGTAGCCGGGACGCCGTTCAGGGTCAGCGAACCGGCGCTCATCTGGATCTTCGCGTTTTTACCCAGCACGTTGCCCGCTTCTGGCTGCCATGGGCTGACGCCGCCCGTGACCTTCTGCGCGCTCAGATCCCATTCGGTATTCGGGCTGTTAAAGGCCATATTGTTCAGCTGCAAACGATCGGCCTGGAAAGGCATCGGTGCCGTCTGAGGCGAGAGATTCAGCGTGCCGTCGAACAGGGTGATGGTGTCCATGTGCAGCGGATCGGTAACCTGACGGCTGCTCAGACCGATATCGACTTTTTTCGCCACCAGCGTGGCGGGTTTACCGTCCCGCCCAAAGGTGACATTTTCCAGAATGAGGTGGGAAGGCGATGAAAAGCGGTGATTCATCTTGTCGAAACTGAGTTCGTAGTCGGTATTCACCGTAATCCAGCTGCTGACCTGCGCCGCTCCCCATCGGGTCTGGAGCAGAATATACAGCGCCAGCACGACGATAAGCAGGGCTATCAGCAGATAGACGAGTAGCTTTCCAATAAATTTCATGGTCTTCCATCCCGCAAAACGAACATAAGGGAGTTATGCACGATTTGAGCGCAATGCTCAAGGCGGGAATGGTGTAATTAGATGTCACGGCAGGCATTGACTGCCTGCCGTGAGGGAGATCAGTTCTTTTCAGGCGGGAAAACGAGGTTCAACACGATCGCAGTGATACCGCCCGCGGCGATGCCGGAAGAGAGCAGGTTTTTCACCCAGTCAGGCGCAAACTGCAGGATCAGCGGCTGCTGGGAAACACCCAGACCGACGGCCAGCGACAGCGCGATAATCATGATCGCGCGGCGGTTCAGCGGCTCGCGGGAGACAATGCGTACGCCGGAGGCCGCGATAGTCCCGAACATCACCAGCGTAGCGCCGCCCAGTACCGGTTCAGGGATGTGCTGCACAAAGCCGCTTACCGCCGGGAACAGGCCGAGGACAATCAGCATCAGTGCCACCACAAAACCAACGTAGCGGCTGGCCACGCCGGTCAACTGGATCACGCCGTTGTTCTGGCCGAAGCAGGAGTTCGGAAAGGTGTTGAATACCGCAGAGACAAACGAGTTCAGGCCGTTCGCCAGCACGCCGCCTTTCAGGCGCTTCATGTACAGCGGGCCGGACACTGGCTGCTCGGAGACGTCGGAGGTGGCGGTGATATCACCGATGGTCTCCAGAGAGGTGATCATAAAGACCAGCATCAGCGGCAGGAGCAGACCCCAGTCAATGCCCAGACCGTAGTAGAGCGGCGTGGGGACGGTGATCAGCGCGCTGTTGGTCGGCGCGGTGTTCTCCGGCAGCATCCCCAGCGCCCACGCCAGCAGATAACCCGCCGCCATGGCGATCACCAGTGAGGCGACGCGCAGGTAAGGGTTACGCTGGCGGTTAAGCAGAATGATGATCGCCAGCACCACGCCCGCCAGCAGCAGGTTTTTCGGCGCGCCGAAGGTATGGTCGCTCATTGCCGCGTAGCCGCCGCCGATGGAGGTGAGGCCCACCTGAATCAGCGACAGGCCGATAATCATCACCACCACGCCGGAAACCAGCGGGGTGATCACACGGCGAGCCAGATGCAGCACGCGGGAGATGACCATCTCCGTGCAGCTGGCCAGCATCAGGGTGCCGAACAGCGCCGCCATCATCGTTGGAACATCCGCACCGCCGGTTTTCAGCGCCGTGCCGCCCATGATCAGCGGCGCCACGAAGTTAAAGCTGGTGCCCTGAATCGACAGTAACCCAGACCCAACCGGCCCCCATGCTTTAATTTGAATAATGGAGGCCACGCCGGAGGCGAAGAGGGACATGCTGATGATGTGCTGCGTGTCCTGCGCCGGTAAACCGAGCGCCTGACAAATCAGCAGCGCCGGGGTGATCACCGCAACAAACATTGCCAGAAGATGCTGGCAGGCGGCGAAAAGCGTCTGCGGCAGCGGCGGTCGGTCTTCAAGGCGGTAAATCAGTTCGCTATTTTGCTTCTGCGCAATCGGTTGCGCATCAGGCGACTCTATAGTGTTAACGGACATCGGCGGCAATTCCACGGTGGAAAAGCGGGCATTTTATCTGACCACCTGGTAAAAGCAAACGATTGCCAGCAAAAAAAGGGAAGAAAATCTGCCGCCGTGAGCAGGTTTTCTACAACCCATCGGAAAAAAAAATTACACTTTTTGCGCCGGGGGCTCATGACGAGCGCAAACCGGCCCAGGATAACGCCGCGTGTGTATGGAACACGCGCATAACAGGAGCCTTTTATGATTCATCTCGATACGTTGTCGACCCTTGTTGCCGCAACGCTGGTTCTTCTGCTTGGTCGCAAGCTGGTACACAGTGTTTCCTTTCTGAAAAAGTACACCATTCCTGAACCTGTCGCCGGTGGTCTGCTGGTGGCGCTGGCCCTGCTGATACTGAAAAAAAGCATGGGCTGGGAAATTGATTTTGATATGTCCCTGAAAGACCCGCTGATGCTGGCTTTCTTTGCCACCATCGGCCTGAACGCCAACCTGGCGAGCCTGCGCTCGGGCGGTAAGGTGCTCGGCGTATTTCTGATTGTGGTGGTGGGGCTGCTGCTGATGCAAAACGCGATTGGCATCGGCATGGCAACGCTGCTGGGGCTGGATCCGCTGATGGGGCTGCTGGCGGGGTCAATTACCCTTTCGGGCGGTCACGGCACCGGCGCGGCGTGGAGCAAGCTGTTCATCGAGCGCTACGGTTTTGAAAACGCGACGGAAGTGGCGATGGCCTGCGCCACCTTTGGCCTGGTGCTGGGCGGCCTGATTGGCGGCCCGGTAGCGCGTTATCTGGTGAAGCATTCCACCACGCCGAACGGCAGACCGGACGATGAAATGGTGCCGACCGCGTTCGAAAAGCCGGACGTTGGCCGCAGCATCACTTCACTGGTGATGATTGAAACCATCGCGATGATTGCCATCTGCCTGACCGCGGGCAAAGTGGTTGCGCAATGGCTGGCGGGTTCCGCATTTGAACTGCCGACGTTTGTCTGCGTGCTGTTTATCGGTGTGATCCTGAGCAACGGTCTGGCGCTGATGGGCTTCTACCGCGTGTTTGAACGGGCGGTATCGGTGCTCGGCAACGTCTGCCTGTCGCTGTTCCTGGCGATGGCGCTGATGAGCCTGAAACTGTGGGAGCTGGCCTCGCTGGCGCTGCCGATGGTGGCGATTCTGGCGGTGCAGGCGCTGTTTATGGCGCTCTATGCCATGTTTGTCACCTGGCGCATGATGGGCAAAAACTACGATGCGGCGGTGCTGGCGGCGGGTCACTGCGGGTTTGGCCTGGGGGCTACCCCAACGGCTATCGCCAACATGCAGGCGATCACCGAACGGTTCGGGCCATCGCACATGGCGTTTCTGGTGGTCCCGATGGTTGGCGCATTCTTCATTGATATCGTTAACGCGCTGGTGATCAAGCTGTACCTGATGCTGCCGATATTTGCCTGAGATCAGGCGTTGGAATACCGTTCGGTTTCCGGCATCCAGCGCTCTATTAACGCTGCCGCCTGTTCGGGGTAGCGTTCATGAATATGGCGTGCAAGGCGCTGAACTTCGGGGATCATGGCCTGATCGCGCAGTAAATCCGCCACTTTGAATTCAGCATTACCCGTCTGGCGCGTGCCCAGCAGTTCGCCAGGGCCGCGTATCTCAAGGTCTTTTTGCGCAATCACAAATCCGTCGTTGCTGTCGCGCAGCACCTGCAACCGCATCTGGGCGGTTTTTGAAAGCGGTGCTTTGTAGAGCAGTACGCAGTGGGAAGCCACCGCGCCACGACCAACGCGCCCGCGCAGCTGGTGGAGCTGGGCAAGCCCCAGACGCTCCGGGTTTTCGATGATCATCAGGCTGGAATTTGGCACGTCCACCCCCACTTCGATGACCGTCGTCGCGACCAGCAAATGCAGTTCCCCCTGTTTGAAGGATTGCATCACCGCCTGCTTCTCGGCAGGCTTCATGCGGCCATGCACCAGGCCAACGTTCAGTTCAGGCAGTGCCAGCTTTAGCTCTTCCCACGTCGCTTCGGCAGCCTGCGCTTCCAGCAACTCAGACTCTTCAATCAGGGTGCAGACCCAGTACGCCTGACGCCCTTCCTGCGTACAGGCGTTGCGCACGCGGTCAATGATGTCGCTGCGGCGTGTATCCGGTATCGCAACCGTCGTCACCGGCGTTCGGCCTGGAGGCAGTTCGTCGATGGTGGAGGTATCCAGATCGGCGTAGGCGGTCATCGCCAGGGTGCGCGGGATCGGCGTGGCGGTCATGATCAACTGATGCGGGTGGAAGCCCTGCTGCAGCCCCTTCTCCCACAGCGCCAGACGCTGATGCACGCCAAAGCGGTGCTGTTCGTCGATAATCACCAGCGCGAGGCCGTTAAACTGCACCTGCTCCTGGAAGATAGCGTGCGTGCCGACAATCATCTGCACCTGACCGCTGGCGATGGCTTCCTGCTGCGCAAGACGCGCTTTGCCTTTTTGCTTCCCGGCAAGCCAGCCCACCTCAATCCCGAGCGGTGCGAACCAGGCTCGGAAATTATTGGCGTGCTGCTCGGCCAGCAGCTCGGTCGGCGCCATCAGCGCCACCTGCTTACCGTGGGCGATCGCGCGCAGGGCCGCCAGTGCGGCAACCAGCGTTTTGCCGGAGCCAACGTCGCCCTGCACCAGGCGCATCATCGGCACGTCGAGCGCCATATCGCGTTCGATTTCGGCAGTAACACGCGCCTGCGCGCCAGTCGGTTTAAACGGCAGCGAGGCCAGCAGCTTATCTTTGAGCGCATCATTCTGGCTTAACGGCTGAGCGTGAAAACGCTGCGCGCCCGCGCGAAGCGCCAGCATGCTCAGGTTATGCGCCAGTAATTCCTCAAGGATAAGACGCCGTTGGGCGGGGTGTTTGCCGCTTTCTAAATCGCTGAGCTGCAGCGTTGGTGGCGGGCGATGCAGGGTACGCAGGGCCTCGGGCAGGCTCATCATACCCTGCGCCAGTTCTGGCGGCAGCAGCTCGGCAATGGCGCAGGTATCCAGCAGCTCCAGCGCCTGATCGGTGAGCTTACGCAGCGTCGCCTGCTTGATGCCTTCGGTCGTCGGGTAAACCGGCGTGAGCGTCTCCTGCAGCTCCGGCGTGCTGAGATCGCCCTGTACGCGGTATTCCGGGTGGATCATCTCCGCACCGTATTTTCCGCGTTTGGCTTCGCCATAGGCCAGCACCCTGCGGCCTGTCGCGAGGCTGTTTTTCATCGCCGCGCTGAAGTTGAAAAAACGCATCGTGAGAATGCCGGTGCCGTCGCTGATCTGACAGGTCATCATCCGGCGGCCACCGAAAGTGATGTTGCAGTTCAGGACTTCGCCTTCAACGGTGGCGTAAATGGCGGGAAGAAGATCGCCAATTTTGTAGAGCTGAGTGCGGTCTTCGTAACGCAGGGGGAGGTGAAGCAGGAGATCCTGCACGGTGTGCAGACCAATTTTTGCCAGCTTATTGCTTTGCACCGCGCCCACGCCCGTCAGGCTGTTGAGCGGGATAGCATCCAGCAGGCGGCCTTTCATCGATTATCCGGCGTACTGCATGGTGGCCCACCACTCGGCATCGGCTTCAATCTCGCCCTGCGCGTTGACGTGGGGGTAAGGCAATTTTTTCTGCTTCGCAACGCGAGCCAGCACCGGATAGCCACCTTCAAACAGCAGGCGCTGCTGTTCATCTTCCGGGAGCATACTGTTACTGCGCTCGTACATCCCGGCGTTCTGACGCTGGCGCTGCGCTTCATAGAGAATGAGCGCGGACGCCACGGAGACGTTGAGAGACTGGACCATGCCGATCATCGGAATGATGATGTCACGATCCGCCAGATCCAGCGCTTCCTGGGTGATCCCGGTTTTTTCCTGACCCATCAAAATGCAGGTCGGGCGGGTGTAGTCGATCTCGCGGAAATCTACGGCTTTTGCGGACAGATTAGTGGCAAGGATCTGCATCCCGCGCCCTTTCAGGTGCGTTACGGCATCGCCAATCGTCTGGTGAGATTTGACGGACACCCAGCTGTTACTACCTGCAGCCGCAGAGACCATGATTCGCATCCGGTGACCCGGCCAGACGGCGTGCACTTCATGCACGCCGACGGCGTCTGCGGTACGGACGATGGCAGAGACATTATGCGGTTTATGCACCTGCTCCATGCAAACCGTCAGGTCAGGCTGACGCCTGGCGAGCATTTCGCAGATACGGGCATAACGTTGTGAATTCATAACCCTAGTTTCGGTTTCGGGTGACTTTAATCACGTCCGGCATGACGCGGATCTTGCGCATAATGTTCGCCAGATGCACGCGGTCGCGGGCGGTCAGACGAATAAAGGCGCTATAGACGCGACCATCTTTTTCTTCCGTGTTCAGGCTCTGAATGTTGGAAGAAGCCGTGTTGATGGCTGCCGTCAGGTTCGCCAGCGCACCCTGGTGGTTGAACATATCCACCTTAATTTCGGTGATAAACTCCTGCGCCGTCTCTTTATCCCACTCGACCGCCATAAATTTCTCGGCTTCTTTCTGGTAGCCGCGAATGTTACGACAGGATTCATGATGGATAACCAGCCCTTTGCCCGGGCTGACGTGCGCAATAATCGGGTCGCCAGGGATTGGACGGCAACATTTTGCGAAGGTGATCAGCACCCCGTCCGCGCCTTTGATCGGCAGATGGGCATGGCCGGAAGCCCCTGGAGCCGAAGGCGTCGCTTCGCCCTGCTGCAGGTTTTTCGCTACCACGACGCTCATCGCGTTACCCAGACCAATTTCCGCCAGCAGATCGTCCAGAGACGTGAGCTTCATTCGGTCGAGTTCGCGCTGAATATGCTCCGGTGGGATCTCAGCCAGCTTACGGCTGCCGCCCAGCGCGTGGTTGAGCAGACGACGCCCCAGGCTGACGGAATCATCACGCTTGAGGTTCTTCAACAGCTGACGAATTTTAGCGCGCGCTTTGGAGCTCACGACAAAGTTCAGCCAGGCCGCGTTCGGACGTGCGCCCGGCGCGGTAATAATTTCGACCGTCTGGCCGCTGGAGAGCGGCTGAGACAGCGGGTAAGGCTGTCTGTCGACGCGTGCGCCAACGCAGGCATGCCCGATATCGGTATGCACGGCGTAAGCGAAGTCGACCGGCGTTGCGCCCGCAGGCAGTTCGACAATGCGACCTTCTGGGGTGAAAACGTAAATCTCATCCGGGAAGAGATCGGATTTAACGCTTTCGATAAATTCGAACGAGCTACCCGCACTCTGCTGAAGTTCCAGCAGGCTCTGCATCCAGCGCTGGGCGCGAATTTGTGCGGTCGTGCTGCTTTCGCCACCGTGTTCTTTGTAAGCCCAGTGTGCGGCTACACCCATCTCTGCCATCTGGTCCATGTCTTCGGTGCGGATCTGCACTTCAACAGGCACGCCGTGCGGACCGATCATCGAGGTATGCAATGATTGATAGCCGTTCGCTTTTGGAATAGCGATGTAATCTTTCATGCGCCCCGGACGCGGTTTGTAGAGGCTGTGCATCTGCCCCAGCACGCGATAGCAGGTGTCTGAATCATGAACAATGACGCGGAAGGCGTAGATATCCATGATCGAGTGAAAACGCTGCTCTTTGAGCACCATTTTGCAGTAGATGGAGTAAAGATGTTTTTCGCGACCGCTGACGCGGCACGGAATTCCCGCTTCCTGTAAACGCCCTTCAATTTCCGAGAGGATCTTTTGAATCATCTCTTTACGGTTACCGCGTGCGGCTTTCACCACCTCTTTAATCACGCGATAGCGGTTCGGGTACAACGCTTCAAAACCCAGCTCTTCCAGCTCGGTTTTGATGTGATGAATACCTAAACGGTGCGCCAGCGGACTGTAAATTTCGAGGGTTTCACGGGCAATGCGGCGACGTTTATCCGGGCGAAGTGAGCCCAGCGTGCGCATGTTGTGGGTACGGTCAGCGAGTTTGATGAGAATGACGCGGATATCCTGCACCATCGCCATAATCATCTTGCGGAAGTTTTCGGCTTGCGCCTCTTTCTTGTCGCGGAATTTCAGCTTATCAAGCTTTGAAACCCCTTCCACCAGCTCGGCAACGCTTTTGCCAAACAGCTGTTCCATATCCTGGTAGGTGGCAGGGGTATCTTCGATCACGTCGTGCAGCAGGGCGGCCATTAGCGTTTCGTAGTCGAGTTTCATCTCGGCCAGAATACAGGCTACCGCAACCGGGTGCGTGATGTAGGGTTCACCGCTTGAACGTGTCTGGCCCTCGTGAGCGTCACGTGCAACGAGATACGCCTGCTGAAGACGCTTAATCTGGTCTTCAGGCAGGTAGGTTTGAATCAGTTGATTCAGGCTTTCAAACAGATACAAGGGCGACCCGCAGGTTTAATTAACGACGACCTTCAGCAATGGCGGTTACGGCCTGCAGTTCTGCGGCTTCCTGCTCTTGCTGCTCCTGGCGCTCACGCACGTCGAGGATCTGGTTGTTGATCAGACCTTCTTCGATTTCGCGAAGTGCAATAACGGTGGTTTTATCGTTTTCTTCCGGTACCAGCGGATCTTTACCGCCTACCTGCATCTGACGAGCGCGACGCGCGGCGACCAGCACCAGGTCAAAACGGTTACCAATTTTCTCTACAGCGTCCTGAACAGTTACGCGTGCCATACTTAAAATGCTCCACAGGTGAAGAAATGACTGGGCATGATACTGAAAGTGGGTTCAGTCTGCCAACAGTTTGGTGATTAATGCGTCATGTCGCTGCTTCTGGCGGCTCATACGCAGACGTTCTGCGCGAAGAATGGTTTTGAGATCGCTCAGCGCGGCATCAAAATCATCATTCACAATAAGGTAATCATATTCCGCGTAATGGCTCATTTCTGCAACTGCCTGTTCCATACGCTTTGCGATCACTTCTTCGCTATCCTGACCGCGGCCACGCAGGCGGCGATCCAGTTCATCTTTCGACGGCGGTAAAATAAAGATACTGCGCGAGTCAGGCATTTTCTTGCGAATTTGCTGTGCGCCCTGCCAGTCGATGTCGAGGAACACATTCACACCCGTCGCCAGAACCTGCTCAATGGTTTCACGCGAGGTGCCGTAGTAGTTACCAAACACTTCTGCGTGTTCAAGAAACGCGTCTCTGGCGATCATCGCTCTGAACTCATCGTGATCCACAAAGAAATAGTGTTCACCGTGCACTTCACCCGGACGCGGCGCGCGCGTGGTGTGAGAAACAGAAACCTGTGTATCGTACAACGGTTGGGTTTTTAACAGTGCCTGAATAAGGCTGGATTTACCCGCGCCACTAGGGGCAGAAACAATATAAAGCGTGCCTTGAGCCATGAGAGTCTTTTGTATGTGTTAGCGAAGAAGTCCTACATACGGGCTTATTATACACGTCGCCGCTGTGTGACGTAGCCTTTGTCACACTTTTTCCCCTGGATTATTGAATTTTGCGTACCGTTTTCAGGTTTTACCTGCGGTTTGCAGCAATAAAAATTAATGCTGGATAGCGCCTCGCAAGATGAGAGGTTGCCATTAGCGTCGTTTCTCATGCCAGGTTATACCTCCTGCATTGCAAAGGAGGGGTAGCGATGTGGCGATGGATAAGCGGATTCATGTTGTTGTGGTGTGGTTACGGGATGGCGGTATGTCCGGTGTGGTCGCCGGCAAAAGCCGCGAAAGAGATTGCGTCATTAAGCGCACAAATCAAACGCTGGGATGATGCCTACTGGAAGCAGGGGGTGAGCGAGGTCAGTGACGACGTGTATGACCAGCTCAACGGGCGCTTAACCCAGTGGCAGCGCTGTTTTGGCAACGAACTTGCTGAGAATCCCCTTCCTGTGCTGACAGGAAGCGTAAAGCACCCTGTCGCCCATACGGGGGTACGTAAAGTCGTCAGCAAAGAAGCGCTGGGCCAGTGGATGCAAGGGCGGAGCCAGTTATGGATGCAGCCAAAAGTCGACGGCGTGGCGGTAACGCTGGTGTATCGCAACGGAAAGTTAGCCCAGGCCATTAGCCGTGGTAACGGCCTTAAAGGCGAGGACTGGACGGCACAAGTGCGTTTAATTCCGTCCGTGCCTAAGGACGTGTCCGGCGCGCTGGCAAACAGCGTCTTACAGGGTGAGCTGTTCTGGTTGCGCGAGAATCACGTTCAGCGACTGATGGGCGGAATGAATGCGCGCGCAAAAATTGCGGGTGCGATGATGCGGCAGAAGGACAGCGCACTTCTGAACCAGACGGGAATATTTATCTGGGCCTGGCCGGATGGACCGATAGGAATGGAAAACAGGCTGTCTGAGCTGTCCAGAGCAGGCTTTTCCCTGACGGCGCGCTATACGCTGCCCGTACAGACTGTTGATGCTGTTGAAAAGCAGCGTTTGGCCTGGCAAAACACGGCATTACCCTTTGCCACGGATGGCATTGTGGTTCGGTCTGCGGAGTCCCCTTCAGGGGAGCGCTGGCTACCTGGCGAAGGCAACTGGGTCATCGCGTGGAAATATTCGCCTGCGGCACAGGTTGCAGAGGTCAGGAATATTCATTTTTCCGTGGGGCGCACGGGCAAAATTTCTGTCGTGGCGGCACTGGAGCCTGTCCAACTGGACGATAAACAGGTGCAGCGGGTGAGCCTGGGGTCGGTCGGGCGTTGGCAGAGACTGGATATTGCGCCGGGCGATCAGGTCCAGGTGAGCCTGGCCGGGCAGGGTATCCCCCGGTTTGATAAGGTTGTCTGGCGAGGGACGGACAGGCAAAAACCTGAGCCACCGGCCTCGCGTTATCACTCCCTGAGCTGCTTTTATGCCTCGCCGGAATGTATGGAACAGTTCTTTGCCCGGCTGACGTGGCTCAGTTCGAAGCAGGTTTTCAACATTGAAGGACTGGGTGAGTCAGGCTGGCGGACGCTCTGGCAGGCGCATCATTTTGAACATCTCTTTTCATGGCTGCTATTAACGCAGACGCAGCTGCAGGCTACGCCGGGGTTCTCAGCCGCACGCGGGCTGGCGCTCTGGCATCGCTTCAATCAGGTGCGCGAGCAACCTTTTATCCGCTGGATTATGGCGCTCGGTGTTCCGCTGCCACAGGCCTCGCTGAAGGCGTTGGGGGATGTGTCGTGGCAGAAGATGAGCGAACGTAGCGAAAAGGCCTGGCAGGCCTTGCCGGGAACGGGAGAGGAGAAGGCGCGGCAAATCGTTAGCTGGCTACACGCGCCAGAGATTGACGTGCTGGTCAGGTGGCTAGCTCAGCAGCACATCAACGGGTTCAGAGATCAGTGAGAGCCGTGCTTATAGTGAAAAACGGGCAGCCCGAGCTTCAGACGCAGCGCCAGCATGCGGGCCGTAAAGCCAAACAACAGCGTGGAGATGACCACCACATCGTGGTTAGAAACGTAGTGCTGCAGGGCAATATAGAGAACCGCTGCGGCGAAGGAGATGCCGGCATACAGCTCTTTTTGAAAGACCAGTGGAATGCGTTTGCAGAACATATCGCGCAGCACGCCGCCGAAAACGCCCGTCACCACGGCAGCAATGGTGGCGATAACCGGGCCTTCACCCATATCGAGTGCGATTTGTGCGCCGATGATGGAAAAGACGATCAGCCCCAGAGCATCAAGCACCAGGAACAGACGGCGAAGATGAGGCATAACGGGTGCCACTATGGTGGTTAATACGGCGGCCGTCGCCACGATAATCACGTATTCAGGGTGTTTAACCCAGCCGAGCGGGTAATGGCCCAGCAGGATATCGCGCACGGAACCGCCGCCCAGCGCGGTTGCTGTGGCAATAATGATCACGCCGAAGGTGTCCATCCGGCGACGCCCGGCAGCGAGCGCCCCAGTCATGGCTTCTGCGGTGATACCAATGAGATAAAGAACGTGAAGCAGCATATACCCTCCGGTGTGAACGCGGGGAGATTAGCGATTTGTGCGCAAGATCACGATTGAGATTTTCTAAGGTGAGCCACTTTGCCCTATAAAATTTTATCAACTTACCGGTTATAGTGCTGATGAGTGGCGGTGAAGAAAGTAAATCAGTCAAAGAAAGGATTAGAAATAGTAATGGGTGGCGCTGGCTGACACCACCCGAAAGACATTACTCGATATTCTGGATCTGCTCGCGCATCTGCTCAATCAGAACCTTGAGTTCAATTGCTGAGTTGGTCACTTCAGCATTGATAGACTTAGACGCCAGGGTATTCGACTCGCGGTTGAACTCCTGCATCATAAAGTCCAGACGGCGGCCTACAGCTTCCTTCTTCTTCAGGATGTTGTAGGTTTCTTTCACGTGCGCTTCCAGACGATCCAGCTCTTCGGCGACGTCAATACGCTGCGCCATCAGCACCAGCTCTTGTTCCAGACGGGTATTTTCCAGCTGAACTTCCGCTTCTTCCAGTTTGGCGACAAGACGTTCGCGCTGCCATTGCAGCACTTCTGGCATATGGGTGCGGACTTTGGCCACTTCGGTGCTCACGCCTTCAAGACGCTGCTCAATCATCGCTTTCAGCGCCTGGCCTTCGGTTTCACGAGCAACGATAAAATCATCCAGCGTGCCGTCGAGGGCTGCCAGGATTTCAGCGGTAATGGCATCCAGATCCTGTTCACCGGCGGCCATGACGCCAGGCCAGCGCAAAATATCAACCGGGTTGATTTCGCCTTCATCGCTCTGCATTTTGACCCAGTTCGCCGCATTCACGAGCTGTTTCGCCAGTTTTTCGTTGAGGATGAGCTCGCCCTGTGCGCTGGCATCTGGCTCAAAGCGCAGGTTGCATTCCACTTTCCCGCGAGTCAGACGCGTACGGATACGCTCGCGCACCACAGGTTCAAGGCTGCGGAACTGTTCCGGCATACGGAAATATGTTTCCAGATAGCGCTGGTTTACCGAACGCATTTCCCAGGTAGCGCTACCCCAGCTACCCTTGATTTCACGCCGGGCGTAGGCGGTCATACTGCGGATCATAGACATTCCCGTTTTTAAAGGAGAGATGGGGGGATTATAGCTTTCGGGGGCTTCTCAGGATAGGAATAAGCGTCCTTTATCCGTATAATGCGCAGCCACATTCGTTTCAAGCCGGAGAATCCATCATGCGTCCATCAGGTCGTAGCGCCAACCAGGTGCGTCCCGTCACCCTGACCCGTAACTATACAAAACACGCTGAAGGCTCCGTGCTGGTTGAGTTTGGTGATACTAAAGTACTGTGCACCGCCTCCATCGAAGAGGGTGTTCCGCGCTTCCTGAAAGGTCAGGGCCAGGGCTGGATCACTGCCGAGTACGGCATGTTGCCACGCGCAACGCATACCCGTAACGCCCGTGAAGCGGCAAAGGGTAAGCAGGGCGGTCGTACTATGGAAATTCAGCGTCTGATCGCGCGTGCGCTGCGCGCCGCCGTTGACCTGAAAATCCTCGGCGAATTCACCATCACTCTCGATTGCGACGTCATTCAGGCTGATGGCGGCACGCGTACCGCGTCCATTACCGGTGCCTGCGTAGCGCTGGCCGATGCCCTGAACAAGCTGGTTGCAGCCGGTAAGCTGAAAACCAACCCGATGAAGGGGATGGTCGCGGCAGTCTCCGTAGGGATCGTTAACGGTGAGGCGCTTTGCGATCTGGAATACGTTGAAGATTCCGCAGCCGAAACCGACATGAACGTGGTGATGACCGAAGACGGTCGCATCATTGAGGTGCAGGGCACGGCGGAAGGCGAGCCGTTCACCCATGAAGAACTTCTCTCCCTGCTGGCGTTGGCCCGAGGGGGAATCGAATCCATTGTAACGACGCAGAAAGCGGCGTTAGAAAATTGATTTTAAAGGCGACCAATGAGTCGCCTTTTTTTTGCCTGTAAGACAGAAAAAACCAAAGGAGCGAATCCATGAAATCGTATCAGCGCCAGTTTATTGAGTTTGCAATTAATAAACAGGTACTTAAGTTTGGCGAGTTTACGCTGAAATCCGGGCGTAAGAGCCCCTATTTCTTCAACGCCGGGCTGTTTAATACCGGGCGCGATCTGGCACTGTTAGGCCGTTTCTATGCCGAAGCGCTGGTGGATTCCGGGATTGATTTTGACCTGCTGTTTGGCCCGGCCTACAAAGGCATTCCAATTGCGACCACTACTGCGGTGGCGCTGGCGGAACATCACGACCGCGACGTGCCGTACTGCTTCAACCGCAAAGAGGCCAAAACCCACGGTGAAGGCGGGAATCTGGTCGGCAGCGCGCTGCAGGGCCGCGTCATGCTGGTGGACGATGTGATTACCGCGGGCACCGCGATCCGTGAGTCGATGGAGATTATCCAGGCCAACGGTGCGACGCTTGCCGGTGTGTTGATTTCTCTGGATCGTCAGGAGCGTGGTCGCGGTGACATTTCCGCGATTCAGGAAGTTGAGCGAGATTACGCCTGCAAAGTGACTTCCATCATTACCCTGAAAGACCTGATTGCGTATCTGGAAGAGAAGCCAGAGATGGCGGATCACCTGGCGGCCGTGCGGGCGTATCGCGAAGAGTTTGGCGTATAATTCAATTGCCCGGTGGCGCGACGCTTACCGGGCTTACGGATTACTGCAACTGAGCAGCCACTAGCGGCCAGCGGGCGTCAAAATCGTCCGTTGGTCGGTATTTAAATTCGCTGCGCACGAAGCGGGAGAGCATGCCTTCACAAAACGCCAGTATCTGGCTTGCCAGCAGCGTTTCATCTGTGACATAGCCTTCGCCTTCACGCATTTTCTTCTCGCGCAGTACCTGGCGCAGCTGCGCTTCAATACGTTCGAAAAGCTGGTTAATGCGGCCCTGCAGTCTGTCCTGCTCAAACATCAGCGCGTGGCCGGTCAGGATACGAGTTAAGCCCGGATTGCGTTCACCAAAGCCCAGAATCAGCAGCACAATCAGACGCAAACGCGCGGTGGTGTCTTTTTCGTCTTTCAAAATCAGGTTGATGCGCGTGATCAGGCTGTCTTCAATAAACTCGATCAGGCTGTCGAACATCCGGGTTTTGCTCGGAAAATGACGGTACAGCGCCGCCTCAGACACGCCCACAGAGGCGGCCAGTTTAGCGGTGGTGATGCGTTGACTGCCATCGCTGGATTCAAGCATCAGAGCCAGAGACTGAAGTATTTCTTCGCGACGATTCCTTTTCGCGGTTTGTTTTTCTGCCATGTTACAAAATACCCCTGAAAATAAGCACTTGCCAGGCTGGCATCCACACAGCGACCGCAAACTAACGTTTGCGGTTTGTTATTGCATTATGGCGCTGCGAGATACGTGTATGTGGGGCGGTTATTTGCGCCCGGAATGGCCGAAGCCGCCTTCGCCACGGTCGGTGGCATCAAAGTCTGCCACCAGGTTAAATTCTGCCTGAACCACCGGTACAAAGACCATCTGTGCGATACGCTCGCCGGGTTCAATGGTGAAACTGTCCTGACCACGGTTCCAGACGGACACCATAAGCTGACCCTGATAGTCCGAGTCGATCAGGCCGACCAGGTTACCCAGTACAACGCCGTGCTTATGGCCCAGGCCAGAGCGCGGCAGGATCACTGCCGCCAGAGACGGGTCAGCAATGTGGATCGCAAGGCCAGTCGGGATCAGGGTGGTGGCACCCGGAGCCAGTTCTACGGCGTCATCGAGACAGGCGCGCAGGTCAAGTCCAGCAGAGCCGGAGGTGGCATAGGTTGGCAGCGGGAATTGCTCGCCAACACGCGGGTCCAGAATCTTAACGTCGATTTTTTTCATCATAACGGGTAACGATCTCGTCCAGTAATTGTTGGCCCAGGAGTTCCTTGCGCTCAAGCGGTAAGATTTTATCTCCATCCTGCCAGAAAAGGTGCAGTGCGTTGCTGTCGCTGTTAAATCCTTGCGTGGCCAGCGATACGTCGTTCGCGCAAATTAAATCGAGGTTTTTGCGGGTACGTTTTTGCCGGGCATATTCTTCCACATTATTCGTTTCTGCGGCAAACCCAACAACGTAAGGACGATGGCTTTTTAATGCGGCGACACCGGCAACGATGTCCGGGTTTTTCACCATTTTCAGTGTTAATTCATCGCCTTGCTTTTTAATTTTCGACTCGGCGATGGTCTCGGCGCGATAGTCTGCCACAGCCGCACAGCCGATAAAAATCTGTTGGCTTTGCGCATGGGCCTGCACGGCTGCTTCCATCTCCAGTGCGGTGGTCACATTAATACGCTGCACAAAAGGTGGCGTAGGTAACGAGACCGGGCCGCTTACCAGCGTGACGTTGGCACCGCGTTTTGCCGCTGCGGCAGCAATCGCAAAGCCCATTTTACCGGAACTGTGGTTGGTGATGTAACGCACCGGGTCCAGCGGCTCGCGCGTCGGGCCCGCGGTAATCATGATGTTGAGATGTTGCAGGTCGTTGACAGGTGAGAAATGGGCGGCGGCCATATCGACAATCGTCAGCGGGTCGAGCATACGCCCCGGGCCAACATCACCGCAGGCCTGGCTGCCGCTGTCCGGGCCCCAGATAAGCAGACCGCGTGAAGCCAGCGTCTCCAGGTTGTGCTGGGTGGCGGCGTTGCGGTACATCTGCTGGTTCATGGCCGGCACGACGGCGACGGGCGCAGGCGTCGCGAGACAAATGGTCGAAACCAGATCGTTCGCCATCCCGGCCGCCACGCGGGCAATTAAATCTGCCGTGGCAGGGGCAAGAATAACCAGGTCTGCCCATTTACCCAGCTCAATGTGGCCCATTGCGGCTTCGGCTGCGGGATCGAGCAGGCTGTCAGATACCGGGTAACCTGAAACCGCCTGCAGGCTCAGAGGGGTGATAAAGGCTTTACCGCCTTCCGTTATCGCGACCCGCACATCCGCCCCGCGCTCGCGCAGACGACGCACCAGCTCCGGCGCTTTATAGGCGGCAATACCGCCACTCACACCAAGAACGATTTTTTTACCGGCCAGGCTCATCATGATTCTTTCCTGTTGGGTTTCACCAGAGAGCGGGCATTTTATCACAATCCCTAAAACGGGGTGATGATGTCCTTTGGTCACTTTGCGAGGCGCCACGCAAGAACGTAACGTAGCCGTCGAGTCCCCGATCCTGCTGTGGCAGCATGTGAATAAACACAGGGAGAAAGAGCATGGAAGAAGAGGATGAACTGCTGTTGCCGCGTGAAAAAATGCTGCGCTATGGCGTCACGTTGTTAAAAGATGACGAGTTGCTTGCGCTCTTTTTGCGGACCGGGACACCGGGGAAAACGGTCTTTACGCTGGCAAAAGAGCTGATTGCGCATTTCGGTTCACTGTATGGTTTGCTGACCGCCGAACTGGCGCAATTTAAAAACGTTGAAGGCATTGGCGTGGCGAAATATGCCCAGTTGAGGGGCATTGCTGAACTTGCCCGCCGTTTTTACAACGTCCGCATGGAAATGGAAGATCCTATCCTGACGCCCGCGATGACGCGCGAATTCCTGCAAAGCCAGTTAACCGATGTCGAACGCGAGATCTTTATGGTGATCTTTCTCGACAACAGGAACCGGGTACTGAAGCACAGCCGCCTGTTTTCGGGTACACTGAGCCACGTTGAGGTACATCCGCGTGAAATTGTGCGTGAAGCGATAAAAGTGAATGCAGCGGGGGTGATCCTCGCGCATAATCACCCCTCTGGCTGTGCAGAACCGAGCAGAGCTGACAAAGAAATCACCGAACGCATTATCAAATGCTGTCAATTCATGGACATTCGTGTGCTGGACCATTTGATAATTGGCCGCGGAGAGTACATTTCTTTTGCCGAACATGGCTGGATTTAGGCTATTTCTGGCGATCCATCGGGATCTTTGTCTGTTCGGGACTTGAGCACACCGCCGAGTCAGCGTATACTACGCCACCTTTGAGAATCTCGGGTTTGGCATTTGGGCCTGGCAATCGAGAGTTCACTTAGAACTATGCGATGACCGGGCTGTAAAGCCTGACGAGGCGCCGATACCCCATACGAAGCTCGAGCTAATTTGATTTTTGGAGAATAGACATGTCCCGAGTCTGCCAAGTTACTGGCAAGCGTCCGGTGACCGGTAACAACCGTTCCCACGCACTGAACGCGACTAAACGCCGTTTCCTGCCGAACCTGCACTCTCACCGTTTCTGGGTTGAGAGCGAGAAGCGTTTTGTCACCCTGCGTGTATCTGCTAAAGGTATGCGTGTAATTGATAAGAAAGGCATCGATACAGTTCTGTCTGAACTGCGTGCCCGTGGCGAAAAGTACTAAGTACTTAAAGAGGAAATAAATCATGGCTAAAGGTATTCGCGAGAAAATCAAGCTGGTTTCTTCTGCTGGTACAGGTCACTTCTACACCACCACGAAGAACAAACGTACTAAGCCGGAAAAACTGGAACTGAAAAAATTCGATCCAGTTGTACGCCAGCACGTACTGTACAAAGAAGCTAAAATCAAATAATTTTAGCCTCCTTGTATTGAAAAACCCCGCAACTGCGGGGTTTTTTGCATTCTGCATCTCAACGGAGGAACCATGCCTGAATTACCTGAGGTAGAGACCAGCCGTCGCGGCATTGAGCCCCATCTGGTCGGCGCGACTATTCTTCATGCTGTCGTTCGCAATGGGCGATTGCGCTGGCCGGTGTCCGATGAGATCCACGCGTTAAGCGACAAACCCGTCATTAGCGTGCAGCGCCGCGCGAAATACCTGCTGCTGGAGCTTCCTGACGGCTGGATTATTATCCATCTGGGGATGTCCGGGAGCCTGCGCATCCTCACCGAAGAACTGCCTGCGGAAAAGCACGATCACGTTGACCTGGTGATGAGCAACGGCAAAGTGTTGCGTTACACCGATCCAAGGCGTTTTGGCGCGTGGCTGTGGACGAAGGAGCTCGAAGGACACAACGTCCTGGCGCATCTCGGGCCTGAACCGCTTTCAGATGCGTTCAACGCCGAATACCTGAAAGAGAAGTGCGCGAAGAAAAAGACCCCGATTAAGCCCTGGCTGATGGATAACAAGCTGGTGGTCGGCGTGGGGAATATTTACGCCAGTGAATCGTTGTTTGCGGCCGGGATCCATCCCGATCGGCTGGCCTCCTCGCTGTCGGCGCAGGAGTGTGAGCTGCTGGTCCGGGTGATTAAAGCGGTACTGCTGCGCTCAATTGAGCAGGGCGGGACGACGCTGAAGGATTTCCTGCAAAGCGACGGGAAGCCGGGCTATTTTGCACAGGAGTTGCAGGTTTATGGTCGTAAGGGTGAGCCGTGCAGAGCCTGCGGGACGCCGATTATTGCCACGAAGCACGCCCAGCGCGCCACGTTTTACTGCCGTCAGTGTCAGAAATAGCGCTACTTTAGCTTTTCCATCAGCGCCTGGTGGACGTTATCCGGCAGGAAATGGGTAACGTCCCCGTGATGGCGCGCCACCTCTTTCACCAGCGTGGACGAGATAAACGACCACTCTTTCGATGGCATCAGGAATACGCTTTCCAGCTCCGGCATCAAATGGCGGTTCATGTGCGCCAGCTGCATTTCATATTCGAAATCTGCCACCGCGCGGAGACCACGAATCAGGATATTGGCCTGCTGGGCGCGGGCGAAATTGGCCATCAGGTCGCTGAACCCGACGACTTCAATATTCGGCAGGTGCGCAATCGCATCGGTGGCAAGCGCCACGCGCTCGTTGAGATCAAACATCGGTTTCTTGCTGGGACTGGCGGCAATCGCCAGAATCACCTTGTCGAACATGCTCGCCGCGCGGGTGATGATATCAAGATGACCGTTGGTGATCGGATCGAAGGTACCCGGATAAATCGCTTTTGTGCTCATGGCTCACGTTTTCTCTGAGTAGCCGCGGCAGAGCGCCCACAGCTCGGTGTATTTATTGAAAGTATACTGGGCATTCACTACCGCGAGTAACCAGCCCTGCTTACCGTCCAGCACGCCACCACGCAGCAGCAGCGTTTTCAGGAACGCGCCCAGCGTGTGGGTGAAGATACCCGTCAGCGAGGCTTTCTTGCCGTGCTGGTGACGCTCCTGTGCCCATGCGGTGGCATAGTTGAGCTGCTTTTGCTGGAAGCTCGCGAAATCACGGCAGGTCAGGTGCAGCAAATCGCCCGTCAGGGGGATGACCCGGGCGCTGTCGCAGCTCAGGGATTCATGCACCAGATTGTCGTTGTACTGATACCGCTTACGCTCGTAGAGGCGCATCACGCGGTCGGGATACCAGCCGCTGTGGCGCATGAAGCGGCCAAGGAAGTAGTTACGACGCGCAATGCTGTAGACCGCACCAGGCTGAGGAGTGGCGAGTACGGCCTGAATGGCCTGCTGAAGTTCCGGCGTGATGCGTTCGTCGGTGTCGAGCATCAGCACATAATCACCGGTGGCATACCCCTGCGCGCGCTGGCGCTGGATGCCATAGCCTTGCCAGTCGGTATCGGTAAAGACTTTTGCACCCGCAGCCCGGGCGATGTCCACCGTGTTGTCCGTGCTTCCGGAGTCAAGGATAACAATTTCGTCAGCCCAGGCGACGGAGGCCAGGCAGTCCGGAAGCAGGTCGGCGGCGTTTTTGGCGATCATCACGACCGACAGACGCGTTGACATTAGTGGCTCCGCTGAGGCAGATAAGGTTGCAGAAGTTGCAGCAGACGGGTAAGTGCACCCTGGTTCTGATGCAAGACTTCGACGGCGTGGCGACCGTACCACAGACGGTAATCTTCATCCGTCAGAAGGGTCGATACCTCTTTGACCACCGAGTCCGCGTCAGTCACGGTAATTAAACCATCGGCCTGCTGCAATTTCGCGCAGATATCTTTGAAGTTAAAGGTGTGTGGGCCCATCAGCACCGGAATGGCGTGCGCTGCCGGCTCCAGAGGGTTATGGCCTCCGCGCTCCACCAGGCTGCCGCCAACAAAGGCGAGGTCAGCAATGCCGTAGAGCAACATCAGTTCGCCCATCGTATCGCCAATCACCACCTGGGTGCTGCCGGAAGGGATCTCTCCGCTGCTGCGCAGGGTAAAGCTGAAGCCGCCTTTCTGCACCATTTCACGGGCATCTTTAAAGCGCTCGGGATGCCGGGGAACCAGAATCAGCAGTAAATCGGGGAATGTTTCCAGCAGCTTACGGTGAGCCTGGAGGATAATCGCTTCTTCGCCGTCATGAGTACTGGTCGCAATCCAGACCTGACGACGCGGCGCCCACTGGCGACGCAGCGTGATGGCGCGGGCAGCCAGTTCAGGGGTCACGGAAATATCGAATTTCAGGCTGCCGGTCACGGCAAGCTGATTGCGCTTCAGGCCCAGCGCGATAAAACGTGCCGCGTCTTCTTCATTCTGCGCGGCAATCAGCGTGATTTTGCTCAGCAGGCGACGCATAAATTTGCCCAGCTTGCCGTAGCCCTTCGCCGAACGCTCCGACAGGCGCGCGTTAGCAATAACCAACGGGATCTTGCGGGCATGCAGAGCGGAAATCATATTTGGCCACAGCTCGGTTTCCATCACGATCACCAGCTTCGGGCGAACGGTGTTCAGGAAACGATTCATGGCGCAGGGCAGATCGTATGGAAGATAGACGTGATGCACGTCTTTACCAAATGCGGATAACGCGCGCTCTGAGCCGGTTGGCGTCATGGTGGTGACGGTAATCGGCAGAGACGGGTAGCGGTGACGCAGGGCGCGAACCAGCGGGATTGCCGCCAGCGTTTCACCGACAGAAACGGAATGAAGCAAAATACCGTCCGGGGCGACTTTATTGCGGCAAAAGCCATAGCGTTCAGCCCAGCGTTTACGATACGCAGGCGCTTTACGGCTACGAAGCAACAGTCTCAGCCACACCAGTGGCTGAATGATATAGAGCAGGGCGGTATACAACAATTCCAAGCGATTATCCGTCTTTTTAGTTTCGGCGGGCAAATTCTAAGCATTTAAGCCAGGTAAAGCTATCTCTTATGCCAGATACCGTTTTAAACGGAAGTAGCGCCGGCCCAGGCGCCAGCGCAAACGCGGGCTTTTGGCACTTTTCCAGATAAGCTTCCAGATCCCGGTATCGAAGAACTCTTTGATAATCATTGTTTTCTTCGTCTCATCCTTCATGTTGTCGAAGGTATGAATGATCCCGAGCCCCTCTTTGGCGATTTGCCAGTGGCAGGCGGGGATATTTTTCACTTTATCCGGGTAACGCTGGTTAATAGCATCAAGCATCTGCAGGATTTTCATGTAATGGCGCGCGGAGCGAATCAGCGTGTCGTCATTATCCGGCATGTGCGATACCGAGGCAGAGTGAATGTAGTAGTCATAAAAGCGTTCGCTGGTGTACTGAACGCGCTCTGCGGCAAGCAACACTTCGGTGGTCCACGGGATATCCTGATGGCGCAGGCCGGGTTCGAAATGGAAACTGTGTTTACGGATAAAATCGTGGCGATAGATATTAAGCCAGGTCACGTGCAGGAACTTACGCGAATCCAGCGCCATTTTTAGCCATGCCGGGCCCGTCATCACGCCCGTCGAGGCGAGTTTATCCTCAGGGAAGATAGGACGAGAAGGTTTCTTATCATTTTCCCAGACGTAGTTGCCGTTGCAGGTGGCGACATCCAGATCCTGCGTAACGGCCATATCCAGCAGACGCTGGTACATGCCTGGTTTGAAGACGTCATCAATATCCGGGAAAGAGAGATACTGACCGGTTGCAACGGCCAGGCCGGTATTACGCGCGATGGAAACGCCCTGGTTTTGCTGTTCAATCACCTGCAGCTGCGGCAGTTTTTCACGCCAGCTTTCGACGATCTGCATCGAGCGGTCAGTCGAGCCGTCATTAACAATGATGACTTCCATGCTGTCGATGCGTTGATTCACAAGGCAGGTAAAGAACTGATCCAGAAAAGTTTCGCCGTTATATACGGCAACCACCACGCTTAACAATGGCGCTGAATTTTGCATAAGAAACCTGATTATTTTTGATTGTCGACCAAAGCAATGTATTGCTGGCAAATGGCATTAATACCGAACGACGCAATCGTTGCATCGCCAACGACCGGCGGGGCGGTATAAATGTCCACCAGCGTTTTTGCCAGTGACTCGTCATTTAACGCTGCCAGCCCGCGCGCCAGGGATCCGGTGAGGATTTCTGCAGGACCGCCGGGGCAATTGGTACTGACCGGTGGCGTCTGGCAGATAATGGCTTCAACCAGCACATTACCAAAACCTTCGCAGTCAGAACTTAACACTAAGAGGCGTGCCCCCTTAATCCAGGGATAGGGGTTAGCGTCGAACGGGCGGAAAATCGTTTTGTTTTCAATACCCAATTCGCGGGCAAGCTGCTTGAGCTTTTGAATTTTGGCGTCGGAACCATTGCCCATCATGACAAGCGTGGTGTCAAGCTGGCTCAGCGCGAACGCGCGTAAAAGGCGGTCGTGACGCTTGTGTTCATGGAAGCGGCCTACGTGGATGATGTAATCCTCGCCTTGCATTTCAAAGGGGGCATCCGCCAGGCGCTGAATTTCAGGAATATCGAAAGGATTGTGGATAACCGCCTGGCGCCGAAGCTTGAGGGCCAGCGTCTCTGATAGATCTTTCAACACGGCGCCTGAAACGGCGACAACGTTTCGGTTTTCGTAGGTGTGACGAATTTTTAGATGTTTAAACCAGCGTGAAAGCCCGCTGCGATGGCGAAGATAAGAGAACGAGAACATGCCATGCACGCAGAACCAGACTTTATCACGCTCCAGCGCGCGGCAGTGCGCCACAATGCGGTCTGTTTTGTGCAGGTGAGAGAACACCACGTCAAATTTTCCGCTGCGTTCAGCCCGCTCAATTGCCTGATCCAGCAGACGGGCGCGGCGTGGGATCTCCGTCAGCTTTCGCCACGGTTTTTTGCAGGTATCCTGAACGACCTGATAATCGATGCCTTCCGGGATGGCGTAGTCGCACACTTTCCGCAGAGAGAAGAGAGAGACCTGATGCCCCATCTCTGTTAATCCGCTGGAAAGTGTAAGAACCGTTTTTTCAGCTCCCCCACCGGGTAAACCATCAATAATCATTAGGATGCGCATTTTTAATCCAGTAATTTTTGATAAAGCGTAATAAGCTGACTTGACAGTTTTTCAGGGGTGGCATCTTTAACACGTTCACGTGCCGCTTGCCCCATATCGTTATTTTTTCCCAGAGAAGGGGTAGCAGCAATCGCCTCCTTCAACGTGTGGATATCAAGTGCGTCACAATAAAATCCGTTCTGGCCTTGCTGAATAAATTCGGCACCTCCACAACTTTCTGAAGTAATGACGGGCAATCCGCAGGCCATCGCTTCAAGAATGACGTTTGGAAAGGGATCATACAGCGTTGGCAGTAGTAAACCATCGGATAGCTGATAAAAAGGCAGCGTCTCTTTTTGCATCCCCAGGAAACGGATTTGACCTTCGCAGCCTAATGAGCGGGCGAGGTCGCGATAACGACTTTCTGCTTTATCCTGTCCCACCACAATCAGCCAGGCTGCTGTGCCTGCGATAGCGCGTATAGCGCTGGCCAGGCCTTTTCGTTCAAAACCTGACCCAACGAAGCAAAATATTACGGCATCGGCTGGCAAGCCAAACTGCTGACGTAGTGTAATACGCTGTGCCTCTTCAACCGGAACGAAACGGGTGGAATCTATTGAATTATAAATCACATGTATTTTTTTTGCGTCAATATCAAAGTCTTCAACGATTTCGCGTTTGATCATCTCCGCATTACAAATTACCGCTTTCAACTCGGGCGCCTGGTACATTTCACGTTCGGCATGCATCACGTAGCGGTGATAGCGGTCGATCATCAGCATTTTCGCGCGCCAGGCGGGCAGAATGCGCGCGCGCTGCAGCAGCCAGCGTCGATGGACGCCATCGCCAGCGCGGTAAATGTCGCAGCCCGGAATTCGCTCGTGGCTTTGCACAATATCAAACTGCTGTTGTTGCCAGAGCGCACGGGCAGCACGGGCAAACCCGCGTTCGCGGCTAATTCGGCCCCATTTACGCGGGTCGCAAATATGGATATGCCAGTCGTCCTGCTTCTCGCCCTGCCACTCACGCGTAATGACGTTGAGTTCAAGATTCTGGTTGCTCAACGCGGTGAGCGCACGCGAAACGAAGCGCTCCGCTCCGCCATCGGGGCGATACTTTTGGCGAACAATTGCCAGACGATGGTGTTTCATGACAAATATCTCCTTGCAGCGGAGACGACAGCATCAACAGGAATGGCGTCGAGGTAGCGTTCTTTCGTTTTGGTATCAATAGCGTCGGGGTCGGGGAGGGGGCCGTAGTCGCCAGCCCAGATGACTTCACCGTTGACTTGCCATGGAGACCAAAACGTCAGTTTGGATGGGCCAAAGAGCGCCACGCAGGGCGTTTGCAGCGCGGCGGCCATATGCATTGGAACGGAGTCAACGCCAATAAAAAGACGCGCGTGATCGATAAGTGAGGCCAGCTGGCGCAACGTGAGCTGGCCTGCCAGCGAGACAACTCCCGTCTTCGGTGAAGCGGCGAGAATGCGTTCGATCATCGCCAGCTCTTTTTTATCCGGCCCCGCAGTGAGTACGATAGTGTGACCATCCTGCTGCAGCGCAGTGATGGTTTGCGCCATTTTGCCTTCGTCCCAGCATTTAAAGAACCAGCGTGACGTAGGCTGAATCACGATGTAATTGTCTCCCACACCGTTTTGCTTCAGCTTTTGGTGTGCGTCGTGCCAGTCTTCGGCACGGTAGGCCATGGTCACAGCAGGTTGAGCGGTTACCGGTAATGGCGACAAAATGGAGAGATTCTGTTCGACAGTGTGCAGCGCGTTGTGCCCGGCCACAGAGACCAAATCACTATGGCAAAACCGCCAGAATGCGTTGTTGCGCTTGTTAAAAGCGAAGCCGAGTCGAACCGGCGCACCGGTGAAACGGGTGACGATAGCGCTGCGCCACTGATCGGCAAGATTGATCACCAGGTGATAGTGTTGTCTTCTTAACGCACAGAGCAATTGCCACTCTTTTTGCAGATGTTTCAGCGTGCCCAGCTGCTTCCATTTACGATCGATCCCGTAAACGGTACCGAGCGCCGGGTGAGCAGCGAGCATATCGCGGGTTTCTTCATACAACAGCACATCAATCTGTGCCTGCGGCCATTTTTGACGTAATGAATCAATGACGGGAGTGGTCAGCAACATATCGCCATGATGGCGGAGTTTGATAAGTAAAATGCGCAAATCAGGCGTGTCAGGTAAGTTATTCATCATCATCTTATCGGCGTTGTACTGTTGGCAATTCTAATAGACCTGATAGCGACTTGCACTCTTTCTCCATAATCTCAGGAATTTCCCAGGAAGGGTTTACTCAGGCTTTGGAGAGTGCGTAACATAGCGCTAACTTCCCTGTCTTGCGGACTCATTATGAAAAAACCAGCGTTTATCATCACGATTGATACTGAGGGCGATAATCTCTGGCAGAACCACCGCGTCATTAAAACGGAAAACGCGCGCTATCTGGCCCGGTTCCAGGCCCTGTGTGAGCGTTTTGGTTTTAAGCCCGTCTGGCTGACAAACTATGAGATGGCGATCGAGCCCGTTTTCATCGAATTCGCAAGGGACGTGATCGCCCGTGGTCAGGGGGAGGTGGGAATGCACCTTCACGCATGGAACAGCCCACCTGAGCACGATCTCACGGGAGATGACTGGCGCTGGCAACCTTATCTGATTGAATTTTCAGACGAGGTGATGCGTGAGAAAGTGCTGTTCATGACCCGTCTGCTGGAAGAGACATTCCAGACCAAGATGCTGAGCCATCGCGCCGGGCGCTGGGCATTTGATAGCCGCTATGCAAAATTGCTCGTTGAACTGGGTTACCAGGTTGATTGCTCCGTGACGCCACGCGTGAACTGGCGCAATGCGAAAGGTGCGCCGCAGGGTAATGGCGGAACGGATTATCAGCACTTCCCCGATCACGCCTATTTTATGGATTTAGATACGATTTCCCGGGCGGGTAATAGCCCTTTACTCGAAGTGCCGATGAGCATTCAGTATAAACATCCGGCATGGCTGAACACGATCAAACAGGGTTACGATCGGCTTCGCGGGAAATATCGCTCGCCTTCCGTGAACTGGCTACGACCGACCGGAGGCAATGCGTCGCAGATGATTCAGGTCGCTCAGCAATGCCTGTCGCAGGGACATGACTATGTGGAGTTTATGCTTCACTCGTCTGAATTTATGCCCGGCGGAAGCCCGACGTTTAAAGATGAGGCGGCGATTGAAGGGTTATATCAGGATCTAGACGCGCTTTTTAGCTGGCTATCCGATAAGACGACAGGGATGACGCTGGCGGAGTTTTATCAATACAAGAAAAAATAATGCCCGACTGGCGGGCATTACCTTTTATTGATGTTGTCTGGTTTGCGAGAACGGTGTGCTCAGCGCAAACACGGTGACAAAGAAGATTAGGGCTTCTGAGCTCAGTAAAATAACGTCCGTCAGGCCATAGAGTAATAACAGCAGCATGGTCGACAGCAGCAGGCCATTTCTGTTCTTCAGCGCGTACGCGATCATCGAAACGAAGAAAAAGAGTAATATCGCCAGGCCCGGGATCCCTTGCAGAGAGTATTTTTCGATGAATTCATTGTGCAGATGGACTCTGATATAATCGAGTGCGGCCGCGAGGTGCGGATGCCCATTTTTAACATACTGCTGTGTCCATACTTCACGGTCTTCTACCGACTGCCCCAGCGGGTGTGCAAGCCCGTTCTGAATACCAATTGTCCACATAGAAAAACGCGCCCCGAGTGACGTCGTGTCATGACCCTGTTGGTAGCTTTCCAGTTCCATCTGCGTTTGATCTATCTTTGGCGAGATCAACGGTTTGTAGCTAACGATAATAATACCTGCCACAATACATAAAAAAATCAGCGTTGATTTAAGATGAATTCTTCTGAAATGGTAAAGCGTGAGTACAATCGCAAGGAGCAAATATAATCCCATTGCAGCACGTGTACCCGTTAAAAGAATAACGAAGTAAGATATTAAGATGGTGAGACCCGCGACGATATACAGTGTTCTTTTTTTTTGAAGATAAAGACCGTATACCAGCGCCAGTGACAGAACAGAGTAAACATAGGCAGACACGGTGGCGCGATTGATTGCCATTTGTATACGTCCCATACCCTGTGATGCCTGCCACAAGCCATATCCCGTGGCGAGGACAACCCCCGCACCTGCCGCGTACAGAAAGTACTTCTGGAAAGTGATTTTATCGACGTAAGTTTTAAACCGGTCAATATAGAAAACGAGAATGCTCGCTAATATCAGTTTTTTGCTGGCACCCAGATAATCGCTGTAAGCATTTAAACCTTCTCTATGATATTCGTACACCATATACCAGACAAGATTGAGCAGCCCAATCAGCAATATGGGGAGCGCGATTGAAAAGGGGCGCAGGGTGATTTTTTTATATTCGCAAGCTAAGCCGATAATGCTGGCATAAACCGCAATATAGAAAAATTCGCGTTGTTTACCTGAGCTCAGCAGCGCCAGTGCAAATGAAATGAGGCTCAAAATCAGCGTCAGCTGATAGAGTCGCAGTTTTACTTTTTCCATAATGCCTCAATGACCCTTTTTTTGTAGCTGAAACGTACATCTCCGGAGAGGAAGAAAGAGAAAGAATAAAGTGCGTTTACCCGCTGCTTAACCAGTTTGAGCTGCGGGTCGGTCAGATGTTGCCGATGATTACTGTAGATATCAAACCAGTGGCAATTAACAAGATGCTTAAACGATCGCGGGAATGTTTTTTCCATCTGTAACGTACACTCAACCAGCGTAGCGATTTTACTGGCATCGAGACGGCTCGACAAACTGTCGCTGCGTTTGATGTAGTAATAGTGCCCCTGGCGCTGGTAGTATATTTTACCCGATTGCATCAGCATGCCGGGAAATACCGCGAAATCCTCATAACAGACCATTGCAGGGATCGGGTTGCTTGCGTACAGTTTGCGATGCGCGAATTGCCCGATGAGATGCGCCTGAAAATCTTTGTGCTGCAAGAAACGCTTTATTGCATCGCTTTGCGACAATAAGGCAGGTGTGAATCCTTGCCAGTCGGAGGTGATTTTCCGCATATCCCGTATTTCCAGCAGGCGCGTCAGCAGCATATCAGGATGCTCTGCTTTCAGGAATGCGATGGCGTCCCGGATGCTACCCGGTTTCAACAGGTCATCGCTATCCAGCATCGTAATGTATTCGCCTGATGCCAGAGAGACCGCACGGTTTCGAACATGCCCTACGTTACGGTACTCAACGTATCGGGATTGCGCATTCGGAAGCTTTGGTAACCAGGTCTCAATAATATTCTGAGTGGCATCATCGGAACTGTCATTAAAGATAATGACTTCTACATCATCGCCTGCATTCTCTATCGCGTTTTGCAGGCTTTCCAGCGTGGCGTGAAGCGTGTTTTCGGCATTATGTGCGGCAATAATGATGCTGAGAAAAGCCATAGTAATTAGTTTCCCTGCGCATCAACGGCAGAATTTGCTGTTGGCAGTCCGCAAATGAAATGTTTGAGTTCGTCCAGCGATTCATCTGTTACCGCGAAGAGTTCTTCCCGGCTTTGTGAGAAGTAATAACGAGTTTCAAAAACATACGAGCAAATATTGTCATCATTGCCAATCAGCAACACGTTGCCAAGCGGGCGCTGCTCGTAGTGACAGCACGGACCGAACAGTAAGACGACCGGCACGCCCACTGCATCGGCAATGTAGACATTTCCGGAGTCAGACGCGATATAGCAGTCCATCTTAGAAATGGCCCACGGAAGCTCTTCCAGCGAGAGCTTGCCAATCAGATTAATAAAGTTGGGCAGTTCACCGTAAGCGCGGGTGATATCGTCCATCCATGATTGTTCATTTGGCGCGCCAAACACGTAAAACTCGCAGGGCAGGTCGGCGAGGTGATCGGCAATCCGTTTCCAGATGCCCGGCGGAACGGTTTTCGCTTTATTCCCTGCAGCGATACTGATGCCAATGCGGATAACGCCGGGTTTATCAAGAATTGCCGGATAGGTTGCGGGTTTAAACAGTGGCTTTGTGGCGTGCTTGGGAGCGTCTTGCCAGGTCAGCGCGCGATCCGCCAGCTTAAGATAGTTCGTGACGGACAGCGTCTTCTTTTCGTGCTCAACCGTACCGTCTGCCGTTGCATAGAAAATCCCGTGATACCACCTGCGTGTGTAAGTGCTCAAAAATTGCTTGTTTTTAGCATTACACACGGAAGCGAAAAAGAGATTTACACTGTTGGGTTGCAGGAGATAGACGTTGTCATAGCGGTTCATGATCCTGCAGGCAAAGAGCAGCTTTCGCCACAGGTTACGTTTATGCTGCTCGATAAAAAAAATCTCTTCGATCGTCTCATCATGCTTCGCCAGCGCGCCTACGCCGCGACTGATGAGCACGTCGCTTTTTTGCAGCCAGGCCAGAAGGGGCGTTGCATTAACAAAATCGCCGATTTTGGCTGTCTGAATAACCAGGTTTTTCCCTGTCTCTTTGCGGAACAGCTTCCGGAGAAGCTTCACCGGAAAGAGTAAAATCAGCAGAAATACGTAACTCATGGGTTAAATATCCCTGTTAGAAAGCCAATGGCTGCCCTGTAAAAATGAAAAAATTGCATCTGCGCTGATATCCTTCGTTTGCTGAGTCGGGCTGACCATCTGATGCTGGTTTTTGCCGTATCCCCCGATCAGGCCGGGATCGGTCGGGCCAAAAAGGGTGATATTTGGACGATCCAGCGCCGCGGTTAAATGGCTTAAACCCGTATCCACGGAAACGACGGCGTTAGCGCCTGCCAGCTCTGCGGCAACCTGTGCCAGCGTGAGTTTGGGTAACACCTCGACGTGGGAAAAGCCTGCTGCCAGACGCTCTGCACGCTGCCGTTCATGCTCAGCGCCCCACGGGAGTTTAATATGGATAGCGGAGGGTTGCATTAGTTCAATCAGCCTTCGCCAGTGCGTTTCCGGCCAGTGCTTATCGTCACGCGTTGTGGCATGCAGGAAGACAAGATAAGGCTGAGCAGACGGATCTGTATTGTGCAAAAAGTGCTGCGCGATGGCATAGTCGCCCTGGGTTTCCGGTTTCGCATAGCCCAGGCTTTTCGCAAACAGCTCGCGGGTGCGTTCAACCGCATGCTGCTGTTTTGCGATGTGGTGGCGGCGGTTATAGAACAGGCTCGCCAGCGGTTCGCGGGCGGTGTGCCAGTCCATGCCGTGCTTTACGCCGTGTGCTAAACGCGTCACCAGCGCGGCGCTTTTAACCAGCCCCTGCGCGTCGATAATCGCGTCGTAACGATGTGCCTGCACCGCCTCGCGGAAGGCTTTGCGTTCGGCTTTAATCGGTGCGGAGAACCACGCTTTGCGCCAGCGGCGAATCGCCACCGGGATCACGCGGTCAACCGCTTCATGCCAGGTGGGGATCTGCGCGAAGCCTTCTTCCACCACCCAGTCAAAACGGACGCCGGGAATGGCCCGCACAGCGTCCGTCAACGACGGCAGCGTATGCAGAACATCGCCCATCGAGGAAGTTTTTACGATCAATACCCGCATCCGTTATCCTTCTTCGCTCAACAGCAGTGCGTTGAGTTCTTCGAGAACACGCTGGGGGGTAATGTCGATCAGGCTCTGATGGTAACCTTCTACGGCGTCGCCTTTGCGCACCTTGTGGTAGCCGGTGATCAAACGAATTACGCGCGCTTTGTGCGACAGCGGCGGCGTGAAGTCCGGGCTGCTTGGGCCATACAGCGCGACCAGCGGGCGATCCAGCGCGGCGGCGACGTGCATCAGACCTGAGTCGTTGCTGACCACGGCCTTACAGGCGGCAATCAGGATAACCGCCTGTTCGAGCTGCGTTTCGCCGGCCAGATTGCGGCACCAGGCCTGTTGCTCGGTGCTCAGCGTGGCGAGAATTTCGTTGCCCGCCTCGTGATCTTTCGCCGAGCCAAACAGGACAATCTGATAGCCTTCGTCGATCAGCTGTTTCGCCAGTTCGGCGTAGTGGTAGTGCGGCCAGCGTTTTGCCGGGCCGAACTCGGCGCCAGGGCAGAAGCCAATTATCGGGCGTTCAGACGAAATGCCAAACGCGTTGCAGGTGTGGGACTTCTCTCCGTCGTTAACCTGAAGCTGCGGCCACAGCAGCGGCTGCGGCAGGTCTTTCGCGCTGCGCATCACGCCTTTGTCGTAGGCCAGCGCCACGTAGCGCTCCACCATCAGCGGCCAGGCCTCTTTATCCAGCACCCGCGCGTCGTTCAGCAGACCGTAGCGCATTTCACCGCGCCAGCCGGTACGGTGTGGGATGCCCGCAAAGAAAGGCACGAGGGCGGATTTAAAGGAGTTTGGCAGCACGTACGCGCGGTCATAGCGCTTCTCGCGCAGGCTGTGACCGAGCTTGCGGCGTTCACCGATCTCCAGCGCCCCGTGGCCGAGCGGCATCGGGATCGCCTCGTTCACTTCCGGCATACGCGATAACAGCGGACGGCACCATGCAGGTGCCATCACGTCGATTATCGCCTGGGGATAACGCGCCTTGAGCGTGCGATAGAGACTTTGCGACATCATCATGTCGCCCACCCATGACGGGCCGATCACCAGAATCTTCATACTTATGCGTCGCGGTTCAGCCAGGCCATATATTCCGTTACGCCTTCGGCAACGGTCTTGAACGGCTTGTCGTAGCCTGCGGCGCGAAGGTTGGTCAGGTCCGCCTGCGTGAACGCCTGATAACGGCCTTTCAGCTTGTCCGGGAACGGAATGTACTCAATGCTGCCTTTCTGATGGTATGCCAGCGTCGCATCTGCCACCGCCTGGAAGGATTCCGCGCGACCGGTGCCCAGGTTGAAGATGCCGGAAACGCCGTTTTCCCAGAACCACAGGTTTACTGCGGCAACGTCGCCCACGTAGACGAAATCACGCTTAAAGCCGTCGCTCCCTTCAAACAATTTCGGGCTTTCACCGTTATTCAACTGGGTGTTCAGGTGGAACGCCACGCTCGCCATGCTGCCTTTGTGGCCTTCGCGAGGACCGTAGACGTTGAAATAGCGGAAGCCAACAACCTGGGAGTTCGCTTCTGGCAGGATCTGACGCACGTACTCGTCAAACAGGAATTTGGAGTAACCGTAAACGTTCAGCGGCTGCTCATATTCGCGGGATTCGATGAAATCTGAAGTGCGCCCACCGTAGGTTGCCGCTGAAGAGGCATACAGGAACGGAATTTCACGCTCCAGGCAGTAGTGCAGGAGCTCTTTGGAGTACTGATAGTTATTATCCATCATGTACTTGCCGTCCCACTCGGTGGTGGAGGAGCACGCACCTTCGTGGAAGATGGCCTCGATCTCGCCGAACTCTTCACCCGCCATAATCTGGATAAGGAAGTCTTCTTTATCCATGTAGTCAGCGATGTTCAGATCCACCAGGTTAACGAACTTGGTGCCGTCTTTCAGGTTGTCCACCACCAGGATGTCGGTGATGCCTTTGTCATTGAGGGCCTTGATAATGTTGCTGCCGATAAAGCCCGCGCCGCCGGTAACGATGATCATAACTGTAACCTTTGAAGTGTGGAGCCCGGGGACAATCCCGGACGCTAATATTCATATCATATCATTAGTATGACGACCCTTCAGCCATTCACCGATATGCAGCAGGGTTACACGTGATTTATGCTGCAAAAACGAGAAGAGATACTGCGTCATCTCGTCATGAACTATAGGTTTGGGTAATATGTGCCGAAATTTGCCGAGTCTGGAGAATTGCAATGCGTGGTGATTTTTACAAACAGTTAAACAGCGACCTCGACACCGCACGTGCGGAAGGGTTGTTCAAGGAAGAGCGTATTATCACGTCTGCTCAGCAGGCGGACATCACCGTTGCCGACGGCAGCCATGTGATCAACTTTTGTGCGAACAACTACTTAGGTCTTGCGAATCACCCTGAGCTGATTGCCGCTGCAAAAAACGGCATGGACACCCACGGTTTCGGCATGGCCTCCGTACGCTTTATCTGCGGTACGCAGGACAGCCACAAGCAGCTTGAGCAAAAGCTGGCGAGCTTCCTCGGAATGGAAGACGCGATTCTGTACTCCTCCTGCTTCGACGCCAACGGCGGTCTGTTTGAGACCCTGCTCGGCGCAGAAGATGCGATTATCTCCGACGCCCTGAACCACGCCTCTATCATCGACGGCGTACGCCTGTGTAAAGCGAAGCGTTTCCGCTACGCCAATAACGACATGGTTGAGCTGGAAGCGCGCCTGAAAGAGGCCCGTGAAGCGGGGGCTCGCCACGTGCTGATCGCCACCGACGGCGTGTTCTCCATGGACGGCGTGATCGCCAACCTGAAGGGCGTGTGTGACCTGGCGGATAAATACGACGCGCTGGTGATGGTCGATGACTCTCACGCGGTCGGTTTTGTGGGCGAAAATGGTCGTGGTTCCCACGAATACTGCGACGTAATGGGCCGCGTGGACATCATCACCGGTACGCTGGGCAAAGCGCTCGGCGGCGCGTCCGGCGGCTATACCGCCGCGCGCAAAGAGGTGGTCGAGTGGCTGCGTCAGCGCTCCCGTCCGTATCTGTTCTCCAATTCCCTGGCACCGGCGATTGTGGCTGCGTCCATTAAAGTGCTGGAGATGGTGGAATCCGGCGCTGAGCTGCGTGACCGCCTGTGGTCCAACGCCCGTCTGTTCCGTGAAAAAATGAGCGCCGCAGGGTTCACCCTGGCCGGTGCCGATCACGCCATTATCCCGGTGATGCTGGGCGATGCGGTCGTCGCGCAGCAGTTTGCCCGCGAACTGCAGAAAGAAGGGATTTATGTCACCGGGTTCTTCTTCCCGGTGGTGCCAAAAGGTCAGGCGCGCATCCGCACCCAGATGTCTGCGGCGCATACGCCTGAACAAATTGAACGTGCGGTGGAAGCCTTTACCCGCATCGGTAAACAGCTGGGCGTAATTGCCTGAGGACGTGTGATGAAAGCGTTATCCAAACTGAAAGCGGAAGAAGGGATTTGGATGACCGACGTGCCGGAGCCGGAAGTCGGTCATAACGATCTGCTGATCAAAATTCGTAAAACCGCCATCTGCGGTACTGACGTTCACATCTACAACTGGGACCAGTGGTCGCAGAAAACCATTCCGGTACCGATGGTTGTCGGTCACGAATATGTCGGCGAAGTGGTCGGTATCGGCCAGGAAGTGAAAGGCTTCAAGATTGGCGATCGCGTCTCCGGTGAAGGCCATATTACCTGCGGCCACTGCCGTAACTGTCGCGGTGGACGCACGCACCTGTGCCGCAACACCGTCGGCGTGGGCGTAAACCGTCCGGGCTGCTTCGCGGAATACCTGGTGATCCCGGCGTT
Organism: Enterobacter sp. UPMP701; assembly: GCF_053709515.1. Lineage (NCBI taxonomy): Bacteria > Pseudomonadati > Pseudomonadota > Gammaproteobacteria > Enterobacterales > Enterobacteriaceae > Enterobacter > Enterobacter sp. UPMP701. The sequence goes on along the minus strand of NZ_JBSKJN010000005.1, from coordinate 103,977 downwards.
TAACGCGTTCAAAATCCCGGACAATATCTCTGACGATCTGGCCTCCATCTTCGACCCGTTCGGCAACGCGGTACACACGGCGCTCTCCTTCGACCTGGTGGGTGAAGACGTGCTGGTCTCCGGCGCGGGCCCAATCGGCATTATGGCGGCAGCCGTGGCGAAGCACGTGGGTGCGCGCAACGTCGTGATCACCGACGTGAACGAATACCGCCTGTCGCTGGCGCGTAAAATGGGCGTCACCCGCGCGGTGGATGTCTCCAAAGAGAGCCTGACCGACGTGATGGAAGAGCTGGGCATGACCGAAGGCTTTGACGTGGGACTGGAAATGTCCGGCGCGCCACCGGCGTTCCGCACCATGCTGGACACCATGAACCACGGTGGCCGTATCGCGATGCTGGGTATTCCGCCGTCAGATATGTCCATTGACTGGAACAAAGTCATCTTCAAAGGGCTGTTCATCAAGGGCATCTATGGCCGCGAGATGTTCGAGACCTGGTACAAGATGGCGGCGCTGATCCAGTCCGGTCTGGATCTGTCCCCGATTATTACTCACCGTTTCTCCATCGATGAGTTCCAGCAGGGCTTTGACGCGATGCGTTCCGGCCAGTCAGGGAAAGTGATCCTGAGCTGGGATAAGTAATCAAAAAGGGGCCTGCGGCCCCTTTTTTTACTGATTCTTTTTCTCTTCGTCCGTCAGATAACGCACCTTGCGGGTGTAATCCTGACCTTTGAACAGCAGCTTATTATCCGGCGATTCAAGATACTTCTGCCATTCGGAAAGCGGGAAACCGCCGTGTGCGCCAATCACCTCTTTCGGCACAACGGCTTCCTGACCGCCGATCTTCTTGGAGACCGGCCAGTTCATCCAGTCACCCAGGTTAACCGTTTTTAGATCCAGCATGTCCAGCAGCGCGGCGAGCGGCAGCTGATCGGTCGGCGGCTGCGTGTCATCCATCAGCTCCCAGGTATCCTGGAACAGCGTCAGCCACAGCGGGCAGATACGGCGCCAGGTCTTTTTGGTGGCGGCAAGAAACGCGCCGTTAACGTGATCGACCAGATACGGGCGCACCGTTTCTTTGTAATACGCCGGCACCTTCTCCGCTGGCGCACCGTCCAGCTTGGCAATCATTTTGCCCTGACGGAAGCTGGAGTAGATGTGCATATCCGCCATGTTGATCTCTGGCATTTTCAGCAGGTTGAGATCGGAGTCGATCATCAATACCCCTTCACCGCGCGCCTGCAGCGGGGCGTTCAGCTTCACCAGACGGCTGAGGTAGATCTGCTTATAGCGGTAATTCTCCTCACGTACCGGAAGGGTAAGCGTGACCACACGGGTTTTTGGTGGCAGTTTGCCGAAAGCGGATTCAGGCTGATCGCTGACGATAACAATCTCGCTGACGTCCGTGGCGTAACGCTCTGCAAAGGTCGCTGACAATAACGCTTCTTCGACAAAATCCGCGCCCGTACACGGGATCACGATGGAGTCCACCGCCACGAGATCGCGCGTGACCGGAAGGGAAGCGTACGGAATGTTATGTCGCCCGGTGATGTGGCGGTAGCGGGCATTCAGGAATTTAAACATGTTCTTCTCGTTTGGTTATTGCGCGCCAAGCACGGCCTCGACACCGTTAACATAGCTTTCAATGGCATACACGTTGCAGACATTCTGATGCGCAGCCGCGGCGAGCCGGGCGCGTAAATCAGGATCCCGCCAGATATTATCCAGATGTTGAGCAAGTTGCGACACATCGCTCCAGGGGAATAACAGCCCGGTCGACTCGTGATCGATCAATTCTGCCGTGCCGGTCACTTTTGAACCAATGACGGGGATGTTCAGCAGCATCGCTTCCAGCACGACGCGGGGCAGACCTTCGCTCTGCGAGGCGAGAATAAACGCGTCAAAGGTAGCAAGGTAGTCAAAAGGCGTGTTCTGGAAACCGGTAAAAATCACGTGTTCAGCAATACCCAGCGCGTCAGCCTGTGCTGCCAGTGCGCCACGTTCAGCCCCTTCACCGACAAGCACCATCTTCCATTTTGCCTGCGGATGCTTCTGGCTGAACTGGGCCAGCGCCTCCAGCGTGTGGTGGTTGGCCTTGCGTGGGATTAATGAGCCAATGCTGCCGAACACAAACGTCTCTTCATCAATGTTCAGGCGCTGGCGCATGGCGCGTCGGTCGGGCAAAGGCTGGTGGATATCGATGGCATTATTGACCGTCGTGCACAGTTCGGGCCGGACGCCATGCTGAAGCAACACGCGCTCGACGCCGTGCGACACGGCAATGATTTTTGTGGCATGGGCATTCACCAGCTTCACCAGCGGCGGCGTCAGCACCGGTTCAATGCGGCAGTGCTGGATGATCCGAGTGCGCAGCTTTGCGCCCGCCAGGTAACCCTCTTCGTTAGAGCCCGGCTGGTTGTTCATATACAGCGTATCGAAACCGCCATCCCTGAAAATCGTCTCGATCTTACTGACGTTGGGGCGAATGCGCCACAGCGTATCAATATGTCGGGTAAACGCCTTGCGGGCGCTGCGCGAGAAAAACAGCAGGCCACGGCCCAGCTCTTTCGCAACCTTCGCCCAACCGGGCTGCTTTTGCTGCGGAATGACAATTAACGGGATGCCAATGCCGTTCAACACCTGGCCGATGGTTTCCCCTTCGGCCCGGCTGTAATCGCTGTAAAAACAACAGGTAATATCAAACTTCTCGCGGTTAATCCGCTTCAGAAGTTCGAGCATGCTGTTGGTGCCTCCTCCCCACTCTTTACCGGTATCGAGGAGCAGAATTTTGTGTCGTTGCGGCATCTTTCTACCTTAATCGCCTGTCACTGGGTTGGGCTCGCTGCTGTTTTTTTCCCCCAGCCCTGCCACTGATGCTGGAAGTATTGCACCAGCGTACTCTGGCTCACGCTTTCGCTGATGACCGCGAAGAAGCGGGTTGCATGCACCGGTTCAGGCGGTTGTTTCAGCGTGCAGTTTTTCACGCCGCGGAACGGATTACGCGGCTGCGTTGCCGGAGGTTGAGCGCTCTCCGGACGAGACGTATCTACCTGCGGTTCATTGAGCAGATCGCTCGGGCGTACCAGCGTGATATCGGCGGGTAAGGTCGGCAGCATTTGCTGTAAAACGCGAACGGTAGACGGATGCGGGTGCCCGATGGCAATGGCCGAACCGTTACGGCGCGCCAGCGCTACCGCGCGGTTAAACTGCACGCGGATATCCGCTTCATTCTGGGAGTCGTCCAGGAAGACTTTACGCTTAATGACCTTTACACCTGTACCCTGAGCGGCACGCATCGCCTGGCTGTTGCCGATGGTCATGCTGTCGAGGAAGTAGAGATTGTAACGTTCCAGCGCCTGCATCACTTTCAGCATACCGTACAGGCTGGAGGTCATCGCGCTGCCCATATGGTTGTTCAGACCCACGGCATACGGCACTTTGTTGTAGGCGTCGCGGATGATGCGCTCGATCTCATCGCTGCTCATATCCGGGCGCAGGGTATCTTTTTCCAGCGGCTGCTTGCTGAGCGGTGCCATCGGCAGATGGATAAGGACCTGATGGCCGCTATTGTGGGCTTTGGTCGCCATCTCATGCGCGTGTGGCGCATTCGGGAGGACGGCGACAGAGATGGCTGACGGCATCGCCAGCACCTGATTTTCATAGTGAGGACGATAACCGAAGTCATCAATCACGATGGCGAGTTTGCCTGCGTATACCGGTGCAGCCAGCGCCAGTGCGCTGACGACGGAGAGAATCATTCGACGAAATTGAAGCAAAACTTATCTTCCCAACCACGGCTGTGGATTGACCGCCTGACCCTGACGACGAATTTCGAAATAGAGTGACGGGCGGCCCTGACCGCCACTGCTGCCCACAAGGGCGATGGGTTGGCCCGCGCGCACCTGGGTGCCGACGCTGACCAGCGCGCTCTGGTTGTAGCCGTAAAGGCTCATGTCGCCTTTTCCGTGTTCGACCACGACCACCAGCCCGTAACCCTGCAGCCAGTCGGCCAGGATCACGCGGCCATCGGCGATGGCTTTCACTTCGCTACCTTCAGACGCACCGATAACGATCCCTTTCCAACGTAGCTCACCCTGCAGCTGTTCGCCATAGCGATGCAGAATAGAGCCGCGAACCGGCCAGTAAGCCTGGCCACGAGGGGAACCCAGACCACCGGTACGCGACATCAGGGAACGTTCGCTTTCGCTTGGCTTGTAGGTGGTTCCTTTGCGGGAGGCTTCCTGCTGCTTGTCGCGAACCGCCTGCGCCTCGCGGGCCTCTTTTTCGGCACGCGCCTTCGCTGCGGCTTCCGCACGGGCGATACTGTTACGCAGTTTTGATTCGTTGGCGCGCATTTCACTTAGCTGGCTCTGACCTTCCTGAATGGAAGATTCGAGACCGGACAGCGTTTTCTTGCGCTCATTACGGGCCTGCTCAAGCTTTGCCTGCTGCGCTTTTTGTTCATAGAGCAACGTCTGCTGCTGGCTCTGCTTCTCTTCCAGCTCCGCTTTTTGGGTGGAGACCTCTTCACGCGTCTGCTTCAGTTGCGCAATGGTTTCCTGGCGTGCCTGGTTCAGATAGCCAAAGTAGGCCTGCAGACGCTGGCCGCGCTGGCTCTCTTCACCGCTGAGGATAAGCTGCAGGCCGGTGTGTTCACCCTGGCGGAAGGCGGCATCGAGCTGAGCCGCGAGATTGCGTTCCTGCGCATCACGCTGGCGTTCCAGTTTGGCAATCGACGCGTTCATTTCGTCGATCTGTTTATTCAACTGAGCGAGGGTGTTTTGCGTTTCACGTAACTGACGCGCTGCCGCGGAGATGGCCTCTTCCTGCTTTTTAAGCTGGGCGAGCAGGGTGGCGCGCTGCTGTTGCTGCTGGCGTACCGCACGCTCTTTAGCGGCGATATCGGCCTGAATGGATTTCAGCTGGTCGCGGTCATCCGCGTGGGCGGATGCGGCGCACAGCAATACGCCAGCGCTGAGTGCGCTGGCGCAAAGCAGAGGTCTGACTGATAGCCTAAGCGGCTTCACGACCCATGTGATTGAAAAAATCGCCTTTCCCCTCATGGGGAGCGATTATTCCACGATGAACAGCGGCTTACCAGTCATCTCTTCAGGGATCGGCATGCCCATCAGCGACAGCATGGTTGGCGCGATGTCGGAAAGCTTGCCGCCTTCCACTGCTTTCACTGATTTATCACCCACATAAATCAGCGGAACCGGCAGGTTGGTATGAGCCGTGTGCGCCTGGCCGGTTGCCGGGTCGCGCATCTGTTCAGCGTTACCGTGGTCAGCGGTGATCAGCAGCTGGCCGCCGACGGATTCAACCGCTTTCGCGACCTGCTCAACGCAATGGTCCAGCGCTTCAACCGCTTTAACAGCTGCTTCCATCACGCCGGTGTGACCGACCATGTCGCCGTTCGGGTAGTTACAGATGATGGTGTCGTACTTGCCGCTCTCGATGGCCGCGACCAGTTTTTCAGTTAATTCTGCAGAGCTCATTTCTGGCTGCAGATCGTAAGTCGCAACTTTCGGTGAGTTGATCAGAATGCGCTCTTCGCCTTTGAACGGCTCTTCAACGCCGCCGTTAAAGAAGAAGGTCACGTGCGCGTATTTTTCGGTTTCGGAGATACGCAGCTGCGTTTTGTCGTTCTTCGCCATCCACTCGCCGAAGGTGTTTGCCAGAGATGCTGGCGGATAAGCGCAAGGCGCTTTGATGTCTGCGGCGTATTCAGTCAGCTGGATGAAGTCGATGCTCACCACTTTCTTGCGGGCGAAACCGTCGAAATCGCTATTCACGAACGCACGGGTGATTTCACGCGCGCGGTCAGCGCGGAAGTTCATGAAGATCAGCGCGTCGCCATCTTCCATGGCGGCATCGGCCTGGCCTTCAGCGCGGATCACGCTTGCTTTCACGAATTCATCGTTTTCATCACGCGCGTAAGCGGCTTCCAGCGCTGCAACGGCGGTCGCGAACTGGAATTCCCCTTTTGCCAGAGTCATCAGGTCATAGGCCTGTTCAACGCGATCCCAGCGGTTGTCGCGGTCCATCGCGTAGTAACGACCAATAATGGAGGCCACGCGGCCTTTGCCCAGCGCGGCGAATTTATCTTCGAAGGCTTGCAGAGAGCCTTTTGCGCTGCGCGGCGGCGTATCGCGACCATCGAGGAAGGCGTGCAGATAGATTTTTTCCGCACCGCGCTCGGCGGCCAGTTCAACCATCGCCATGATGTGATCTTCGTGGCTGTGCACGCCGCCTGCAGAGAGCAGACCCATAATGTGCACGGCTTTGCCTGCGGCAACGGCTTTATCTACAGCACCGCAGAGAACCGGGTTCGCGAAGAAGGTACGTTCTTTGATTTCGACGTCCAGACGAGTCAGGTCCTGATACACGATACGGCCTGCGCCGAGGTTAACGTGACCGACTTCGGAGTTGCCCATCTGGCGGTCCGGCAGGCCCACTTCCAGACCGGATGCGTCAATCAGGGTATGCGGACGTTTTGCCCACAGTGCATCCATGACCGGGGTTTTTGCGTTGAAAATAGCGTTATCCTGGCTGTCTTCACGGTAGCCATAGCCATCCAGAATCACCAGTACCATAGGTTTTTTAGAAACCGACATTGCAACAACCTCATGCTCAAGAGTCAAAATTTGCGTAATTTTACTACAGCTGAATCGATCAAATAGCCGCAGAAGATCAAAGAAAGCGCGGGGGCAAGGTGGTGACCAGACCATTTTGAGGCATTTTTTTAGGTGGCATGCCGCAGAAAATGGATTAGGTTATGGTCGCTGGCTGTATTTGCCAGAACGCACAGGTATACTCCTGTCCTGGTTTTTTTATCACTTAGTCGGGAGTAGTTACCCTCCATGCAAGAAATTATGCAATTCGTTAGCCGCCATCCGGTTCTGAGCATCGCGTGGATTGGCCTGCTGGCTGCTGTGCTGTTCACCACATTTAAGAGCCTGACGTCTAAGATTAAGGTTATCACCCGTGGTGAAGCGACGCGTCTGATTAACAAAGAAGATGCCGTCGTGGTCGATCTGCGTCAGCGTGACGATTTCCGTAAAGGTCACATTGCCGGCGCAATCAACCTGTTGCCAGCTGAAATCAAAGCTAACAACGTTGGTGAGCTTGAAAAACACAAAGCCCAGCCGATTATCGTTGTGGATGCGACCGGTATGCAGGCGCAGGAATCTGCCAGCGCGCTTTATAAAGCGGGCTTCGAAAATGTAACGGTACTGAAAGAAGGAATTTCCGGCTGGAGCGGGGAAAATCTTCCTTTGGTACGCGGTAAATAAGGAGTTCAGTCATGGCCAATATTGAGATCTACACCAAAGCGACGTGCCCGTTCTGCCACCGTGCGAAAGCGCTGCTGAACAGCAAAGGCGTCACGTTCCAGGAACTGCCGATCGACGGTGACGCGATTAAACGCGAAGAGATGATCCAACGTAGTGGTCGTACGACGGTTCCGCAGATTTTTATTGATGCACAGCACATTGGCGGCTGTGATGATTTGTATGCGCTCGACGCCCGTGGTGGACTCGATCCACTGCTGCGCTAAGAGACTTTAGGACAATTAAAAAGGGTATTTCCATGTCAGAACAAAATAACACCGAAATGACTTTCCAGATCCAGCGTATCTACACCAAGGACGTCTCTTTCGAAGCGCCAAATGCGCCGCACGTTTTCCAGAAAGACTGGCAGCCAGAGGTTAAACTTGATCTGGATACCGCATCCACCCAGCTGGCGGATGACGTGTATGAAGTCGTACTGCGTGTGACCGTGACCGCCTCTCTGGGCGAAGAAACTGCATTCCTGTGTGAAGTACAGCAGGGCGGTATCTTCTCCATCGGCGGCATCGAAGGCAACCAGATGGCGCATTGCCTGGGTGCATACTGCCCGAACATCCTGTTCCCGTATGCCCGTGAATGCATCACCAGCCTGGTTTCTCGCGGTACATTCCCGCAACTGAACCTTGCGCCAGTGAACTTTGATGCGCTGTTCATGAACTATCTGCAGCAGCAGGCTGGCGAAGGTGCCGAACAACATCAGGATGCCTGATGAGCACTGTTAATGCGTCAATGACTGTGATCGGTGCCGGCTCATACGGCACCGCTCTTGCCATCACGCTGGCAAGAAATGGTCACGACGTGGTCCTGTGGGGCCACGATCCAAAACATATCGCCACGCTGCAGCGCGACCGTTGCAATGTGGCGTTTCTCCCGGACGTTCCGTTCCCTGACACCCTGCACCTGGAAAGCGACCTTGCGACCGCGCTGGCGGCCAGCCGCAACATTTTGATTGTGGTGCCGAGCCATGTTTTTGGCGACGTGCTGAATCAGATCAAGCCGCTGATGCGTCCTGATGCGCGCATCGTCTGGGCGACCAAAGGGCTGGAAGCGGAAACCGGACGCCTGCTGCAGGACGTTGCCCGCGAAGCGCTGGGTGATGAGATCCCGCTGGCGGTCATCTCCGGGCCGACCTTTGCTAAAGAGCTGGCTGCGGGCTTGCCAACGGCGATCTCGCTGGCCTCCACCGATCAGGCCTTCTCTGACGATCTCCAGCAACTGCTGCACTGCGGCAAGAGCTTCCGCGTCTACAGCAACCCCGATTTTATCGGTGTACAGCTGGGCGGCGCGGTGAAGAACGTGATTGCCATCGGTGCCGGGATGTCTGACGGGATTGGCTTTGGTGCCAACGCACGTACAGCGTTGATTACCCGCGGCTTAACCGAGATGTCCCGTCTGGGCGAAGCGCTGGGTGCCGATCCGGCCACCTTTATGGGGATGGCGGGCCTGGGCGACCTGGTGCTGACCTGTACCGACAACCAGTCTCGTAACCGCCGCTTTGGCATGATGCTCGGACAGGGCAGCGATGTAAAAAGCGCGCAGGAGAAGATTGGACAGGTGGTGGAAGGCTACCGCAATACCAAAGAAGTTCGCGAATTGGCGCACCGGTTTGGTGTCGAAATGCCAATAACCGAGGAAATTTATCAGGTATTGTATTGCGGAAAAAATGCGCGCGAGGCAGCATTGACCTTATTAGGTCGTGCGCGCAAGGACGAGCGCAGCAGTAACTAGTCGGAACCGTTGTCACCTGAATGACCCAGCCAGCGCAGAACTGGCTGGTCATTATACTATCGTCTGGAGTTAGCAATGCCGTGTGAAGAACTGGATATCGTCTGGAACAATATTAAAGCCGAAGCCCGGGCGCTGGCCGACTGTGAGCCAATGCTGGCCAGTTTCTACCACGCGACGTTACTCAAGCACGAAAATCTGGGCAGCGCGCTGAGCTATATGCTCGCCAACAAGCTGGCCTCCTCGATCATGCCCGCTATCGCCATCCGTGAAGTGGTGGAAGAAGCCTACGCCGCAGACCCGGAAATGATCGCCTCTGCTGCCTGCGATATCCAGGCCGTGCGCACGCGTGACCCGGCGGTGGATAAATACTCTACGCCGCTGCTGTACCTGAAAGGTTTTCACGCCCTGCAGGCTTACCGCATCGGCCACTGGTTATGGAATGAAGGCCGCCGCGCGCTGGCGATCTTCCTGCAAAACCAGGTCTCCGTGACGTTCCAGGTCGATATTCACCCGGCGGCAAAGATTGGCCGCGGGATCATGCTCGACCACGCTACCGGGATTGTCGTCGGGGAAACGGCGGTGATTGAAGATGATGTCTCGATCCTGCAGTCGGTCACCCTGGGCGGTACCGGTAAAACCAGCGGCGATCGCCATCCGAAAATTCGCGAAGGGGTGATGATTGGCGCGGGTGCCAAAATCCTCGGCAATATCGAAGTCGGACGTGGCGCGAAAATCGGCGCAGGCTCCGTGGTGCTCCAGCCGGTTCCGCCGCACACCACCGCCGCTGGCGTTCCGGCGCGCATCGTCGGTAAGCCAGACAGCGATAAGCCGTCCATGGATATGGATCAGCACTTCAACGGTATTCACCATACGTTTGAGTATGGTGACGGCATTTAACTTCTGAGAATGGCGCCCGGATAACCCAGCTGGCGCCAGGCTTCATACACCACCACCGACACCGCGTTCGACAGGTTCATGCTGCGGCTGTCCGGCATCATCGGAATACGGATTTTCTGCTCAGCGGGCAGGGCATCAAGAATGGCGGCTGGCAGGCCGCGCGTTTCCGGGCCAAACATCAGATAGTCACCCTCCTGATAGCTCACGGCGCTGTGCGCTGGCGTGCCTTTGGTAGTCAGGGCGAACATGCGCTGCGGTTTCTCTGCTTCCATAAACGCGGCGTAATCGTGATGGCGCACCACGGCGGTAAATTCATGGTAATCCAGACCCGCGCGGCGCAGACGTTTGTCGTCCCACGTAAAGCCCATCGGCTCAATAATGTGCAGACGAAAACCGGTGTTGGCGCACAGGCGGATGATATTGCCGGTGTTCGGCGGAATTTCTGGTTCGAATAAGACGATGTTAAGCATGCTGCCCCCTTAATTGCGGGGGCAGAATAGCAGAAAAGAGAGGAACTACGCGACGCCGGGTTCCTGAGCGCGACAGCGCAGCATTTTGTAGACGGTTGCCGCAGCGGCCACCAGGGCGGGCACGCTGAGGATCATTAAAATACTGTCTGCCTGCCACTGCATGGAAAGAAGCTGGGCGCTGGTCATGGTGCCCGCTACGCCGCCAAAGCGGCCGATCCCCTGCATCCAGGCGATGCCCGTTGCGCGGCACTCGGTAGGGTAAAAGGTGGCCGCCAGGGTTTGCATACCCGACTGCGCGCCGTTCATGGCGATCCCCATCAGGAAAATCAGCCCGCCAAACAGGGCGATATGGTTATGCTCAATGCCAAGCAAAAGAATCAGGCCCATCGTCAGCACAAATCCCCCTGCGACCACCTTGTGCGCTTCCCAGCGGTCCATCATCCAGCCCGCGAGCAGAATGCCGGCGGTGCCGCCAAAGGTGAACAGCGAGGTGAGCCAGGCGGATTCCGCCAGCGCATAACCCATCCCCTGCATCAGCGTTGGCATCCAGCTCAGCAGGACGTAATAAATTACCAGTCCCATAAAGTAGGTGACCCACAGCATCAGGGTACCGGGCAGCCAGGGCATGGCAAACAGCTGCGACACACTCCCTTTTTTAGACGCGACTTTCTCCTCAGCCAGGAAAAAGCCCGTAACGCTCTCCAGCGTGCTGCGGGCGAACCGGCTGGCAATACGGCGAACCTGCATGACGTCCTTCCCGCGCTGCACCAGAAACTTCACCGATTCCGGCAACAGCAGCGCCAGCAGCACGGTTAAAATCAGCGGCGCAATTGCGCCGGTCAGCAGCACGCTTCGCCAGCCGTGGTGAGGTATAAGCCAGGAAGAGATCGCGCCGCCGCCCGCCGCACCCAGAGGGAAGCCGCAGTACATGGTATTAATCGCCATGGCGCGACAGCGCTGAGGGGCAAACTCGGAGATAAGCGTAATGGCGTTAGGCATGGCGGCGCCGAGGCCGAGTCCTGTCAGAAAGCGCCACAGCGTCAGGGTATTCAGGCTTTGCGCCCAGGCCGTGCCCAGACTCGCCAGGCCGAAGAACAGGCATGAAAAGACCAGCACGCGCTTGCGTCCCATCCGGTCCGATACCGGACCTGCAATCAGGGCTCCCAGCGACAGCCCCAGCAGCGCCGCGCTCAGCACCGGCCCCAGATCCTGTTTGTGTATTCCCCATTCTGCCGACAGCGTAGGCGCAATGTAGCCCATCGCTGCGGTATCGAAACCATCGATCGCCAGAACCAGAAAGCCCAGCACGATAAGAAGCCAGTGAAACCGTGAAAAAGGACTCTCGTCGATCACCTGCTGAATATCCACCTTACCTGAATACGCCATACGCTCCACTCCGATCTGATGTTGTTTTTGTGTTCTTGTATTTGCTTGTCTATACAATTGCGAACGGGCGGGGTGTGTCAAATTTTCTTATCAAGAATGTTACACAGGTGTTATTTTCAACAAAAAAGCGCCCGAGAGGGAAGTCGGGCGCATGCGAAAGGGAGTTTAACCGGAGGAGATCAGGCCGCGTTTCCCTGAGAAAGGGGCGCCAGCGCCGCAGGCAGCTTACTCAGTTCCTGCACAAGCGAGTCCTTGCTAATTTCGCTAATCGACTTCGCACCGGTCAGCGTCATCGCCACCTTCATCTCTTTCTCGATCAGATCCAGCAGGTTCGCCACGCCTGCCTGGCCCGCCGTCGCCAGCGCATACAGATACGCACGCCCCAGCAGCACGCTGTCGGCGCCCAGCGCAATCATGCGCACCACGTCCAGCCCGTTGCGGATGCCGCTGTCGGCCAGGATGGCAATATCGCCTTTCACCGCATCGGCGATGGCCGGCAGGGCGCGTGCGGAGGAGAGCACCCCGTCGAGCTGGCGTCCACCGTGGTTAGAGACCACGATCCCGTCCGCGCCAAAACGCACCGCGTCGCGGGCATCTTCCGGATCGAGGATCCCTTTGATCACCATCGGGCCGTCCCAGAATTCGCGGATCCACTCCAGGTCTTTCCACGAGATGGACGGATCGAAGTTGTTCGCCAGCCAGCCGATGTAATCCTCCAGCCCGGTCGGTTTACCGAGATAGGCCGAAATGTTCCCCAGATCGTGCGGACGACCGTTCAGCCCGACATCCCACGCCCACTGCGGGTGGGTCACGGCCTGCCAGTAGCGGCGGAGCGCAGCATTCGGGCCGCTCATGCCGGAGTGGGCATCACGATAGCGCGCGCCGGGAGTCGGCATATCGACGGTAAAGACCAGCGTGGAGCAGCCCGCCGCTTTGGCGCGCTCGAGCGCGTTACGCATAAAGCCGCGATCCCGCAGGACGTACAGCTGGAACCACATCGGGCGCTTGATGGTCGGGGCGACCTCTTCAATCGGGCAGACGGACACGGTGGAAAGGGTAAACGGAATGCCTTTGGCATCCGCCGCGGCGGCGGCCTGCACTTCGCCACGGCGGGCATACATGCCGCATAAGCCGACGGGCGCGAGCGCCACCGGCATGGAGAGCGTTTCGTTAAACAGCTTTGTCTCAAGGCTCAGGTCGGACATATTCTTCAGCACGCGCTGGCGCAGAGCCACCTCCGACAGATCTTCCACGTTGCGGCGCAGGGTGTATTCGGCATAGGCCCCGCCGTCGATGTAGTGGAACAGGAACGGGGGCAAAATGCGCTGCGCCGCGGCGCGATAGTCACTGGCTGCTGAAATAATCATGCTTTGTTCTCCCTGGAAATATCACTGTCGCCAGGCAGACGGGTAATACGCGCCTGTCGGGCCTGGTCTTCATCGAATCGTTTAATGGTGGTGTGCACGAAGCCCAGATGCGCCATCATCGCTTTGCGCGCGGCTTCGGCATCACCGGCCAGAATGGCGTTGAGCACCGCCTCGTGCTGTTCGGTCAGCTGGGCAAAGACCGGCGGAACCAGATACATGCGCTGGCGGCTCTGCTTCACGGAGGATTGCAGCAGGTCGAAAAAACCGCGCATGGTCTGGAGCAGCACCACGTTGTGCGAGGCCTCGGCAATCGCCAGGTGAAAACGCACGTCCGCCTGGGAGGCGATATCCGGGTCGCTGCTTTGCGTGGCTTCAAAACAAGCTTTGAGCTTCTCTTTGTCGGCCTCGGTTGCCCGCATCGCCGCGTGCCACGCGGTACTGGTTTCGATGGCGTGGCGCGCTTCAAGAATGTCGAAGCTGTAGTCCGGGTCGTTTTCCATCAGCGTCTTCAGCGGCTGGACGATGTTTTGCTCGGACCAGTCGTCATGCTGCCAGCGCACAAAGGTGCCGCCGCCGCGACGGCTCACCAGCACGCCTTCGCTGACCAGCGTGGCGAGAGCCTCGCGCAGTGAGTTACGCGATACGCCAAGCTGGGCGGCAAGCTGCCGCTCGGCGGGCAACTTCATGCCCGCTTCCAGCTGTTGTTCTTCAATCAGCGCCCGCACGCGAGAGGCAATCTCGTCGGACAGGCGTCTGGGCATCACTATCATGGAATCATCCAGGTTAAGACATAGGCCTGCAGGGTGGTGATCACCCCCACCATGCAGGTGAATATCAGGCTGTGTTTCACGGTAAAGCGGAACAGGTCCGACTCTTTGCCCACCAGTCCCACCGCAGCACAGGCAATGGCGATGGATTGTGGGGAGATCATTTTGCCGGTCACGCCGCCGGTGGTGTTCGCGGCGACCAGCAGCACGTCCGACACGCCAATCTGCTGCGCCGCCGTCGCCTGCAGGGCGGCAAACAGGGCGTTAGACGAGGTATCGGAACCGGTCAGGAATACCCCCAGCCAGCCGAGGAACGGCGAGAAGAAGGTGAACGCGTGTCCGGTGTGGGCCAGCGCTAACGCCAGCGTCGACGACAGGCCTGAGTAGTTCGAAATAAACGCGAACGCCAGCACCATGCCGATGGAGTAGATTGGCAGCATCAGCTCTTTAATCGTCGCCGCAAAGGTCTGCACCGCGGCGGCAGGCTTCATGCGCAGCCACACTACGGAAAGGATAGCGGCAAACAGGATGGCCGTGCCGGTGGCAGAGAACCAGTCGAACTTAAACACTGCCGCATACGGGGTCGCGTCGTGCACCACCGGCGGCATACGAGCGACCATCTTGTCGAGGAACGGCACGGAGATATTTATCACCATGTCGTACAGCGCGCCGCCCGGGGCGAACAGCGCCTTAAACGGCGGAATGCTCCACAGCGTCACGGTGGCGGTCAGGAACAGGAACGGTGACCATGCGCGCACAATCTGTCCGGCGGTATAGCCGGTGCGCGCCAGCGTCTGATCCACGTGCGATGCGCCCATGTCAGCAAAGCGGAAGATACGTACCGGCTGCCAGCGTTTCAGGAATAATGTCAGACAGACCAGCGACACCAGGGAAGAGATGATGTCCGGCAGTTCCGGGCCGAGGAAGTTGGAGCTGAGATACTGGGCAATGGCGAACGAACCGCCCGCCACCATCACCGCAGGCCAGGTCTCCTTCACGCCGCGCCAGCCGTCCATAATCGCCATGATCCAGAACAGGACGATAATGGTCAGGAACGGCAACTGGCGTCCAACCATCTGGCCGATCTCAAAGCTGTCCAGCCCGGTCACCTGTCCGGCCACCAGAATCGGGATCCCCATCGCGCCAAATGCTACCGGCGCGGTGTTGACGATAAGGCAAAGACCGGCGGCATACAGCGGGTTAAAGCCCAGCCCGACCAGCAGCGCGGCGGTGATTGCCACCGGTGCGCCAAAACCTGCCGCGCCTTCCAGAAACGCCCCGAAGGAGAAGCCGACAATCAGCATTTGCAGGCGCTGGTCCGGCGTGATGGAGAGAATCGACGAGCGAATAATGTCGAACTGCCCGGTTTTCACCGAGATTTTGTAGACAAAGACCGCGGCGATGATGATCCACGCAATCGGCCACAGGCCGTAGAAGAAGCCGTAGACAACGGAGGCCAGCGCGCGATCGACCGGCATCTTGTAGAAGAACAGCGCCACCAGCAGGGCGATGGCAACGGTGTACGTTGCGGCGAGGTAGCCCTTCAGCTTGAGCTTAATCAGCGCAAAGAAGAAGAACAGGATCGGAAGCGATGCGATCAGGCTCGACAGCCAGATATTCCCGGCCGGGTCGTAGTTTTGTTGCCAGAGGCTCATGCAGGTCTCCTGAGGACCAGACAGCCTGCGCTGCGGGTGAGTCTCCGCTCGATTCTGCATCACAGGTTGTGTAAAATTGGTCCTGCCAATATTGTGTTGTAGGGTTAATGACAATGAATGGTTAACCAAATGTTATGGCCAGGCAATAAATTTGTGAGCGGAATTAATGGAATTGTGAACCGGGAAAGAAAGAAAAGGGGGATTGGTTGGGCCAATTTGAAGCGGGATGGGAGAAAACTGCACCGTACAGGCCCCTCGCCCCTTTGGGGAGAGGGTGAGGGGAAGAATGATTAGAACGATGTCTTACAAAAACCCGTCATCTCTTTCAGGCCCATTTCACGGCCAAGCTCGGTCATCGGGTGCACTACCACCAGGCCACGGACGCTTTTCTTCAGCTTGCCCATGTCAGCCTGTTCTTTTTTGGTGATCGCGCGGCGGTGCGGCATGTTCATCAGCTTCTGCGCTTCTTTGCTCAGTTTCTGGCCTTTCACTTCGCGCAGGCGCTCGATTTCCGCTTCCAGCTTCGCGGTCTCTTTTTCCAGCTCGGCGTATTTCTCGGCGGAATCAACCAGAGACAGGCCGGCCATCTGGTGACGGATCAGATCCAGACGGTCGCTCAGGCGTTTAATTTCGTTCTTTTCGACTTCTTTCATGACAAATGACTCTAAATCGGGGGAATTTACAGGAAGGATACACCAATGTGTGCAGGCTTACTTCTGAAACGCTTTTTTTAAGCTGATTTTAGAAATCAGCTCAGTCAGGGAGAGGACCATAGTGGAACGGACAACCTGTTGATAGCGCAGCTTTTGCATCGCATACAGCTCAGGGTCGCTGTTATCAAAATGGGGAGCAGGGGGCAGGGCGGTGACGCAGTGCAGTTCGCCGAAAGGTCCCAGAATCTCATCATCGGTAAAGGTATACTCGTTACCGTCATGATTGAGCTCTTCGCGCAGCGCCATTAACAGCTCGGCGTCTTCATACTCCTGGCGGTTCAGCACGCCAAGACCGTAAATCAGCTTCAGCCGTACCGATAAATCGCCCAGCGGTCCGTCTCCGTCCAGTAACGGTTCTACAGCATACTTTACCGCGTAGTCGTCTTTGCGAAACACCTGAAGCACCAGAATATTCACCGCCTCGGTTAACAACTCGACGGCGGCAATCAGGAAGCTTCGTACGGTTTTGCCAGCATTCAGACGCTCAAGCACACGATTTTCAAAGGCCTGGGTTTGTTCCATTATTGCCTGCATATCTGACAATCTGTTATTCGGGCGCAGGCTAACCTGCGCCGGATTCTGCATCATTTGGTTGCGTTGTATGCGTTAACCGCCTCCACAACCACGTCGCTGTTGGCGTCCAGACCGGAAATCTGCGCCAGCGCAGCCTGCGCGCCTTTGTCATCAATCAGCTGAGCCAGCTCAATCGCCTGCGGGTCCTGCTCGCTGCGGTAGTGCATCGCGGCGGCAATCCCTTTCACCAGGTTGGCGTGCGGCAGGCCGTATTCCAGCGTGCCCAGCAGCGGCTTGATCAGGCGGTCGCCCGCGCTCAGTTTACGCAGCGGCTGACGACCCACGCGCTCAACGTCATCTTTCAGATACGGGTTTTCAAAACGACCGAGGATTTTCTGGATGTATGCTGCGTGTTTATCAGCATCAAAACCGTAGCGTTTGATCAGCACCGCGCCGCTCTCTTCCATCGCCCCTTTTACCACCGCGCGGATCTTCTCATCGAGGATCGCGTCACGAATCGTCTGATGACCGGCCAATTTTCCGAGGTACGCGGTTATAGCATGCCCGGTGTTCAGCGTGAAGAGTTTGCGTTCGACAAATGCCATCAGGTTATCGGTTAATTCCATTCCCGGAATGGTCGGCAGCGCGCCCTTAAACTGGGTTTGATCCACAATCCACTCGCTGAAGGTCTCCACGGTCACTTCCAGCGGATCGTGGGTGGCGGATTCTGACGGCGGAACGATGCGGTCCACGGCGGAATCCACAAACCCGACATGCGCTTCAACCCAGGCTTTATCTTCGTCTGCTACAGCGTTGAGCACGTGGCCTTTAAGCTGCGTGGTGCCGCGCACCATATTTTCACAGGCGATGATGTTCAGCGGTGTTTCAACGCCCTGTGATTTACGCTTCGCCAGGCCTTTCGCGACCGCCGGGGCGATACGCTCAAGCACCACCGGACCGACGGCTGTGGTGACCAGATCAACGCTCGCGATGAGGTCAATCACGTCGTCGCCAATGCTGCTCACCGCGTTGACGCCAGAGACCGTTTCAACCTGTTCGTTTTCACCCACCACGTGAACCTGATAGCTATGACGGGCATTCAGGGCATCCAGAACCACCTGATTCACATCGGCGAATGTCAGGGTAATGCCCGCGTCTGCCAGCAGTTTACCGATAAAGCCACGACCGATATTACCTGCGCCAAAATGTAATGCTTTCATAGTATTAACCTTCATCAATGTTTTTACCCGAGAGGGCTGGGGTGAGGAACGTTTCCCCCCTCACCCTAGCCCTCTCCCCGGGGGGGGAGAGGGAAGAGGCGCTGTTACTTGTTAAGCAGAGCCAGAACTTCGTCAACGCTTTCAGTCTGTGCCAGGCGCTCGATGACAGACTCATCATCCAGCGCGTTGGTCAGGCTGGTAATCACCTGAATGTGCTCGTTGTTGCGCGCGGCGATACCAATCACCAGACGGGCGATGTCGTCCTCTTCTTCACCGAAGCGCACGCCGTCAGGATACTGACAGAACACGACGCCGGTTTTCAGCACGCGGTCTTTGGCTTCCACCGTACCATGTGGAACCGCGATGGATTCACCCAGGTAGGTTGGCGTCAGTTTTTCGCGTTCCAGCATCGCGTCAACGTATTCTGGCTGAACGTAGCCGCCTTTCACCAGCTGCTCACCGGCAAAGCGAATCGCCTCTTCTTTGGTGCTCGCGGTACGGCCGAGGAAGATGTTCTCCGCGCCCAACTTGAACAGATGAGCATTGCTCTCGTCAAAGCTGTCCTGCAGGCTGGAGCGCACTTTCACTTCGTTGTCTTCGTGACGCTGCGCCGCAACCAGACGTTCTGTCAGGCTGGTGTACAGGCCGCTGTCGAGGAAGTTGGTCAGTGAAATGTGCTGAGCCTGCGGTACCTGACGCATAGCGCGCTCGGTCAGGTCGCGGTGCGTGATCACCAGGTCAACATCCGGTGGCAGGCTGTTAATCGCGCTGTTGGTCACAGAGATGTTGGTCAGACCCGCATCCTGCACTTTCTTACGCAGCACGCCTGCACCCATTGCGCTGGAGCCCATACCGGCGTCGCAGGCAACGATGATTTTACGCACGTGGCTCAGGTCGTTAGAGACATCGCCAGCCGCCAGCGGCGTTGCGCCTTTGGATTCGGCTTTCATGTCATGCATACGACGGGTCGCCGCTTCAATATCGTCGTCTTCTTTCACTTTGCTGGTTTTCAGCAGGATAGAAGAGACCACGAAGGAGACCGCCATGGCCGCACAGATCGCCGCGATGTTCGCGAAGTACGCCCCTTTAGGCGTCATTGCCAGCACTGCCAGAATAGAGCCTGGAGAAGCAGGGGAGACCAGACCACCACCCAGTACGCTCAGGGTGAACACGCCGGTCATACCGCCGAGGATTACGGCCAGGATCAGACGTGGGTTCATCAGCACGTACGGGAAGTAAATTTCGTGGATACCGCCCAGGAAGTGAATGATAGCCGCGCCGCCCGCAGACTGCTTAGCGCTGCCGCGACCAAAGAACATGTACGCCAGCAGAACGCCCATACCCGGACCCGGGTTCGCTTCAATCAGGAAGAAGATGGACTTGCCGAGATCGTGTGACTGCTGAATACCCAGCGGTGAGAAGATACCGTGGTTGATGGCGTTGTTCAGGAACAGGATTTTCGCCGGTTCAACGAAGATAGACGCCAGTGGCAGCATGTCGTGCGCCACCATAAAGTTAACGCCTGCCGCCAGAATTTTGGACAACACTTCAACCGCAGGGCCAATGCCGAGGAACGCCAGAATCGCGAGGATCATCCCGATGATGCCCGCAGAGAAGTTGTTCACCAGCATTTCGAAGCCGGATTTGATCTTGCCATCAACCCAGACGTCGAATTTCTTAATCGCCCAACCGCCCAGAGGACCGGCGATCATCGCACCGAGGAACATCGGCATATCCGCACCGACGATAACACCCATGGTTGTGATGGCACCCACGACGCCACCACGGTCACCGCCCACCAGACGACCACCGGTATAACCGATGAGCAGCGGCAGGAGATAGGTAATCATTGGGCCAACAAGTTTCGCCAGCGTTTCGTTAGGCAACCACCCTGTCGGAATGAACAATGCGGTGATAATACCCCACGCGATAAACGCGCCGATATTTGGCATCACCATGTTGCTGAGGAAACGACCAAAGCTTTGAACTTTGATCTTGAAATCGGATGACATAAAACACCCCTTCTTATGTTTACGCTTAGGCTTGCGGCCCGAGGTTTATCGTTAATGTGCGGCGGCAGAGGTAGCCGGGCCCTGTTCTGATGCTGTGAAATCTGGCACTGAATCGTTCAACTGTCCAGACAGTGAAAATTTATGTGATTTACATCACGTAAATGTAGGGGGTGGAGATATCAATGAAGTGATCTGAATCACAAAATAAGTGGATAAAAAAAATACGATGACGATAAATGAAGCAAAAACCACCCAATTTTGTGATTGTGATCTCATTTTGATTTTGTGTATTTGTTTCTGAATTGTGACTTGGTTCGCAAAATATTTTTATGCAGATTTCTCCGGTTGCGATGGGCGTCAGGATGGCCAGGAGTGACACGGAAAGCTAAAAAACACTTTTCATATGTGGTATGGCGGAAAGTTAAAACCTGAATTACGCTCATTATGTAAGGTTGAGTATATTATTATTCAGGATATATTTTGACACGCTTATAAACTTGCATGGAGATATTATAAAAAACGATACTCCCCGGCTCTGAAATAATCAGTGTGCCTTTTAAATTTAAAAATAAATTAATTAGGTTGCGTACTGTTTTATTAATTTAATGAGTTGACGTGGTTTAAGTGAGGAGAATATGTTTCTCAACTATTTTGCGCTGGGCGTGTTGATTTTTGTATTTCTGGTTCTTTTTTATGGAATCATCGCCATTCATGATATTCCCTATAATATGGCCAAAAAGCGTAATCATCCCCATGCCGATGCTATTCACACGGCTGGCTGGATCAGCCTGTTTACGCTCCATGCCATCTGGCCGTTCCTGTGGATTTGGGCCACGCTTTATCGGGAAGATCGCGGTTGGGGTATGCAGAACCACATCACTGAGCCTGATGAGGTTCCGGGTATGGATGCGCTGGCCAAACGCGTGGCCGAATTAGAACAAAAGCTGGCAGCGGTACAGCCCACTGCTGATAAGAACACGCTGGAGCGCTAATTATGGATCTGTTGATTATTTTGACCTATGTGGCGTTTGCCTGGGCGATCTTTAAAATATTCCGTATTCCGGTCAATCAGTGGACGCTTGCCACCGCGACGTTAGGGGGGGTATTTATTGTCGCCGGGCTCATTCTGCTAATGAATTATAACCATCCGTACACCTTTACGGCGCAAAAAGCGGTTATTTCTATTCCGATTACACCACAGGTTACGGGGGTGGTTACTGAAGTTACTGATAAAAATAACCAGCTCATTAAAAAAGGCGAAGTGTTATTTAAACTGGATCCAGGCCGCTATCAGGCGCGCGTCGACAGGCTCCAGGCTGACCTGGTGACCGCGACGCACAATATCGACAATCTGAAAGCGCAGCTGTCGGAAGCGGTTGCCAATACGACACGAGTCTCCGCTGAACGCGATCGCCTGTATAAAGATTATCAGCGCTACCTGAAAGGCAGCCAGGCGAAGGTGAACCCGTTTTCTGAAAGCGATATTGATAACGCGCGGCAGAACTACCTGGCGCAGGATGCCATGGTGAAAGGCTCCGTTGCTGAACAGACGCAGATTCAAAGCCAGTTAGACAGCATGGTGAACGGTGAGCAGTCGCAGATTGCCTCGTTACGCGCTCAGCTTGCTGAAGCGAAATATAACCTCGAACAGACCGTCGTGCGCGCGCCGAGCAATGGCTATATCACCCAGGTGCTGATCCGTCCGGGAACCTATGCCGCCGCGCTACCGCTGCGCCCGGTGATGGTCTTCATTCCTGAACAGAAGCGCCAGATTGTGGCCCAGTTCCGTCAGAACTCGCTGCTGCGTCTGAAGCCGGGCGATGAAGCGGAAGTGGTGTTTAACGCGCTGCCGGGCCAGGTGTTTACCGGTAAGCTCACCAGCGTTCTGCCGGTGGTGCCGGGCGGATCGTATCAGGCGCAGGGCGCGTTGCAGGCGCTGACCGTCGCGCCGGGGACGGATGGCGTACAGGCGCTGATTGAGCTGGAGCCTAACGCGGACGTTGATGCGCTGCCAGACGGTATCTATGCCCAGGTTGCGGTCTACTCGGACCATTTCGCCCACGTCTCGGTGATGCGTAAGGTGCTGCTGCGTATGACCAGCTGGATGCACTATCTCTATCTCGATCACTAATCCTTCCAGGGCAGGAATGCGACACGCATACCTGCCCTTTTTTCATTGCTTGATCCATACTGACACTTTTCCGGCATCAAGGATCAGGCAATGAAACTCATCGGTAGCTACACCAGTCCCTTCGTGCGAAAAATCTCGGTTCTCCTGCTGGAGAAAGGGATTGAATTTGAATTCGTCAATGAACAACCCTACAACGCCGAAAACGGCGTCGCGCAATACAATCCGCTGGGGAAAGTTCCGTCGCTGGTGACGGACGAGGGCGAATACTGGTTCGATTCCCCGATTATTGCAGAGTATATCGAACTGCTGGGCGTTGCCCCGGCAATGCTGCCGGCTGACCCGAAAGCGGCGCTGGCGATGAAGCAAATTGAAGCCCTGGCCGACGGCATTATGGATGCGGCGTTAACCTCCGTGCGTGAACAGGCAAGGCCCGCCGCGCAGCAGTCAGAAAGCGAACTGCTCCGCCAGCGGGAAAAAATCAGCCGCAGTCTGGATATGTGCGAAAAACTGATCCGGGAGGGCAAGATTCAAACCGATAGCCTGAACCTGGCAACTATCGCTATCGCCTGCGCCATCGGCTATCTCAACTTCCGTCGGGTTTCCCCAGGCTGGTGCGTTGACCGTCCACTGCTGGTGAAACTCGCAGAAACGCTCTTTAGCCGCGAGAGCTTTGCCCGCACTGAACCGCCAAAGGCTTGACCGTACCGTTTTATTAACGAAGTGCTATTGCTGGCACTTCGTTAAAAGGGCTTTTTGATCGTCGGTGAAATAATAAAACTTAGCGCCACCATATATTTCACCTAATTTTCCGCCAGCGTATTTCACTCTAAAGTCCATTGACTGAATGGATGAACGATCGAGGCGTGTCGGGAATGTGGTCAGCGCACTATTTGCAAGAGGCCGTGCAATGCGACTCTTATCATCAAGAAAATAGTTTGTTTTATCTACACTACTGTTTCTGTATTCCAGTACAATAGGCTCCGCTCCGGTATCATGCATCCATTGGTCATTTACATCTGCATCTCCCCATTTTGTGACGGCAAAGAGCTCAATGCGCAGCAGCTTAAATCGCCGGGTTGATGTAAAAATTGTCGTTCGTAACGTGTCATCGCTCAGAGACGGGAAAACGCCAGAATGCACTATTATAAAATCATTGGGGTAATAAGTTTTGATATTGTCATAAGCTGACAAACCAAAGTTGACGGTTGGTGACCAGCTTTCCGGGTAAGGCTGGCAGTCATTTTTCGTCGTACAAACAGGTTTTGAAATATAGCTGGTCATTGCCCCTTCTGCGTTATTGCTTCTCACACCAATTGCCTGGGCGATACCTGTGGTATCTTGTTGCTGTGAAAAGTAATCATACCCGTCACTGTTTATATAAAGGCTATACATGTCTGAACGATTACTTTCATCTTCTGGAATATAGATAATGTTATAAGCAATGCCCAGAAAATCGTGAACGTAATCGTCTATCTCAAACGAAATAGGGAAGGGGGCATCCGGTAATGCACAGCGCGTTGTAGCAAAGCCAAATTTATGTTCGGCATACAGTTGAGACGAGAACATTGCACATGCTGAAAACAACATAACTGCGAGTGACGTTGGAGAGATTTTCATTTAATGCGTCCTTGCAAATGGAGGATAAAAACTCGTGTATACTATTCGTTTCGTCACTTTTTAAATATTGATGTATTCTGATTTTATTATTTTATTTTAATATGGATATTGCTTATTGATTCGCGAGGTTTATTGATCCAAATAAAGTAAAGCCCTACGACGTCTGAGGACGTCTCGTGACCAACCTGCTAAAATACCCCCAATTTTCTGACTCTCAGGCAGGCATATGAACACGAATCCTCGCTCACTTTACCGCCACCTTCCCGCTACCGATCGCCTCCTGCGTGAGGACACCTTTCATACGCTACTGAACATGTATGGTCATACCCGCGTGGTGTCGACGCTTCGGCAATTGCAGGAAGAGGCACGCAGGCTGATTCGCGAGGAAGGAAAGCTGCCTGTCTGGCATGAAGACTGGGCAAAAGCGACGTTAGCGCAGCTGAAGAAAAACACTCGGCATGCCCTGCGGCCGGTCATCAACCTGACGGGGACCGTGCTGCATACCAACCTGGGGCGCGCGCAACAGGCTGAAGAGGCGGTCGCGGCGGTAGTGCAGGCTATGCGCTCGCCGGTGACGCTGGAGTACGATCTGGACGGCGCTGGGCGCGGTCACCGCGACCGGGCGCTGGCGGAGCTGCTATGCCAGCTGACCGGGGCGGAAGATGCCTGCATTGTAAACAACAACGCGGCAGCGGTACTGCTGATGCTGGCGGCGACCGCCAGCGGCAGAGAGGTGGTGGTGTCCCGCGGCGAGCTGGTGGAGATTGGCGGAGCGTTTCGCATTCCGGACGTGATGCGCCAGGCGGGTTGTACGCTGCATGAAGTCGGCACGACCAACCGCACGCATGCTAAAGACTACCGCGCGGCGGTGAATGAAAATACCGCCCTGCTGATGAAGGTCCATACCAGTAATTACCATATCGAAGGTTTCACCAAAACCGTCGAGGAAGCTGAGCTGGCGGCGATGGGCCGCGAACTGAATATACCGGTGATTGCCGATCTCGGCAGCGGTTCGCTGGTGGATTTAAGCCAGTACGGTCTACCGAAAGAGCCGATGCCGCAAGAGATGATTGCCGCGGGCGTCAGTCTGGTCAGCTTTTCCGGCGACAAACTGCTGGGCGGGCCGCAGGCGGGGATTATCGTCGGCAAGCGCGAGCTGATAGCCCAGCTGCAGCAACATCCGCTGAAGCGCGCGTTACGCGCCGATAAAATGACGCTCGCCGCGCTGGACGCGACGCTGCGACTCTATCTCCACCCGGAAAAACTGGCCGACAGCCTGCCCACGCTGCGTCTGTTAAGCCGGGATGCCGCCTCGATTCGCGCGCAGGCCGAACTGCTGTTGCCACGCGTTGCCCCGCATTACCCCGATTTTGACGTTCGCATTGAGCCCTGCCAGTCTCAGATTGGCAGCGGTTCGCTGCCGGTGGACAGGCTGCCGAGTGAAGCGCTCACCTTCACCCCGCGTGACGGGCGCGGCAGCCACCTCGAAGCCCTGTCGTCGCGCTGGCGCGGCCTGCCGGCGCCGGTTATCGGGCGGATTTACGATGGCCGAATGTGGCTGGATTTACGCTGTCTTGAAGATGAAGAGCGATTTCTGGAGATGTTGTTGAAATGATTATTGCCACCGCCGGTCACGTCGACCACGGAAAAACCACGTTACTGCAGGCGATTACCGGCATAAACGCCGATCGTCTGCCGGAAGAGAAAAAGCGCGGCATGACCATCGATCTGGGCTATGCCTACTGGCCCCAGCCGGATGGCCGCGTACTGGGCTTTATTGATGTTCCGGGGCATGAAAAATTCCTTTCTAACATGCTGGCGGGCGTTGGCGGCATCGATCACGCCCTGCTGGTGGTGGCCTGCGATGACGGCGTGATGGCGCAAACGCGTGAGCATCTGGCGATCCTCCAGCTGACCGGCAACCCGCAGCTGACCGTGGCGCTGACCAAAGCCGATCGCATGGATGAGGCGCGCGTCAGCGAGGTGCGCGAAGCGGTACAGGAGACCTTGCGAGAATATGGTTTTGCCGATGCACCGCTTTTTGTCACGGTCGCGACTGAAGGACGCGGTATCGATGAACTTCGCCACCATTTACAGCAGCTTTCATCACGTGACCACGCCAGCCATCACCGTTTCCGTCTGGCGATTGACCGGGCATTTACCGTCAAAGGCGCGGGCCTGGTGGTCACCGGTACGGCGCTGAGCGGTGAAGTGAAGGTCGGTGATAGCTTATGGCTGACGGGTGTTAACAAACCGATGCGCGTGCGCGGCTTACATGCACAAAACCAGCCCGCGGAGCACGCCCACGCCGGGCAGCGGATTGCGCTCAATATTGTCGGGGATGCGGAAAAAGAGCAGCTTAACCGCGGCGACTGGCTGCTGGCCGATGCCCCGCCTGAACCGTCTGAACGCGTCATTGTCTCTCTGCAGACAAACGTGCCCCTGACCCAATGGCAGCCGCTGCATATTCACCACGCGGCGAGCCATATCACCGGGCGCGTGTCGCTGCTGGAAAACGATCTTGCCGAACTGGTTTTCGATTCGCCGCTCTGGCTGGCAGACAACGACCGTCTGGTACTGCGGGACATTTCCGCGCGGGAAACGCTGGCCGGGGCGCGGGTGGTGACGCTGAATCCACCGCGACGCGGCAAGCGTAAACCTGACTATCTGCAGTGGCTGGCTGCGCTGGCGAAGGCCCGCGATGATAACGCCGCGCTGTATGTTCATCTTGAACGCGGGGCGGTGAGCCTGAGTGATTTTGCATGGGCACGCCAGCTGAGCGGTGAAGGGTTACGTCAGCTGAGCCAGCAGCCGGGCTTTATTCAGGCAGGAAACAATCTTCTGAACGCTCCGGTTGCGGCAAACTGGCAGCGTAAGATCCTGAACACGCTGGCGACGTACCATGAACAGCATCAGGATGAGCCGGGCCCGGGCCGCGAGCGTCTGCGCCGCATGGCGCTGCCGATGGAAGACGATGCGCTGGTGCTGCTACTGATTGAAAACATGCGTGAAAGCGGGGTGATTAAAAGCCACCACGGCTGGCTGCATCTGCCGGATCACAAGGCCGGGTTCACCGCAGAGCAGGACGCGGTATGGCAAAAAGTGGCCTCGCTGTTTGGCGATGAGCCGTGGTGGGTTCGCGATCTGGCGCGTGAAACGAACACCGACGAGCAGGTGATGCGCCAGGTATTGCGCCATGCGGCGCAGCAGGGGCTGATAGTCGCGATCGTGAAAGATCGTTATTACCGTAACGATCGCATTGTGGCGTTTGCTAACCTGATCCGCGAGCTGGATCAGGCGCGCGGCTCCACCTGCGCAGCCGACTTCCGCGACCAGCTGAACGTAGGCCGCAAGCTGGCGATTCAGATCCTGGAGTATTTCAACCGCATCGGCTTTACCCGTCGCCGGGGTAATGACCATGTACTTCGCGACGCGCAGTTGTTTCCCTGAGGGTTACGTATCGCGGGAAAGTTTCTGCTTAGCCAGCCATACCGCGCCCAGCCTTCCCGCCTGGTTACCCAGTTCGCAGGGCAGGATGGGCACCTTGAGTGCCTCCCACTCCTCGAAACGCTGCAGGTATTTATCGAGCAGGAGATAGATTTTCTCCTGCTCGCTTATTCCGCCGCCAATCAGCACGGCCTGTGGATCGAACATCGAGATCACGCTGTAAACGCCGCGCGAGAGGCAATGCGCCCACTCCTCAATGGCCT
Source organism: Enterobacter sp. UPMP701 (assembly GCF_053709515.1). NCBI lineage: Bacteria > Pseudomonadati > Pseudomonadota > Gammaproteobacteria > Enterobacterales > Enterobacteriaceae > Enterobacter > Enterobacter sp. UPMP701. The sequence continues at coordinate 76,444 of NZ_JBSKJN010000005.1, read as the reverse complement.
CACGCAGATGTACGTCGCTGTCCATACGTTTAAACAGCTCCTCACCGTCAGGCATTTCTTCTTCTGATACGGCCAGCGCGCGACGACAGGCTTTCATCAGGCCGCTGGCCGACGCCACGTCATGCATGGGTTCGCCGTTATTGCCCACGGGCAGCACGCCAAATTCGCCAGCACGGTAATGCGACCCGCGATAAAGATCGCCTTCCATCACAATCCCTCCCCCGATGCCGGTGCCGATGGTGATGCAGACAAAATGCTCGTAGTCCTTACCCGCACCCTGCCAGCGCTCGCCCAGCGCCGCACAGTTGGCGTCGTTTTCCACGGTGACGGGAAGGTCGGTCAGCCCGGCGAAAAGTTCGCACAGATTTTCACCGTCGAGATAGTCGAGCGCGCCCGCTTTTGCTGCTTCGCCGCTGTGGTGGTTAATATGGCCGGGAAAGCTCACGCCGATGCCGACGATGTCATGTTCTTCCTGATACCCTTCAACCACCACTTTCCACTTCTTTTTGAACGTGTTTTCATCTTCAGGGGTATCGTACTCGTCCGTCGTCAGCTCCTTGCCATTTTCATCAATCACGCCGTGCTTGATGTGGGTTCCGCCTACGTCAAAACCGATAAACAGCTGCATCGCATCGTTCCTCATGAGCCCTTGAGCTGTTAAGTATGGCTCAGTAGCAGAAACGAAACGTAAAGTACGGTAATCCGTGATACGGCTCGTAAACCCGTCACCCACTGGCGAGAAAACCGCCAGCCGGGACTACCCTTGATGTACACCAACAGCAAGGAGACGGTCATGACAAACAATCCTCCCTCTTCGCGTATCCAGCCTGGCGAGTATGGTTTTCCCCTCAAGCTGAAGCCCCGTTATGACAACTTTATCGGCGGCGACTGGGTGGCACCCGTCGACGGCGAATACTATTCCAACCTGACACCCGTTACCGGCCAGCCGCTGTGCGAGATCGCCAGCTCCGGCAAGCGGGATATCGATCTGGCGCTGGATGCGGCGCACAAAGCGAAAGAGAAGTGGGGTCACACCTCTGTTCAGGATCGTGCGGCCATCTTGTTCAAAATCGCCGACCGGATGGAGCAGAATCTGGAGCTGCTGGCGACGGCGGAAACCTGGGATAACGGCAAGCCGATCCGGGAAACCATGGCGGCAGACGTGCCGCTGGCTATCGACCACTTCCGCTATTTTGCCTCCTGTATTCGTGCTCAGGAGGGCGGGATCAGCGAAGTTGACAGCGACACCGTGGCGTACCATTTCCACGAACCGCTGGGCGTGGTAGGGCAAATTATTCCGTGGAACTTCCCGCTGCTGATGGCGAGCTGGAAAATGGCGCCCGCGCTGGCGGCCGGGAACTGCATTGTGCTTAAACCGGCGCGTCTGACTCCGCTCTCGGTTCTGCTGCTGATGGAAATCGTTGGCGATCTTCTCCCCCCGGGCGTGATTAACGTGGTCAACGGTGCGGGCGGTGAAATAGGGGAATATCTGGCTACTTCAAAACGGATCGCTAAAGTGGCGTTTACCGGGTCGACGGAAGTGGGCCAGCAGATTATGCAGTACGCCACGCAAAACATCATTCCGGTGACCCTGGAGCTGGGCGGGAAATCCCCGAACATCTTCTTTGCGGACGTGATGGAGGAAGAGGATGCCTTCTTCGATAAAGCCCTGGAAGGGTTTGCGCTGTTTGCGTTTAACCAGGGCGAAGTCTGCACCTGCCCAAGCCGTGCGCTGGTGCAGGAATCCATCTACGAGCGCTTTATGGAACGGGCCATTCGCCGCGTCGAGTCTATCCGCAGCGGTAACCCGCTCGATAACGTCACGCAGATGGGGGCGCAGGTCTCACATGGCCAGCTGGAGACTATCCTGAACTACATCGATATCGGCAAGAAAGAAGGGGCGGATATCCTGACCGGCGGTCGCCGTAAGGTACTCGGTGGGGATCTGCAGGAAGGCTATTACCTTGAGCCGACGATCCTCTTCGGTAAGAACAACATGCGCGTGTTCCAGGAGGAGATTTTCGGGCCTGTACTGGCGGTGACTACCTTCAAAACGATGGAGGAGGCGCTGGAAATTGCCAACGATACGCCGTATGGACTGGGGGCAGGCGTCTGGAGCCGCAACGGCAACCTGGCCTATAAAATGGGCAGAGGCATTCAGGCGGGGCGTGTATGGACCAACTGCTACCACGCTTATCCGGCGCACGCGGCATTTGGCGGGTATAAGCAATCAGGTATCGGACGTGAAACCCACAAGATGATGCTGGAGCATTACCAGCAGACGAAATGTCTGCTTGTCAGCTACTCCGATAAACCGCTGGGGCTATTCTAATCGCCCAGTTCAGGCCGTCCATGGGCGGCCTGAGCGATTTGCTGGCGCAGGCAGTTGAGGACACCATCCAGAACATACTGTACGCGCCAGGGCTGATATTCGCGCTTGCGGAAGATGGCGGTCAGATCGAGCCACCACTCTTCCTGATGCGGGAAGCAGGGAACCAGCATCCCTTGCGTTAATTCTTTTCTCAGGCTCTCTTTCGGCGCGAACACAATGCCAAGATTATTTCTTGCCAGCTCCAGGGCCGTCTGGGTATTGTCGCAAATATAGTTTCCGGTGACCCGGTAGTCATTGACGTTATCACTGCCGTGTACGCGAAAACGCCAGATGTTTGCGTCATCAACCAGCATGGAATCTATCAGGATACAGGAGTGATTAATTAAATCTTCCGGCCCGGATAAGGGGTGGTTATTTAAATATTCACGGGTTGCGAATGCCGTAACGGAATATTTTGTTAAGACGCAGGCGACCAGACTTTCATCTTTGGGCTGAGCATAGGTAATTAAAATATCGCAGTCATCCGGGAAGGAAACGCCTTCTGAAAACTCATTGCGATCCAGATTGTAGGTTTTCAGACAGATGCGAATGTCCCCGATGTCGTTTATCTGGTGGATCACGTGGCGCGCGAGATAGGTCACAATCCCCGTTGGGGCGTAAAGGGTCACTTTCCCGCTTTTTTCATGCTTATAATCGGCAATGAAATTAGCGAGTTGGTTGTTCTTTTCCAGTGTGGCATTCACATACGGGAGCAACGCTTCACCGAACTGGGTAAGGGCTAACTGGCGCGTGGTACGCTCAAAAACCTTAAGCCCAACTCGTATTTCAAAATCAGAGAGATATTTGCTGACGTTGGCCTGCGCCATACCCAGCAGGGCGGCGGCATCACCAATGCTGTGGGTGGCTGCGATGACGGAAATTATTTTTAATTCGCGTGGCTTTAGCTGTAATTTGCTCATCATGCGCGCCCATCTATATGATTCTATATATAATATTATATAAACCGCAGCGTTGCATTGCCAAATTTGTAACCATTATTATTCGCCCCGCTTGTTTGGCGTTTAAATGGATTACTTAGCATGACTATTAAATACAATTTACTCATCGCTGCCACGTTATTTGCAACATCCTCTGCAATGGCCGGTGACTTTTCACTTGGAGCGGGGGCGGTATTTAATGAGTCTCCATACAAAGGATATAACGAAAATACCACTGCGGTGCCGTTAATTAGTTATGAAGGCGACCGCTTCTATGTTCGTCAGACCACAGGCGGATGGATCCTGTGGAAAGACGCAAAAAATGAATTCAGCCTGACCGCATCCTGGATGCCGCTGCATTTTGATCCGGATGATAACGACGACCATCAGATGAAGCAGCTGGATGAGCGTAAAGCCTCTGCGTTCCTCGGCGGTGCGTACTACCGCCATGAAAGCTGGGGCTCGCTGAAAGTTGCCGTTTCGGGTGATGCGATGGATGAAAGCGGCGGCGTGGTGGGCGAGGTATCTTACTTTCGTCCAGTCAAAATGGAACGCCTGACCCTGACGCCTTCTGTCGGTATTTTCTACAGCGACGAAAGCTATAACGACTACTACTACGGCGTATCCGGCAGCGAGTCTCGCCGCTCAGGTCTGGACGCATACACCACCGGTGACAGCTGGACGCCATACGTTGGCCTGGCGGCTAAATATCAGTTAACCCAGCAGCTGTACCTCAACGCCAGCGCGGTTTACACCGTGTTGCCTGATGACGTGAAGAGCAGCCCGATGATCGACCGTGACGACAGCTTCGCGCTGATGACCGGCCTGACCTGGCGTTTCTGATGCGGTAAAGCCGGGTGGCGGCGTTGCCTTGCCCGGCCTACGATCGTGCCTGCATATTTGTCTGCAATACAATGTATTCCTTTTTCATTTCTCGATGCTTCTTCCCGTTCCGTCAAAACACCGCTGCACTGATGTTCCTTGTGCGCTAATGTGATTTAACTCGGTAGTAATGGTGTGTATCATGTGTATAATCATGGAAGGATTGGGATGTGAAAAGTGCGGATGTCATTACTGTTCTGATTGGCCACGGCTGGAAATGTGTCAGAACGAAAGGAAGCCATCATCAGTTTCGCCATCCCGTGCAGAAAGGACTGGTTACCGTCCCACATCCTAAAAGGATATTAAACCGGGCACGCTCGCGCAGATATGGCGGCAGGCGGGAATTAAACACTGATATCAGGAGTAGTTATGTTTTATCCGGCTTACATTCATTCTGACACCGACGGCAGTGCCAGCGGCTTTTTCCCTGACGTTCCAGGCTGTTTTTTTGCAGGTGATTCCCTGGATGACGCATTTCAGGATGCACGTGAGGCGCTCACAGCGCACTTCGAAGCGCTGTTTGAAATGGATGAAGCGTTGCCGCTCCCGGGTAACGTGGAAGCGCACCTGGAAAGTCACCCTGACGACTTCACTGGCGGACAATGGCTGCTAGTGGATATTAATATGAAACAGTTCGACGGCAGGGCCGAGCGAATCAACATCACGATGCCTCGTCGTTTACTGATGAAGATTGATTCCTTTGTCAGTGAGCATCCTCAGTTCAGCAATCGAAGTGCGTTTCTGGCTGAGGCAGCACGTCGCGTGCTGCCATAGCGTTCACCCTCTCCCGTGGGTGAGAGCAACAGACCGCCGCTATTCAGCCTTCATCCACCCAGATCCGCATTTCCCCTTCTCCCCGGTTAGCCCAGCTAAACCACGGAATAAAGGTCAGCGTCTGGGGCTGACGCAGTACCGGCGAGCGGTCGTACTGCCACAGCGCATTTGTGTCTTTCGCGTGGCACCCTGTCCCCTCTGCCTGTATCAGCATCTTGTGCGCGAAGATCCCTTTGCCTTCAAACACCCGGAATTCGCTGTCCTGAGGCAAGGAGAGGTTGTGCAGGTTGGCGCCGTTATCGGCTTCTTCCAGGCAGTAAACCAGCGGCCCGCGCTGAAGTGCGACTTTACCCGCCTGCTGGCGCACCTGCGGGTTGCCGTATACGCGGCGGACCGGCATCGGTAGCGTCAGGATCAGCGTATCGCCTTCCTGCCAGCTGCGGGTGAGGTACAGGTATCCGCGTGACACCTCGCCGGTAATGGCTTCGCCATTTAGCGAAACGACAGGCTCCGCGCACCAGTCCGGCAGCCTGAGTGCCAGCGTGTGGGTGACCGGAACAGGTGAGGTGATTTCCATCTTCACCTGTTCATGCCATGGATAGTTACCGCTAATGCGCAGCTGTAGGGCGTTATCGCCAACCGGAATGGCGACGTCGTTCCCCACGTACAGATTGATCAACAGCGCATCCGGGCGAACGGTATAAATATAGTGCCCCAGCGAGGTCAGCACGCGGGCAATATTCGGCGGGCAACAGGCGCAGCCGAACCAGCGCTGACGCACCGGCTTCACGTGGTCATAGATATGGTTAAAGGCCAGCGTTTTCGGATGCACTTCCAGCGGATTCACGTAAAAGAAATGCTTACCGTCCAGCGCCATCCCACCCAGCACCGTGTTGTACAGCGCGCGCTCCATCACGTCGGCGTAGTGGCCGTCTGCCTCCATCTCCAGCATCCGGCGGGCAAACATCATCAGGCCAATGGAGGCGCAGCTTTCGGCGTATACCGTATCGTTGGGCAGATCGTAATCGCTGCTGAACGCCTCCCCGCTGCTTTGCGAGCCAATCCCGCCGGTAATGTACAGCTGGCGCTGCGCCATATTGTTCCACAGCCGCAGACAGTCCTGGCGTTTACCTTCGTCGTTGCTCAGGCGCGCCAGATGCGCCATGCCCGCCATCAGGTAGACGAAACGCACGGCGTGGCCGATGGACGTTTGCTGCTCGGCAAGCGGCTGATGCGCCTGGCTGTAGGCTTTGTCCTTGACCATCCACGCCGGGCCATAGGTGTTCCAGTAGGATGTTTTGCCGCGCTTCTCATATTCAATGTCGTAGAAGTGAGGCTGCGCGCCGCGTTCCTCAATAAAGTATTTCACCAGATTGAGATAGCGTGGCTCCTGCGTGACGTCGTACAGCCGCATCAGCGCCAGCTCGATTTCCGGGTGGCCAGGGTAACCGTGTAGCTGTGTTTCGCCAGGGCCAAACACGCCGTCAATATGGTCCGCCAGCCTGCACACCACGTCCAGCAGGCGGCGTTTTCCGGTTCCCTGGAAATACGCCACGCCCGCTTCAATCATATGCCCGGCGCAGTACAGCTCGTGGCATTCGGCCAGATTCGTCCAGCGTTCCTCGGGGGCTTTTACCGTAAAGTAGGTGTTGAGGTAGCCATCTTCACACTGCGCCGCCGCGACCAGCTCGATCACCTTGTCGGCGGTTTTTTCCAGTTCGGCATCCGGCTTCTGGCACAGCGACCACGCCACGGCTTCGAGCCATTTCGCCACGTCGCTGTCCTGAAACACCATCCCGTAGAATTCCCCCTGTTCCAGACCGGCCGCGATGCGAAAGTTGGCGATGGCGTGGCTGGGTTCGGCCTCCGCCACGCGGTCGTTAAGCGCATCCCACTGGTAAGGGATCACCACGTCACGGACCAGCCGTTGATATTGCCCAAGAAACGGGTCGTTGATTTTCAGCTGATGCAGGTCGGGTTCCATTATGGACATAGCATTCTCCTCAGGACGTTACGTGACGCTGGCGCAGGTCAGTGGCAATGCGCGACATCATTGGGTTGTTAAGCCTGCACCAGCGGATAGCGACCGCCAGCAGCAGGTGGAAAAGGGCAGGCAGCAGCGTCTCCATGGCGGTGATGCCCTGTAGTGAGGCTGGCGTCTGGTTGCCCGCGCCTGGCTGATAGGCCACGGCAATAAACACCAGGCTGATAATCCCGGCGCTGGACGCCCACGCAAGCTTGATGAAAAACAGGTTGAAGGCGAAGTTCATGCCCGACGAACGCACGCCGGTTTTCCACTCGCCGTAGTCATCGGCAAAGGCCATGAGCGAGAAGTGCAGCGGCAGGGTGAAGCCCAGGATCACGCCGTTGCTTAAAATAACGATAAGCCAGAGCGTCTGGTGCGCCGGGCCACCCGGCAGGAACCACATGCCCACCGCAAGCGCCGCGAGCACCAGGTTGGTGTAGTAGTAGAGTTTGACGGTATCAATTCGGCGCGACAGCGGGTTGACGATCACCGCGCCCAGAATGGCGGCAAAGGTCACCATGGTGAAAAACAGCGAAGTGTACGCCGTGCTGCCCTGAAGCACGTAGGTGATGAAATACATGTACCCGCCGCCGCGAATGTTGAAAACGTTGATCAGCAGAAACGACATCACCAGCATCAGCAGTAGCTGATCGTTTTTACGCAGGCCCGCCAGATGCTCGCGAAGGGTGAATTTGCCCATCAGCGCCAGCGGGACGCGCTCGCGTACCCAGAAGAAGCAGCATAAAAACATCACCACGGCGATGGCGCACAGCACGCCGACGCCGAGCTGATAACCCCGGGCCGTATTGCCCTGGCCCAGCTCCGCCACCAGCCACGGCAGGCCAACGGAGACCAGGAAGCCCGCCACGCCGCAGAGCACAAAGCGCCAGGACTGGCAGGATATGACCTCGTTGTGGCGGGTGGTCATGGTGTTGATCAGCGCGCAGTAGGGCACGTTGATGGCGGTATAACCCACGGACAACAGCAAATAGGTACCGAACGCCCAGGCGATTTTCACGCCCATGCTGGCTTCCGGAACGGTGAAGGTCAGTACGCCGATAATGCCTATCGGGACGGCGACCCAGAGCTGCCAGGGACGAAAACGCCCCCAGCGGCTCTGGGTGCGGTCTGCAATCACGCCCATCACCGGATCGGAAATCGCGTCAAACACGCGCAGGGCAATAAACAGCGTGCCCACGAGCGCAGGGGTGAGGCCAAATACATCGGTATAGAAAAAGGTCAGAAAGTTCATGATGAGGCAAGTCATTACCGTGCCGCCCGCGTCGCCCAGGCCATAGCCTATTTTTTCGCGAACGGACAACCGGTCATCTGCCGCCCCTTGTGTCACGTCTGATTCTGTAATCGGTGTGGAAGTCATGAAGTAACTCCTCGGAGAACGAATTTATTATCGTATTTATGCAAGGTACCTCTTTATTCTGCATCGAACGAAAAGGCCAACAAGGGAAGGGAAAAGTATAAAAAGGTGACGATTCCGACCTGATGATAAAAATGTGATTCCGATCGGACAGATATTCGAATATTGATTAATAATCAACGTGTAAGTCGAATATTAACGGCAATAAAAGCGGAATGGTGAATATCCATGCTCGAATTATCCATAGCGCTTCCGATTAAGGTTCAAAATGGCGGGCTATTTATCTCCCGCGGAGTGGGCCGCCATCCTGCGCGAAAATTAACGTCGTGGGAGATTATTTTTGTCGAAAAAGGGACATTAACGATCCAGGAAGAAAATCATGTTTTTGACGTTAATGCGGGAGAGAGTTTGTTGCTTTGGCCGCAGCGTCGGCATGTGGGCGTGGAAGATTTCCCGGCGGACCTGCGCTTTTACTGGTTGCATTTTGAGGTGGAGCCGCAAGATCCAACGTTACTCAACGCCGCTCCTCTGGCAATAGAACAACACTGCCGCGTCAGAGATGCGGAATATGTGATTGCGCTATTTCGTCAATTTCTCAGCGAGCAGGAGAAATTAAAGCGCAGCCTGGCGCTGGAGATGATTTTATTATTGATTTTACAGCAGGTGTCGAACTCTTCAGGGTATGAAGACAGCGCAGATCAGGCCGGTGCGGCGATGGCCTGGAAGGCAAAACAGCTTATACGCACGCAGTTTCATTTACCGATATCCACTTCACAGCTGGCAAAAGCGTTGCACTGTAATGCAGATTATCTCGGGCGTGTATTTCGCCGGACATTCCATTTAACCCTGACGGAGGCGATACATCGCCAGCGCGTCAGGGCGGCGGAAAAATTGTTGCTGGATGGTTCTGCTTCGCTTACCGAAGTGGCAACCCGCTGCGGCTTTAACGACGTGGGGTACTTCCGGCAGATATTCTCGAAGCACACCGGATTAACCCCCGCCGTCTGGAAACGGCGGTACTGTAAGGAGCATATTAATTCCGGTTGATTACTGCCCGTAATAGGCGTTCGCCCCGTGTTTGCGCAGATAATGCTTGTCGAGCAGCTCCTGCTGCATAACCGGTAACTGCGGTGCGAGCTGGCGTGAGAACAGGCCCATGTACGCGCACTCTTCCAGCACGACGGCATTGTGGACCGCATCGGCAGCATCTTTACCCCAGGCGAACGGACCATGGGAATGAACCAGTACCGCCGGGATCTGCATTGGGCTGAGATCGCGCTCCTCGAAGGTTTTGATGATCACTTCACCCGTCTGGTACTCGTATTCTCCTTCGATCTCTGCCGTGGTCATCAGCCGCGTGCAGGGGATCGCGCCGTAGAAATAGTCTGCGTGCGTCGTGCCCCAGGCGGGGAGATCCAGCCCCGCCTGCGACCAGATGGTGGCGTGGCGGGAATGGGTATGTACGATGCCGCCAATCTCCGGGTAACGGCGATACAGTGCCAGATGGGTTGGTGTGTCAGAGGAGGGTTTTTTACTGCCTTCGACCACCTGGCCAGTGGCGATGTTTACCATCACCATATCCTCTGCCGTCATCACGTCGTACTCCACGCCGGACGGCTTGATCACCATCATGCCGCTTTCGCGATCTATTGCGCTGACGTTGCCCCAGGTAAAGGTCACCAGCTGGTGGGCGGGCAACGCCAGGTTTGCCGCCAGCACCTCGGCTTTGAGTTGTTCTAACATGTCATGCCTCCTTCCTGCATACGGGCTTCAATCCAGCGGCGCGCCTGGATAATCTCCAGCACCGGCTCTTTGGCTTTTTCAGTCCACATTTCAATCAGAAACGCGCCGCGATAGTTCAGCTTATTCAGCGTGTTAAACACGCCGACAAAATCGACGCAGCCTTCGCCAAACGGCACGTCGCGGAACTGGCCGGGGCTTTGTTCGGTCACGGGTTGGGTATCTTTCAGGTGGATAGCGGCGATGCGGTCGATGCCCAGCGTCAGCTCGGCGGTGACGTCGTTGCCCCACGCGCTCAGGTTGCCGACGTCCGGGTAAACGCTGAACCATGGTGATGCGAGCATATCGTCCCACTTTTTCCATTTGCTGATGGAGTTCATAAACGCGGTATCCATGATTTCTACGGCCAGCATCACCTGCGCGGCGGCGGCCTGCTCGACGGCCCATGCCAGTCCTTCGGCAAAACGTTGTTGAGTACCTTCATCATGTTCTTCGTAATAGACGTCGTAACCCGCAAGCTGAATGGTGCGAATACCTAAGTCGCGCGCCAGCCTGATGGCTTTAGTCATGATCTCACGGGCGCGTTGGCGCACCGTTTCGTCGCGGCTGCCAAACGGGAAGCGACGGTGGGCAGATAAGCACATAGATGGGATCGCCACGCCCGTTTCGAGCATTGCTTCGACCAGTGATGCACGCTGCGTGGTGCTCCACTCAAGGCGCGATAAGCGCTCGTCGGTTTCATCCACCGACATCTCAATGAAATCGAATCCGCAGCTCTTCGCCAGGACCAGGCGCTCCGGCCAGGAGAGATCTTTTGGCAGCGCTTTTTCATAAATCCCTAACGGATGCTGACGCATGGTTATTCTCCCCATATATCGCGGATTTGCGAATGGAATGCCTTTGCCACCTGCGGCGGATTAGCGGCGCTTGCCAGCGCGCGCCCGGCAATAAAGGCTTTGACGTTGATCTGCTTAAACAGCGGCAGGTCGGCGGGGGTGATGCCGCCGGTAATCGAAAGCTGTAAACCAATGTCGGAGAGCGCTTTCATTTTCGCGAGATCCGCTTCGCCCCACTGCTGACCGCTCGCCTGTGCATCGCGCCCGCGGTGATAGATGGCCTGCTTCACGCCGACGCGATGCCATGCGCGCGCGTCGTCCAGCGTCCAGTTGCCAAAGAGCTCTATCTGGATTTCTCCCCCGCAGTGCAGCGCCACCTCGTGGCCTCGTTCAACGGTGGCCAGCGGGGCGGCGCAGATGATGGTCATCCAGTTCGCGCCCGCGCCAAACGCCTGTTCTGCCAGCGTTTCTCCGGCATCGGCGACTTTCCAGTCCGCCACGATAATTTTCTCCGGGCACTGTTTGCGCAGCGCGCGGACGGCGCTTAGCCCTTCGGTCAGGCATAAAATGGTACCGGCTTCGACGATATCGACGTGATCTGCAAGCGTCGCGACATCGCGCTGCGCGGCCTGAAGTGAGGTGTGATCGAGCGCCAGCTGCAGTAATGGTTGGCTCATAGGTCGTGCTCCTTAACCTGGGCGTGATAGCCCTGTAATGCTGAAATCAGTAACTGATAGCGGTGATATTTGCGTTGATAGGCCGCATGGGCGCCCATGTCGGGTTCAATCACCCGGATGTCATGTTTAAGGGCGCGTTGCGCCGTGTGGAAATCGGGATAGATGCCTGTACCGACCAGTGCGGCCAGCGCTGCGCCGGAACAGCCAGTCTCTTCAACCTGGGGTAATTGAATTGTCAGACCGCTGACATCCGCAAGCATCTGCATCCACACGTCCGAATGGGCTGGGCCACCCGTGACGCGCAGTGCCTGCACCTGGGTAAAGCGCTCAAGCATACGGTTAAGATGGGTCATATGGCTGAACACCACGCCTTCGTAAACCGCCTGTAGCAGGTGCGCGCGAGTGTGCAGCGCCTGCATGCCGTAGAAACCGCTGGTCATCTCCAGCCCGGCGTTGCTGCCGTAGAGGAACGGCAGGAAGTACACATCGCTTTCGGCTTTCGGCAGGCTGGCGACGGCGTGGTTGATCTCGCTGAACGACATGTCGCCCCACTGCGCAGTGAGCCACTCAAGGTTGCCGGAGGAGGTGGGGCTGGCTTCGTGAACAATGTACTGTTGCGGGTGAACGTAGCGGCCATAGACATAGGGAAACGGTTCGTTGTCCCGAAGCGCATTGGCAATCCCGCTGGTGACGGCCCAGGTGCCCATCACGGCATTCAGCGTGTGTTCGTCGTGCAGCCCGGCGCAGAGCGCGGTGGAAACCACATCAAACAGTCCACCAACGACGGGCGTGCCCGCCGCGAGACCGGTAAGGGCGGCTGCCTGAGCGGTGATTTCCCCGCAGATTTCTGCTGAACCGACAATCGGCGGCAGGGCGCCGTCAATTTCGCTGATACCGAGCCAGCACGTAAGCTGCGGGTCATACTGGCCGGTATTCATGTTGTAGAGATTGGACTCGGAGATATTGCTCTCTTCGCAGCCCTTCACGCTGGTCAGACACCAGCGCAGATAGTCGTGCGCCATCATCACGCAGCCAATTTGCTGATAACGCTGCGGCTCGTTCTCTTTGACCCAGCGCAGAAGCGAGGCCGGGTGCCCGGTCCACAGCGTCTGGCGCGTATGCGGGTAGAGTTTTTCGGGGATGCCGTCCTGCTGCCAGCGCTGCACAATCTCCAGTGCCCGGCGGTCAGAGGAGAGCATGGCATTGCCCAGGGGCCGATCCTGTTTATCGAGAAGAAACAGTCCCTTGCCCTGAGCAGAAATGCCGACGCCTTTGATCTGCTCTCCGTCTACGCCTGACTGTTTGAGCAGCGTGGCGACGGTAGCGTGGCAGTGCTGCCACAGTGACGGCATATCCCGCTCGGCGTAGCCCGCACGCGGGCTGAGCGTGGCAACGGAGCGGCGTTCGATACTGACTTCTTTGCCCTGGCTGTTGTATAACCCGGCTTTCAGATAAGTACCGCCACAATCGATACCCAGCCAGAAGGGCTCTTTTTCACTCATCTTTGACTCTCTCGTCTTGCTCCCTCTCCCTGTGGGAGAGGGCTGGGGTGACGGCATCAGGCCGCACGCTTATGCGGATTCACTGTGGGATTGGGTTCTGAGCCGGCATCACATTTCGCTGGTAACAGCAGTGCCAGCAGCGCGGCCAGCGCCAGAGAAACAGCCAGGCAGTAAACCCCCGCGTCTTTGCTGTAGAGCGTAATCAGTACGCCCACGGCATAAGGGCCGCAGAATCCGCCAAGGTTGCCAAGCGCATTGATCACGCCGCGCGCACCGCCTGCCATTTCGGCGCTAAACAGACGTGCAGGAATCGTCCAGAACACCCCAGCGGCGGACTGCAGGAAGAATCCGCAGCCGACCAGAGCGGCATAGGCCAGCCAGGTGTTTGCTTTCAGCGCCACGGAGAGGAACATGCAAAGTGCGAAGCCAATCAGCGGCAGGGAGACAAACAGCTTGCGCTTGCCGGTGCGGTCAGAAAGCGTAGAGAACAGGAACATCCCCGCAATGGCGCCGATGTAAGGCAGAATGGCGAGCATCCCGACCTGGCCGATGCTGGTGTGCGTCAGCTCCTTCAGGATGGTTGGCAGCCAAAGGGTGTAACCGTAAATCCCGGTCTGGTAAAAGAAGTTCAGGGCGATTAATTGCCACATGGTTTTATCGGAAAGCACGACGCTCAGTGAGGCATTTTTCACCTCTTTTCCGGCGATGGCCTGCTGTTCTGCGGCCAGCGTTTGCATCAGATAGTTTTTCTCGGCCTCTGAGATCCAGCGGGCTTCCTGCGGACGGTCGTAAACGGTGAACGCCCACAGTACCAGCACCACCACGGACATCAGCCCTTCAATGATGAACAGCCAGCGCCAGTCGAGCGCAGTGATGATCCAACCAGAAAGCGGCGCGGTGATGATCCCGGCAATCGGCACGAACATGATCACAATCGCGTTGGCGCGGCCACGCTCGGCGTCCGGGAACCAGTTGCTGATCATGGTGAGCACAACGGGCAACATCCCGCCTTCCGCCACGCCGAGTAAGAAGCGCAGCACCAGAAGCTGATACTGGTTAGTGACAAGCCCGGTCAGCACCGAGATCACCGCCCAGGCGACCAGCGACCAACCGATAAACTTCTTGCCGCTGCCGTGCACGGCAATCTTGCCACCCGGGACCTGCAGGAACAGATAGCCGATAAAGAAGATCCCGCCTGCCAGGCCTGCCATAGTGGCGGAAATGCCCAGTTCTTCATCCATTCCGCCGGGCATCGCAAAGGCGATATTTACGCGGTCCATGTAAGAAATAATGCAGGCGATAAGAATAGGTGGAATGATTCTTAGCCAGCGCTGGCGCGGAATATCCGCATGTAGAGCATTCGATGAAATATTCATGGTTAATGTCTCAGTGAATGTAATCGGAATATGTTTTTGTTTTTATTGTGTCGCTTTATTCATTGCATTAATGCCGTCACGCAAAATGGCGATGCGATGGCTGACATCAGCATTAGCATTTATTTCCAGTAATTTAATACCGGAGAATTTCAATGTTGCGCTGCTCGCCGCAGTAAAGAGAGATGTCGCCTGTTCAGTCGTCATTAAACTGTCGGCACAGAACGAAGAAAACGGCGCGTGCAGATCCTGCCACTCCCCATATTCGCCGCGGGTGGTGGTGCCGGAGAACATCAGCGCGCCCAATTTTCCGGCTTTACATGCGGCCTGAACGTGTTCAAGCGGAACGGTGGAATTACGCCCTTCAATGGCCGACCGCGCCCAGTTGATGCAGACGTTGATGTCGGTGTCTTTCACCACCTCCAGCACCTGCTCTAAGGGCAGGAAACCCTTGCGCGGTGCCGGGCCGTTCATGGCATCGCAGTGTTCCAGTACCAGATCGCAATCCCAGTCCCAGCCCGCGATTTCCCGAATCGAGCGGGAAAACGCTTCGGTAGCCTGTTCGACGGATGTATTCCCGGCCTGCGGCGCCGCCTGCATTTCCAGGGCGATGACTTTTCCTGGAAAACGTGCATTTACAGCGTCAATTTTCTGGTGCAGATGCCAGTAAAAGTCTACACTTGCTTTACGCTGCGCTTCGTCGGCTGACGCCAGACCAAACGCGCCGTTCGTGCCACGACGGCGCATGGTTTCCATCACCGCCGTGACGACGATTTGCCACTCGCCCGGCGTATGACGGAACAGCCACTCGTCACCGAAAGGATGAAGGTTTTCCAGGCAAGGTTGTTCCAGCCCGCGTATGTACGGTGTGTCGGAAAGTTCCCGCCAGAAGGATTGTTCTTCTTGTTCCCCTTTCTGGTGAAACGAGGGTGCGCAGGGGTACGCACCAATAATAAAACCGGCGTTGGTCATTTCGCGTTCCTGTATTTGTCAGAAAATTACAATAATTCGCTAATTGCCACTTTCACCACAATTTTACGAATTACTGTTTCCTTGTTTTTAATACAGGCAGGACGATGCACATCCTGCGGGAAAAATATGGCATAACTGCCGGGTATCATTTCGATAAACGACTCATTTTCGCTGTCGTGATAAAAAATAATATCTCGCTGTTCCAGTAATGATTCGCTTATTTTGTTATTTCCGGTATCAATAGCGATACCGATTTTCTCTTCACCCCAGGCCAGAAACTGAATATCCAGATAGCGGCGGTGTACTTCAGGACGGTTTTCGTGTTGTTCCTTTGTGGTGAGGTCGAGCACCTGGGCAAAAATAGTGCGGCCTTCAATTTCCACCACGCCTGGCGCCAGGGTCGTGAAATCCGTGGTGCGCAGAAAATGAAGCGCTTTTTCAATCGCCAGCGGCAGGCGACACGGATTGGGCTGGGAAATATGTCCGAATATCATGGTCCACTCCTTACAGAGACTGGATTTTCGCCCATACGCTGTCGTCAATGGTTATGCCGTTGCGACGGTTCTCTTCCTGCAGACGCGTGAATTCATGTCCCGGCAGACGAACGGCAACATTTTCATCAGCGCGTTCGGCGGTAGTGATGAAGTCCATGATGCGTTGCAGTTTGGCATCGCGGGTTGGCCCGTCGATCAGGCGATCCACTTCGATGGCGATAAAGATCTGCGATACGCCATATTCGTCGCTATTGTCCTGGGTCACTTCTGCGACGGAAGAGCCGTTCGAAAGCAGGGTGGCGATCATGTCGAGCACGATGGATAAGCCTGAACCTTTCCAGTAGCCCATCGGCAGGATGCGGCGGTTTTTCTCTATCACGCCCGGCTCTCGGGTGAGATTGCCCTCGTCGTCAAAGCCGCCATCTACAGGCAACTCGCGCCCGGCCAGGCGGTTCACTTCCAGCATGCCGTAGGAGAACATCGACATCGACATATCGACCATGGTGATGGGATTCGACGGGATAGCGACGATCAGCGGGTTGGTGCCGATGCAGCATTCTTTTGATCCCCATGCGGGCATAACGGCAATGGAGTTGGTCCAGCAAATTCCAATATAACCTTTCTCAGCCGCCTGCCAGCCGTAGCTACCGCCGCGCATCCAGTGGTTGGCGTTACGCAGCGCCACCAGGCCGATACCGTGGTCGGAAGCCAGTTCGGTGGCGCGATCCATCATCTTTTTCGCCGTCAGGTTGCCAATGGAGCGTCGGGCATCCCACTGTTCGATGGCGCCTAATGAGGTCACCCGCTGTGGCTGGGCGTCAGGAATGATGTCGCCAGCATCCAGTTGCTGAATAAAACGCGGGAAGCGGTTTACGCCGTGTGAATAAACGCCGGATTCGGTGGTGCGGGCAAACATCTCTGCGCAGGCATCGGCAGTCTCCACTTTTACGCCGCGATCGAGCAGAACCCGATTGAACGCCGCTTTCAACTCTTCGAAGGTCACTTTCATCCCTGTTCTCCTGTTTTTTAGGGGCAAGTGCGAATGCTTTTTTATCTCTAAATTTCACTATGCGAAATATGATTTCAAATATAGCGATCAAATTTTGTCAGATCAACGACATTCATGTTTTTCAAAAACCATTAAAATCAACTGGTTGTGTTTTTTCTGTTGAGATCGTGAACTAAACCACACTTTGCGCTACCATCAGGAGCGCGATAAAAAGGAGCGATTTGATGAGCATGAAAGAGAGCGAAATAACGCAGGAAAAAGAGAGGCCAGCAGGCAGCCAGAGCCTGTTTCGCGGCCTGATGCTGATTGAGATCCTCAGCAACTACCCGAACGGGTGCCCGCTTGCGCATTTATCGGAACTGGCAGGTTTGAATAAGAGCACCGTCCACCGGTTACTCCAGGGACTGCAGTCGTGCGGATACGTTACCCCGGCGCCAGCGGCGGGCAGCTATCGTTTGACCACTAAATTCATTGCCGTCGGGCAGAAGGCGCTGTCATCGCTCAACATTATTCACGTGGCGGCCCCGCATCTTGAGGCGCTGAATATTGCCACTGGCGAAACGGTAAACTTTTCCAGCCGGGAAGATGACCACGCGATCCTAATCTACAAGCTTGAACCAACAACCGGCATGCTGCGTACGCGTGCTTACATTGGCCAGCATATGCCGCTCTATTGTTCTGCAATGGGCAAGATCTATATGGCCTTTGGTCATCAGGATTACGTGGCGAGTTACTGGCAAAGCCATCAGGAACAGATCCAGCCTTTGACCCGCAATACCATCACTGAACTGAGTGCTATGTACGATGAGCTGGCGGAAATTCGCGATCGCAGCATGGCTATGGACAAAGAAGAGAACGAGCTGGGTGTCTCCTGTATCGCCGTGCCGGTGTTTGATATTCATGGTCGTGTGCCGTATGCGATTTCCATTTCGCTGTCGACATCCCGCATGAAGCAGATAGGCGAGAAAAACCTGCTCAAGCCTCTGCGCGAAACGGCAGAGGCGATATCAAAAGAGCTGGGTTTTAACGTGCGTGAGGGGTAACGCGTTACTGGCTGCCTTCGTGCCACGCTTTTTCAATTTCTTCAGCGAGAATTTTGACGCCTGCTTCGATTTTCTCCGGATCGGGCACGTAGTTCATGCGCATGCACTGGTGCGTATGCGGCCATGGCTTATCCAGACCCGGGAAGAAGTAATCGCCCGGCACCATCAGCACGCCGCGCTTTTTCAGACGCTGATAGAGCAGTTCGGTGGTGATAGGCAAATCCTTAAACCACAGCCACAGGAAAATCGCTCCTTCAGGTTTGTGGATCAGGCAGCGTTCTTCCGGCAAGTAGCGGCGAAGCGTCGCAATCGTCTCCTGAACGCGCTGGAAATAGAACGGCTTGATCACCTCATTAGACAGACGCAGCAGGTCGTTGCGCTTGATCATTTCGCACATCATCGCCGGGCCGATACCGCCCGGTGAAAGGCTGATAATGCCGTTCATATTGGTAATAGCGGTGATGATTTTTTCGTTGGCGATGATGATGCCGCAGCGGCTGCCCGGCAAACCCAGCTTGGAAAGGCTCATGCACAGGACAATGTTCGGGTTCCACAGCGGGCGTGCTTCGCTGAAGATAATGCCCGGGAACGGTACGCCGTAGGCGTTATCGATAACCAAAGGGATGCCGTGCTGATTTGCCAGAACATCCAGCTTCATCAGTTCGTCGTCGGTAATGACGTTACCCGTTGGGTTGGTCGGACGTGATACGCAGATCATGCCCGTCTCTTCGCCAATATGCAGGTGTTCAAAATCGACGTGATACTTGAACTGGCCTTCCGGCAGCAGCTCGATGTTCGGGCGCGCGGAGACGAACAGATCCTCTTCCAGGCCGGAATCGGCATAGCCGATATACTCCGGGGCCAGCGGGAACAGCACTTTTTTGGTGGTGCCGTCGGCACGACGTCCTGCGAACAGGTTAAACAAGTAGAAAAACGCGCTCTGGCTGCCGTTTGTCAGTGCAATATTCTGTGGTTCGATATCCCAGCCCAGCTCTTCACGCAGCATTTTGGCAAGGAGAGTCAGCAGCTCGGTTTTACCCTGCGGGCCATCGTAATTGCAGAGCGCATCGGTCGCTTTGCCGTTTTCCAGCATCTGCGTTAGCAGCGTCTGGAAATAGGTCGTCATCTCCGGAATTTGCGCCGGGTTTCCGCCGCCGAGCATGATGGCGCCCGGTGTGCGCAGCCCGTCGTTGAGGTCCTCCATCAGGCGAGTAATGCCTGAATGGCGGGTGAATTTGTCGCCGAAAAGTGAAAACGTCATAGCAGGTGTTCTATCGAGCTTATTTTGAAAGTGGGTAACCATAACGCTAGCACCGTGCTGGTGCAAATCGGGAGGTGTGGTCGGATTTGTCGTTTTATAGGGTGGGTAAGGGTTTATTCAGTGAATTGTTCTGGTGTATTTTCCCCTCACCCTAACCCTCTCCCCACGGGGGAGAGGGGACCGCACGGAGCCGTCTTTTCTCCCTCGCCCCTTTGGGGAGAGGGCCGGGGTGAGGGGGGGCTACTGATTACCCGCCCATACCACCATCACCTTATCGCCATTATGCTCACGCACAAAGCCATACCCCTCTTTCAACGACAGCGTGGTGTGCTTGCCTTCGCCAATCGCCGGATGACGCGCGCGGAACTGGCCGAGAGTTTGCCAGTGAGCGACGGTTGAGGCCTGCGTGCCCGTGACGTCCTGCCAGTTCATATCCGAGCGGGTACCCTGCAGCGGGTCGGACCCCGTCGGGCCGAACGGACGCTCAGATTCATCACCGTAATAAATTTGTACGCTGCCCGGCGCGAGCAGGAGCAGCTCCGCAGCTCGCTGGCCCCCTTCGCGGAACAGACGCGTATCGTGTGATGAGAGATAGCTCAGCACGTTGAAGCTTTGCAGCTTTTCCGCCATCTGCTGCCAGGTGAGATCCATATCTGCCAGACAATCCACCGCTTTTGCCGCCTGCTCCTGATAGTCAAAGTTGATCATCGCATCAAAACCGTGGCGGTAATAATCGCTTTGCATCACTCCGTGGCCCCAGGATTCGCCGGTCATCCAGAAGGGCGCATTATCGAGCTTTTTGTCCGGGTTGGCCCCTTTCCACGCGGCCAGCGCCTGGCTTGCCTGATCCTTTAACTGTTGCCATGCCGCAAGCTCGACGTGCTTAGCCGTATCGACCCGGAAACCGTCGATACCGTAGTCGCGTACCCACTGGCTGAGCCAGTGGGTGAGATAGTCGCGCGGCGTATATCCCGGGATGGCTTTCGCGTGGGTATCGGGCTTATGCTGATAGAAATTGGGTAACCCGGAAGGGGTGGTGGATTCTGTTTTCAGGTCCGGGAGAAACGCCAGCGACATGGTCAAATCGTCGAAGCCGGGGTTGTCGTAATCACCGATGTCGGTGCGGATCCATTTCTTGCCCCACCATTTTTCCCATGCGGCTTTGTCGCTGAAGTTGATGTAGTCATTAAAACTGTGCCAGCTTTGGCCCGCGCCCGGCTTCCAGTCTGTCCAGCGTTCGCCCAGGGTCTTTTTCAGCTCATCCCCCTGCAGGTACAGGGCGCCAAACTGGTACGCCTGCATGTCCGCAAGCGTCGCGTAGCCCGCGTGGTTCATAACGATATCGAACAGGATGCGAATGCCGCGCTTGTGCGCTTCATCAACAAGATGGCGCAGGTCATCCTCGGTGCCCATGTTGGCATCAAGCTTTGTCCAGTCCTGGGTGTAGTAGCCATGATAGGCGTAATGCGGGAAATCACCTTTGGTGCCACCGCCTACCCAGCCGTGGATCTGCTCAAGCGGGGAGCTTATCCAGAGCGCGTTCACCCCCAACTGCTGTAAATAGTCGAGCCTGCTGGCGAGCCCCTTGAGATCGCCCCCGTGGAAGGTGCCAATCTCCTGCATACCGTCTTTGTGGCGACCATAGCTGTTGTCGTTGCCCGGGTCGCCATTCACAAAGCGGTCGGTTAGCACAAAATAGACGGTGGCGTTCTGCCAGCTAAACGGCGCAGGTTTGTCGGTTTCGGCGCGCTCAAGGAGCAGCAGGCCATTACTGCCCGCAGCGGGCTGCAGGGTTATATTTTCATTCTGTACCGTCGCGGTCTGTTTGCTGTAGAAATCACGCACCACGGTGCCTTCCGGGAAGGTATGGCTGACGTCCAGCGTTAGCGGTTTACCGTCCCACTTTGGGCACTGGCGGATAACGTTCGCAACAGGTTTTTCAGCCGTACTTTGAATGGTCAGGATCAGCGTGGGCGTGCCGGAGCGGGTATCAATCCGCATCTGGTATTCACCGTCGCGGAAAAGGCGCCACTGCGGCGGCGTGCCGTCGCAGGGCTTGAGCGACAGCATCTCATTGAGTTTTATCGCGTCCGCAGGCTGCCAGCACGTCTTGTCAAAACTCAGCGTCAGAGGACGCGTACCCTTCGCAAGCTTTGCCTGGCTGGTGAAAATCCCGGTGCCTTCGGCGTTAAATGCGTCAAACCCCGGCGATGACCAGTCAGCATGCGCCAGAGCGGGTAACATCAGAAAAGCTAATGCGGTGCGTTTCATTCCTTTTTCCTGTCGCGGCATTTTTGACCAGTGTGCCATCAGGTCGAGGTTAAAAACTCATCCCCCATCGCTTTCTGCAAGGAGGACGCGTGAGGATGAGTGATCTCGCGCAAAATGAGGCTGTTATCTGCGATAGCGCACACATTTTTTGTGGAATGCGGTTTTTATGAGCAAGTTTCAGGTGACATAGTTTCGGAATTGGACTATTTCTATACGTGCTCTTGAAGTCTATTTTTGATATGATTTGAGATTCCGCTCTCAAATTTGTGAAAAAAATAAGGTGTTGGGATGATTACATCCGACCAGGAGACCTAATGATATCGACTCCCATTCGACGATATGGGGCTGCGATACTCATGTTACTCACCACGGCATTTTCGGGTGAGGTGCTTGCGAAGACGCACACGGATACAACGAGTAAGAAAGCCCACGTAATAAAGACGACAAGTAGTAAGGTTAGCAGTAAACAAGAGTATTCTCGCAATAGTGCAAAGAGTAGTTCACTTCCTGATTTGCGAAAATACCCTTCCGGAACACCAAGGAAAAAAGCGTTTCTCCGGACGGTAATGCCTTACATCACAAGTCAAAATGCCGCGATTACGGCAGATCGAAACTGGTTGATTTCCAAACAGTACGATAGCCGCTGGTCGCCGTCTGAACGCGCACGTCTGAAAGACATCACGAAGCGCTACAAGCTGAGCTGGAACGGTAACACGCGCCGCGTGCCGTGGAATGCGCTTCTTGAACGTGTGGACATTATCCCGGGCAGTATGGTTGCGACCATGGCTGCTGCCGAAAGCGGCTGGGGAACGTCTAAGCTGGCGCGTAACAACAACAACCTGTTCGGCATGAAGTGTGCGAAAGGGCGTTGTAATAATGCACCCGGCAAGGTGAAGGGTTATTCTCAGTTCGAATCAGTAAAAGATTCCGTGAATGCTTACGCGGTAAATCTTAATACGCACCCGGCCTACTCATCATTCCGTAAATCACGCGCTCAGCTGCGTAAAGCGGATCAGGAAGTGACGGCCAGTGCGATGATTCACAAGCTGAAAGGGTATTCCACTAAAGGACAGAGCTATAACAACTATCTGTTCGCGATGTACCAGGATAACCAGCGCTTAATTGCCGCCCACATGTAATCTCAAAACAACGCCTTCCACTGGAAGGCGTTTTCTTTTCTAGATCAGCACTTCGCTGTGGCGATCCCGATACTCTTTCGGCGTGGTGTCATACTCTTTGCGAAACACCGAATAGAAATACTGCAGCGACGGATAGCCGCACATCTGCGAGATTTCGTTGATCGACAGTGACGTAGAGACAAGCAGGCTGCGGGCCTTCTCCAGCTTCTCCGCATGAATGACGGCATGGATGGTTTCGCCCACTTCTTCTTTGAAACGCTTCTCCAGATTCGAGCGGGAAATGCCCACCGAATCCAGCACCTGATCGACCTTAATCCCTTTACAGGCGTGGTTGCGAATATAGTGCATGGCCTGAATGACGGCCGGGTCGCTTAAGGAGCGATAATCGGTTGAGCGTCGCTCAACGACGCGAACGGGGGGAACCAGCAGGCGCTGAAGCGGCAGAGCCTCTTTATCCAGCAGACGGTGCAGCAGCTTCGCCGCCTGATAGCCCATCTGACGCGTGCCCTGGGCAACGGAAGAGAGCGCCACGCGAGACAGATAGCGGGTCAGTTCCTCGTTATCAATGCCAATTACGCACAGTTTTTCGGGCACCGGGATGTGCAAATGTTCGCAAACCTGCAGCACGTGGCGGGCGCGGGCGTCCGTGACGGCAATAATCCCGGTCTGCGGCGGCAGCGTTTGTAGCCAGTCTGCCAGACGGTTTTGCGCGTGCTGCCAGTTTTCCGGCGCGGTCTCCAGCCCCTGATACACCACGCCGCGGTACTTCTCCTGTGCGACCAGCTGGCAAAATGCGTGCTCGCGCTCGACGGCCCAGCGTTTGCCGCTGGTGGCGGGTAACCCATAAAATGCGAAGCGATGGACGCCTTTCTCTTTTAAATGGAGAAAGGCGGCTTCGACCAGCGCATGGTTATCGGTGGCAATGTAGTGGACCGGTGGGTAGTGTTCGGGTGAATGATACGAGCCGCCGACGCCCACAATCGGTACGTCGACGTCGGTCAGCAGTTGTTCGATGACGGGATCGTCATAGTCAGCAATGACGCCATCACCCAGCCAGTCTTTGATGTTCTCCAGACGGGTGCGGAAATCTTCTTCAATAAAAATATCCCATTCGGACTGCGACGCCTGCAAATATTCACCCACGCCTTCAACCACCTGACGGTCGTAGGCTTTGTTGGCATTGAATAACAACGTAATGCGGTGACGCTTTTCAAACATGGCTCGCTTCCCAATTCAGTCACAATGCGATTATCAGGCTCGTCGCTTGGTGGCAGAGTCCATCCAGACTGCCAGCAAAAGAATGGCTCCCTTGACGATATACTGCCAAAACGTCGGGACGTCCATCATACTCATCCCGTTATCCAACGACGCCATGATAAATGCCCCCATGACCGCGCCCGCCACGCTACCGATACCGCCTGCGAGGCTGGTGCCACCGATGACGCAGGCAGCGATAGCATCCAGCTCGGCGATGTTACCGGCGGAGGGAGAGCCGGCCCCCAGACGCGAGCTGAGGATCAACCCGGCGATAGCGACCATCAGGCCGTTAATGGCGAAGACCGCCAGCTTGGTGCGTTCGACGTTAATACCCGACAGGCGGGCGGCTTCAAGGTTGCCGCCGATGGCATAAATACGCCGGCCAAACGCGGTGCGCGTCGCCATAAACATGCCGCCCAACAGCAGCAGTGCCAGCAGCAGCACGGGTGTTGGAACGCCGCGATAGTCGTTTAAAAGCCAGATGGCGCCCAGCACAATGACCGCCGTGAGCGCCTGACGTCCCACCACCGACGTTGATGCAGGCGACGCCAGACCCAGCGCCTGACGGCGCATGCGTCCCCGCCACTGCCATGCGACAAACGCCAGCAGTCCCACCACACCGATCGTAAAGCCTATGCTGTCTGAGAGGTAACTCTGACCAATTTGCGACATCGCCGCGCTGGTCGGGGAGACGGTGGTACCGTTGGTGATGCCGATTAAAATTCCGCGGAAGGCCAGCATTCCGGCCAGAGTGACGATGAACGACGGCACCTTGCGGTAGGCAACCCACCAGCCGTTCCATGCACCCAGTACCAGACCCAGCACCAGCGTGACCGCCACGGTCAGCGGCAACGGCCAGCCGAGCCAGACGTCAAAAATGGCCGCCACACCGCCGAGGAGGCCCATCATCGAGCCGACAGACAGGTCGATTTCCGCGGAGATAATTACGAAGACCATCCCCACGGCCAGGATACCGGTGATAGCGGTCTGGCGGAGCAGGTTAGAGACGTTACGCGCGCTCAGGTAAGAGCCATCCGTCATCCACGTGAAGAACAGCATGATGACGATGATTGCTGCGATCATCACGAAAACCTGCAGGTTCAGCGCTTTTAGCCCCGCGAACGCGCCGGGCGTCGGAACAGCGACTTTGATATCAGACGGATTGCTTTTCGACATGACGTTCGCTCCTTAAAGCGGCTTCCATCACCTGCTCCTGCGTCAGGTTCTGGTTAATCAGGTTGGCTTTCAGTTTCCCCTCGTGCATGACCAGCACGCGGTCGCTCAGGCCGAGCACTTCGGGTAACTCAGACGAGATGACGATGACGGCAATCCCTTGCTGTACAAGCTGATTAATCAGTTTGTAGATTTCATATTTAGCCCCGATATCAATCCCGCGCGTTGGTTCATCAAGGATCAAAATGCGTGGATTGAGAAGCAGGCAGCGCGCCAGAATGGCCTTTTGCTGGTTGCCGCCGCTCAGGCGGCCAATCGCCAGTTCCGGCGAGGAAGTTTTGACTTTCAGCCGGGCAAGTGACTGAAGGATGCACTGCTGCTCGGCAGCATCGTCCAGGCTGCTCAGCGCGCCGGAGAAACGATCGAGTGCCGCAAGGGTGATGTTTTTACCCACCGCCATCACCGGCACGATGCCGTCTTTTTTGCGGTCCTCCGGCACCATGGCAATGCCGCGGGCAATCGCCTGCTGGCAGTTGTCGATTCTCACGGGCTGGCCGTCAATATAAATCGTGCCCTCCCAGCGCCCCGGCCACACGCCAAACAGGCACTGCACGGCTTCGGTGCGTCCGGCACCGACGAGGCCCGCAATGCCGAGAATTTCGCCGCTGTGAAGGGAAAACGAAACGTTATTGACCCGCTTAATGTGGCGGTTAACGGGGTGCCACGCGGTCAGGTTTTCCACGCGCAACACTTCATCGCCCTGAGTGTGGGGCTCATTCGGGTAGAGCGCGGTCAGCTCGCGGCCCACCATCATGGTGATAATGTCATCTTCACTCATGCCTGCGGCTTCACGCGTGCCGATGTGTTGCCCGTCGCGGATCACGCAGATGGTGTCCGAAATGGCTTTTACCTCGTTCAGCTTGTGCGAAATGTAGATGCAGGCGATGCCGTGGTTTTGCAGATCACGGATGATATTGAGCAGGACCGCAGTTTCCTGTTCGGTGAGCGACGCCGTTGGCTCATCGAGGATCAGCAGCCTGACCTGCTTATTCAGCGCCTTCGCTATTTCGACCAGCTGCTGTTGCCCCAGGCCCAGATCGCCCACGCGGGTATCCGGTGAAATGTGGAGGCTCACCTGCGCCAGCAGCTTTTCACAGCGGAGCGTCATGTTGTCGTAATCCAGCACGCCGTGGCGGGAAATCTCGGCTCCGAGGAAGATGTTCTCCAGCACGGTGAGATGCTTCACCAGCGCCAGCTCCTGGTGGATGATGGCGATGCCTTTACGTTCGGTGTCGCGAATGTGTGTCGCCTGAATAACTTCGCCAGCAAAGACGATTTCGCCTTCGTAACTGCCGTGCGGATAGATCCCGCACAGGACTTTCATCAGCGTTGATTTGCCCGAGCCGTTCTCGCCACACAGCGAAACCACTTCGCCGGGATTCAACCGGAGGCTGACGTTATCGACGGCTTTCACCGCGCCGAAGCGCTTGGTGATGCTTTTCATTTCAAGTAAATAAGGCATAACTGCTCCACATAACCGAGGGAAGAACAGTACAACGTGATGCGCCCCCGCAGAGCAGGGGCCGCGCCGGTTTACAGTTCACTCTTCTTGTGGAAACCGTCTTTAATCACGGTGGCGTCAATGTTCTCTTTATTGACTTCAATTGGCGTGAGCAGGCGAGCCGGAACGTCTTTCAGCCCGTTATTCAGCGTTGCGTCTGCTTTAGGTTGCTTACCGTTGCCCAGCTCCACGGCAATTTCCGCCGCCGTATTGGCAAGCTGGGTAATCGGTTTGTAGACCGTCATGGTCTGGGTGCCTGCGATAATGCGTTTTACGCCCGCCAGGTCAGCATCCTGACCAGAAATCGCGACTTTCCCGGCCAGACCCTGGGCGCTCAGCGCCTGGATAGCGCCGCCTGCGGTGGCATCGTTAGAGGCCACGACCGCATCAATTTTGTTGTTGTTAGCCGTCAGCGCGTTTTCCATAATTTTCAGCGCGTTTTCTGGCAACCATCCGTCGGCCCACTGATCGCCAACCACCTTAATTTTGCCGCTGTCGATGTACGGCTTAAGGACCTTCATTTGCCCTTCGCGGAACAGCTTGGCGTTGTTATCCACTGGCGAACCGCCCATCAGGAAATAATTGCCCTGAGGCACTTTGTCGATCAGGCTTTGCGCCTGTAATTCGCCCACTTTTTCATTGTCGAAAGAAATATAATAATCAATATCCGCGTTATTAATCATGCGGTCATAAGCGAGAACTTTTATGCCTTCTTGTTTAGCTTCTTTCACCACGTTACTTAATACCTGGCCGTTATAAGGGATAATGACCAGAACATCGACTCCCCGGTTGATCATATTCTCGATCTGCGACATTTGCGTTTCTTCATTGCCGTTAGCCGACTGAACAAACACATTCGCACCGAGCGATTCCGCTTTTTTCACAAAAATATCGCGATCTTTTTGCCAGCGCTCCAGACGCAGGTCGTCAATCGCCATACCAATTTTGACCTCCTTGGCATGGCCTGCAAAGCTTGCAAGGAGGAGAGTGGTGCAGAGCGTTAGGGTCAGGTTCTTTATCTTCATAATTATTAGGCCTTTTTGTAGGGGTATGTGCTGCTGAGATAAAAGAAACATTCACTGCTGGGTCGCAGCAAATTTTTAACGCGGAAAGGCAGGCTGGCAATTACAGATTTTTATCTTCCCATTACGATATTTGGTTTATTTCTGAATTTATGACCGCGATCGGATTTTAAAATTCGTAACGCCTTAATTACATTTGATTCTGGAATGCGCGCCGAAAAATAGTTTGTCTGCGCATTATTTTGCGAGCCAGCGCACAGTTGTGCATTCTCTCAATAGCAGTGTGAAATAACGTAATTGAGCAACCCAAAATGTCTATTCACTATTACTCCTGTATCAACGACTCGCCGCATACCCTGATTATGGAGCTCAATATGCAAGCTTATTTCGACCAACTCGAACGCGTTCGTTACGAAGGCCCAAAAACGACCAATCCTTTAGCATTTCGTCACTACAATCCGGATGAGCTGGTGCTGGGTAAGCGCATGGAAGATCATCTGCGCTTTGCCGCCTGTTACTGGCATACCTTCTGCTGGAATGGCGCCGATATGTTCGGCGTGGGGTCCTTTGACCGTCCGTGGCAGCAGCCGGGTGAGGCGCTTGAGCTGGCGAAACGCAAAGCCGACGTGGCGTTTGAGTTCTTCCACAAGCTGAACGTGCCGTACTACTGCTTCCACGACGTGGATGTGTCGCCGGAAGGGGCGTCGCTGAAAGAGTATCTGAACAATTTTGCGCAGATGGTGGACGTGCTGGCAGAAAAACAGCAGCAAAGCGGCGTGAAGCTGCTCTGGGGCACGGCAAACTGCTTTACTAACCCACGCTACGGTGCGGGGGCGGCCACCAACCCGGATCCGGAAGTGTTTAGCTGGGCGGCTACGCAGGTGGTGACGGCAATGAACGCCACGCATCAGCTGGGCGGCGAAAACTATGTCCTGTGGGGTGGTCGCGAAGGCTATGAAACCCTGCTCAACACCGACCTGCGCCAGGAGCGCGAGCAGATTGGCCGCTTTATGCAGATGGTTGTCGACCATAAACACAAAATCGGCTTCCGCGGCACGCTGCTGATCGAGCCGAAACCACAGGAACCGACGAAGCACCAGTATGACTACGACGTGGCGACGGTGTATGGCTTCCTGAAACAGTTCGGTCTGGAAAAAGAGATTAAAGTGAACATTGAGGCTAACCACGCCACGCTGGCGGGCCACTCTTTCCATCACGAGATCGCGTCTGCGATTGCGCTGGGTATCTTCGGCTCTGTCGATGCGAACCGTGGCGATCCACAGCTGGGCTGGGACACCGATCAGTTCCCGAACAGCGTGGAAGAAAATGCGCTGGTGATGTACGAAATCATCAAAGCGGGCGGCTTCACCACCGGCGGCCTGAACTTTGACGCCAAGGTACGTCGTCAGAGCACCGACAAATACGATCTGTTCTACGGTCACATTGGCGCAATGGACACCATGGCGCTGGCGCTGAAAGTGGCGGCCCGTATGATTGAAGACGGCGAGCTGGATAAACGCGTGGCGAAGCGTTACAGCGGCTGGAACAGTGAGCTGGGCCAGCAAATTTTGAAAGGGCAATTATCGCTTGCGGACATCGCGAAGTACGCTGAACAACAGCAGCTGGCGCCGCAGCACCAGAGCGGGCACCAGGAGCTGCTGGAAAACCTGGTTAATCACTACCTGTTCGATAAATAACAGCATCCAGGCCCGGTAAGCGGAAGCGCCACCGGGCATTTCTGTCAAAGGAGTCACCACAATGTATATCGGGATCGATCTTGGCACATCGGGTGTGAAAGCCATCCTGTTGAGTGAGCAGGGCGACGTGTTAGCCACGCAGACTGAAAAGCTGCAGGTTTCACGTCCGCATCCGCTATGGTCGGAACAGGACCCGGAGCAGTGGTGGCAGGCGACGGATCGCGCGATTAAGGCGTTAGGCGAGCAGCACAGCCTGCGCGAGGTGAAAGCGCTGGGGATTGCCGGCCAAATGCACGGCGCTACGCTGCTGGATAGCCAGCATCGCGTGTTGCGTCCTGCGATCCTCTGGAACGATGGCCGCTGTGCAGAAGAGTGTGCGCTACTTGAGGAACGCGTACCCACGTCTCGCGAGATCACCGGTAACCTGATGATGCCGGGCTTCACCGCACCAAAACTTTTGTGGGTACAGCGCCACGAGCCGGAGATTTTCCGTCAGGTGGCGAAAGTCCTGCTGCCAAAAGACTATCTGCGTTTTCGCATGACGGGTGATTTCGCCAGCGACATGTCCGATGCTGCGGGCACGATGTGGCTCGACGTGGCGAAACGCGACTGGAGCGAGGCGATGCTGGATGCCTGCCATCTGACCCGTGAACATATGCCCGTGCTGTTCGAAGGTAGCGAGGTGACAGGCACGCTGCTGCCAGCCGTTGCCGAGCGCTGGAATATGCCTGCCGTACCGGTGGTGGCTGGCGGTGGTGATAACGCCGCTGGCGCTGTCGGCGTTGGGATGGTTGAGGCGGGGCAGGCGATGCTTTCGCTGGGAACCTCCGGCGTCTATTTTGCCGTTAGCGACGGGTATCGCAGCAACCCTGAAAGCGCCGTGCACAGCTTCTGCCACGCCCTTCCGGGAAAATGGCATTTGATGTCGGTGATGCTGAGTGCGGCGTCCTGCCTGGACTGGGCGGCAAAACTCACCGGCATGGCTGACGTTCCGGCGCTCATCTCCGCGGCGCAGCAGGCGGATGACGCGGCGGGTACGGTCTGGTTTTTACCCTATCTTTCCGGCGAGCGTACGCCGCACAACAACCCGGAAGCGAAAGGCGTATTCTTTGGCCTGACCCATCAGCATGGCCCTGCTGAACTGGCGCGTGCGGTACTGGAAGGTGTGGGGTATGCGCTGGCCGACGGGATGGACGTGGTGCACGACTGCGGCCTGAAGCCGGCGAGCGTCACCCTGATTGGCGGCGGCGCGCGAAGCCCGTACTGGCGACAGATGCTGGCGGATATCAGCGGCTTGCAGCTGGATTTCCGCACCGGAGGGGATGTCGGGCCCGCGCTGGGTGCCGCGCGTCTGGCACAGATAGCCATGAATCCGGAAAAACCGCTTTCGCAACTGTTGCCGCAGCTTACGCTTGAGCAGGCGCATCTCCCTGACGCGGCACGCCATGCGCGTTACGCGGAAAGGCGCGACGTGTTCCGCAAAATCTATCAGCAGTTGCTGCCGCTGATGTCGTAAATGCGGTTGTCTGGCAGAGGCACGAGGATGTCCTTTTTTGGTCTGTTCGTGCCTTCGGTTCCTCGTCAGGATAAGGTCATAACCACTGACGAGGAGTTCCATCATGTCCCGCATCGCATTAATCAACATTGATACTCAGCAGTCATTTCACCACCGCAATTACTGGCAGGAAAGCGAGATCCCTGACTTTCAGCAGGCAATGCTGGGGCTGATTGAAGGCTGCCAGGCGCGCAATATTCCGGTCGTTGATATTCTTCATGTGGATGAAGACGGCCCCTTCACCCTGCAAAGCGGCTATGTCAAACCGATGGCCTTTTTACGTCATCAGCCGGATGTGGTTTTTCAGAAACACGTCCATAATGCCTTCACGGATACCGGGCTTGACCGCTGGCTGCGTGAACGTGACATTAACCAGCTGATTATCTGCGGCATTCGCACTGAACAATGCTGTGAAACTACGGCCCGGGTGGCATCCGATCTGGGTTATGCTGTGACCTTTGTGAGCGAGGCAACGCTGACGTTTCCCATGACGTACAAGGGCATAACCCTGAGCACAGCGGAAATTCGCCATCGTACCGAAACGGTGCTGGCCGGGCGTTTTGCCGAGGTTAAAACGGTAGCGGAGACCCTGGAGTCACTGTAATGCGCATCGACGTCTGGTTCGTTATGTTGCCCGGGGTGCTGTCATTAGACATGACCGGCCCGGCAGAGACCTTTGTACTGGCGGGTGACGCGTTTCGCCTGCATTACATTGGCCCGCAGCCTGATGTTCAGACGTCGATTGGTCTAAAGATGAGCGGCATTCAGCCGCTGCCGGAGAGTCTGCCAGAAGGGAGCTTACTGGTGCTGCCGGGAGTCAGTGACTCCCGCGTTCAGTTCTCAACGCCCCAGGCGAAGCAGATCCAGCACTGGCTGATGCGACTGCAGCCGCAGATCCAGCGCCAGGAAATCACCGTGATGTGCGTCTGTTCAGGGGCGCTGCTGGCGGCAAAATCGGGTCTGCTGAATAACCGGCACTGCACAACCCATCATGACGTGATTAGCCGTTTACGCATCGCGGCCCCCACGGCGACGATTAAAGAGAACCGCATCTTTGTGCAGGACGAGAACATCTGGACCAGCGCAGGGATCACCTCGGGCATCGATCTGGCGCTGCATATGATTAACCGCCTGTGCGGCCCCGAAAAGGCGCTGGCCGTGGCGCGTGAGATGGTGGTCTGGTTCCGCCGTTCCGGTGACGATCCCCAGCTCTCTCCGTGGTTACGCTACCGCAACCATCTTCACCCGGCTATCCATCGGGCGCAGGATGCCCTCACCGCCGAGCCGCAAAAAACGTGGAGCTTGCCTGACATCGCCGCGCTGGCGCACGTCAGTCCACGCCATCTCACCCGGCTTTTCCAATCCCATTTGGGCATTAGCGTTCGCGATTATCTTGAGCAGTTGCGTCTGGCGGTGGCGGAACAGTGGCTGTTGCAGGGGCGCGGCGTGGAGCAGGCCTCACTGGCGGCAGGGTTTTCCTCCCCGCGTCAGTATCATCGCGCCCGGCAGCGAAGCGCTAGCTGACGAAGCGGCGAACGTCTATTTTTTGCAGCAGCATCGACAGCAGCAGGCTGACAGCCAGCGTGGCGGCAAAAATCCAGATGATATCCAGCACCGGCCAGCTTTTCAGCTCAACGCCCCGCGTTCGCAGTGCGTGGATCACCAGCGCGTGAAAGCCGTAAATCCCGAGAGAGTGCCGCGAGATAACGTTCAGCACGGGGAGAGGGCGTGCATTCAGGGTGTTTTTAACCAGCGTAAGCAGCGATACGGCACAGATAAAGACCATCGGCCCGCAATATAGATACCAGGTATCGGCAAAATTGCCGCGCCACTGCAGCTCATGTAGCGTCCCGCGTGAAATCACCGCCACGCCAGCAATAAACAGCGCCCCGCAGAGCCAGTTCAGACTCCTTTTTTGCGTGTCCATCATTCCGATGGCGCGCCCGAGCATGCCGTAAAGCACGTAGTAGAAGGTATCGCCGTTGATATAGAGGTTCACCGGCAACCACTCAAATCCGTCGATTTTCTGCGAGATCGTATTCGGGTTGGCGATGATGCCAATCACCACCATCAGGGCCAGGAGCATTTTTCCGCTGACGTTTTTCACCTGAATAAGCGGCGAGACCAGATAAATCACGATGATGGCGAAAAAGAACCACAGGTGGTAGAAAACCGGCTTTTGCAGCAAATATTTGAGGGATAACTCAGCGTTAATGGAGGTGAACAGGGTGATATAGAGCAAGGCAACGGCGCTGTAGAAACCCAGACAGGCCGCGATGCGGATAAAGTGCCTCGGTTGCGCGCTACGCTCACCAAAAAAGAGAAAACCGGAAATCATAAAGAACAGCGGCACGCTGACGCGCGACGCGGAGTTAAGGATATTGGCAATATCCCAGTTAACGGGGCTGACGCTGTGGGCATTCGTGACGTACCAGGTCGTCGTGTGGATCATGACCACCATCAGACACGCTATTCCCCTCAGGTTATCAATCCAGTTAATTTTTGACGGCATCAGTTCCTCGTATTCCCTGTAAAGTGAGTGTGACTCCCATTGTCCAAAAGTCTTCGTTTGGAAAATTCTGAGTTTTATGCGCAGGCTTGCCGGGAGACCGTGAGATTCGCAGAATGGAAGACCTTAATCTATAAAAGTGTTGATACTAAAAATAACAGCCGCTGACCAGGACGGTAATAAAAATGATGATGAAGCGTGGGATATCACTCTTTCTGCTGCTTTTATTGGCAGGATGCAGTGCTTCTCAGGATGCACCTGTACAAAAAGCGCAGCAGGGAAAAATAAGCCCGGAGCGTTCACTGAATATGGAAGAGCTCTGCAAAGATCAGGCCGCTCGGCGCTATAACTCGGATGTTCAGAAAATTAACGTCATCGGATTCGAGCGCTTTCAGGGCAGCTATGAGCTTAGAGGATATACTGCGCGTAAAGAGGGCTTTGTCTGCTCGTTTGATGCGGACGGTCAGTTTTTACACCTCTCCATGCGCTAACCTGCTTGCATAATCAACAGCCAGACGCCGTCAGCCTTCTGGCTGGAAAGCTTATTTCCCAATTTTCCCTAAACAACCCCGTTTCGTACTGTATATCTTGCAGCCAGCGGGTATACTGGTCCCTTCCATTTAAAACCACACGTATCCAGCACGAAATACTATGCAAAAGTTTGATACCAAGACCTTCCAGGGCCTGATCCTGACCTTACAGGATTACTGGGCTCGTCAGGGCTGTACCATTGTTCAACCTTTGGACATGGAAGTCGGCGCCGGCACTTCACACCCGATGACCAGCCTGCGCGCGTTGGGCCCAGAGCCAATGGCGACCGCGTATGTGCAGCCTTCCCGTCGTCCGACCGATGGTCGTTACGGTGAAAACCCGAACCGTCTGCAGCATTACTATCAGTTCCAGGTGGTGATTAAGCCATCACCCGACAACATTCAGGAACTGTACCTCGGGTCGCTGAAAGAGCTGGGTATGGATCCAACCATCCACGACATCCGTTTCGTGGAAGACAACTGGGAAAACCCAACGCTGGGTGCCTGGGGTCTGGGCTGGGAAGTGTGGCTGAACGGTATGGAAGTGACCCAGTTCACTTACTTCCAGCAGGTTGGCGGTCTGGAATGTAAGCCGATCACCGGTGAAATCACCTACGGTCTGGAACGTCTGGCGATGTACATTCAGGGCGTAGACAGCGTTTACGACCTGGTCTGGAGCGACGGCCCGCTGGGTAAAACCACCTACGGCGACGTGTTCCATCAGAACGAAGTGGAGCAATCCACCTATAACTTCGAATACGCGGATGTGGACTTCCTGTTCACCTGCTTCGAGCAGTACGAGAAAGAAGCGCAGCAGCTGCTGGCGCTGGAAACTCCGCTGCCGCTGCCTGCCTACGAGCGTATTCTGAAGGCCGCCCACAGCTTCAACCTGCTGGACGCTCGCAAAGCGATCTCCGTGACTGAACGTCAGCGCTACATTCTGCGTATTCGTACCCTGACCAAAGCCGTTGCAGAAGCTTACTACGCGTCCCGTGAAGCCCTTGGCTTCCCGATGTGCAACCGAAACAAATAAGAGGCGGCCATGTCTGAGAAAACTTTCCTGGTGGAAATCGGCACCGAAGAGCTGCCACCAAAAGCCCTGCGCAGCCTGGCTGAATCTTTTGCTGCGAACGTGACCGCCGAGCTGGATAACGCTGGCCTGGCGCACGGTAAAATTGAGTGGTTTGCTGCGCCGCGTCGTCTGGCGCTGAAAGTGGCAAATCTGGCGGCGTCTCAGCCGGATCGTGAAGTCGAAAAACGTGGCCCGGCGATTGCCCAGGCGTTCGATGCAGAAGGCAAACCAAGCAAAGCGGCTGAAGGCTGGGCGCGCGGCTGCGGCATCACCGTTGATCAGGCCGAGCGTCTGACCACGGATAAAGGCGAATGGCTGCTGTATCGCGCGCACGTGAAAGGCGAAAGTGCCGAAACGCTGCTGCCGGACATGATTGCCACGTCTCTGGCGAAGCTGCCGATTCCTAAGCTGATGCGCTGGGGCGCGTCTGACGTGCACTTCGTGCGCCCGGTTCACACCGTGACCCTGCTGTTGGGCGATACCGTTATCCCGGCGACCATTCTGGGCGTGGCGTCCGATCGCGTGATCCGCGGCCACCGCTTCATGGGCGAGCCAGAGTTCACCATCGACAATGCCGACCAGTATCCGAATATCCTGCTGGAGCGCGGTAAAGTTATTGCCGACTACGAACAGCGTAAAGCCAAAATCAAAGCGGACGCAGAAGAAGCGGCGCGCAAGATTGGCGGTAACGCTGACCTGAGCGAAAGCCTGCTGGAAGAAGTGACGTCTTTGGTCGAGTGGCCAGTTGTGCTGACCGCGAAGTTCGAAGAGAAATTCCTGGCCGTTCCGGCTGAAGCGCTGGTGTACACCATGAAAGGTGACCAGAAGTACTTCCCGGTCTATGCCAACGACGGCAAGTTGCTGCCAAACTTCATCTTCGTGGCGAATATCGAATCGAAAGATCCGAGCCAGATCATCTCCGGTAACGAGAAAGTGGTGCGTCCGCGTCTGGCGGATGCCGAGTTCTTCTTCAATACCGACCGTAAAAAGCGTCTGGAAGATAACCTGCCGCGCCTGCAGACCGTGCTGTTCCAGCAGCAGCTGGGCACGCTGCGCGACAAGACCGACCGTATCGCGGAGCTGTCCGGCTGGATCGCCCGTGAAATCGGTGCCGACGTCAACCACGCGACGCGTGCTGGCCTGCTGTCGAAGTGCGACCTGATGACCAACATGGTGTTCGAATTTACCGACACCCAGGGCGTGATGGGCATGCACTACGCGCGTCACGATGGCGAAGCGGAAGACGTGGCCGTGGCCCTGAACGAGCAGTATCAGCCGCGCTTTGCGGGTGACGATCTGCCGTCCAACCCGGTTGCCTGCGCCGTGGCGATTGCCGATAAGATGGACACCCTGGCGGGTATCTTCGGTATTGGTCAGCATCCTAAAGGCGATAAAGACCCGTTTGCGCTGCGTCGTGCCGCGCTGGGCGTGCTGCGTATCATCGTTGAGAAGAACCTGAACCTCGATCTGCAAACGCTGACTGAAGAAGCGGTGCGTCTGTACGGCGACAAGCTGACCAACGCGAACGTTGTGGATGACGTCATCGACTTTATGCTCGGTCGTTTCCGCGCGTGGTATCAGGACGAAGGTTACAGCGTTGACACCATTCAGGCGGTGCTGGCGCGTCGTCCAACCCGTCCGGCTGATTTCGATGCGCGCATGAAGGCGGTTTCCCACTTCCGTACGCTGGAAGCGGCATCTGCCCTGGCCGCGGCCAACAAACGTGTATCCAACATTCTGGCGAAATCCGACGAGACGCTGAACGAGCGCGTGAACGCTGCGACCCTGAAAGAGCCTGAAGAGATCGCCCTGGCGATGCAGGTTGTGGTGCTGCGCGACAAGCTCGAGCCGTACTTCGCGGAAGGCCGCTACCAGGAAGCGCTGGTGGAGCTGGCTGAACTGCGCGATGTTATCGATGCCTTCTTCGAGAAAGTGATGGTGAACGTAGAAGATAAAGAGCTGCGTGTTAACCGTCTCTCCATGCTCGAGAAACTCCGCGAGCTGTTCCTGCGCGTGGCGGATATTTCGCTGCTGCAGTAATATGCCCGTTGTTACACATGCTAAAAACCCGCTTCGGCGGGTTTTTTTATACCGTGCCGCTGAAAATTTAACCTTGAAATGGTCAACACATTACCGCTATCCTTATCACCGTTAAATTTCTCGCGCTGGAGTGCCCCCCAAAAATGAACAAACACGACTGATGAATTTCGATCCTTGCTAAATGCTATCGCGTCAGCAGGGGATGTTTTGATTTCATTCAGGAGTGCTTATGGCTCATTTTGCGCAGTCCCCTTCTTTTATTTTGCATCAGGTCACCTGTCAGTTTGCGACGGGCGATACCCTTTTTGGTCCGCTGAATCTTTCTCTGGAGCCGTCTCTGTGCGCGCTGGTTGGCCGCAACGGTAGCGGGAAAACGCGTCTGCTGCGTCTGCTGGCGGGGCTGGCCGAACCTGCAAGCGGGCATATCGAACGAACCGGAACACATGTCTATGTGGCTCAGCAGCAGGACATTTTGCCGCAGACGACGCTTGCTGAACTGCTCGGGTTCGAGGCCATCTTCGCGGCGCGAGCGCGCATCGACAGCGGCGATTATCAGCCTGACGATCTGGAAACGCTTGATGGATTCTGGGATTTAGCCGAACGTCTGGGTGAGGCGTTTGCCCGGGCGAAGCTCCCGCCGTTTGACCCAAATAAACCTGCCGGTGAACTCAGCGGCGGCGAGCGCGTTCGCGCCCTGCTGTGCGGGGCATTTACGGCGGACGCGGACTTTCTTCTGCTGGACGAGCCCACAAACCATCTGGACCGACAAGGCCGGGCGTGGTTCCACGACCAGCTTAGCCGTTATCAGGGCGGTGTGCTCGTCGCCTCCCATGACCGAGAGCTTCTGGAGCAGGTGCCGCGTATTCTTGAGCTGAGCAGCGGCGGCCTGCGCAGCTACGGCGGGAATTATGCGGATTATCAAACCCAGCGCGATGCCGAACAGCAGGCGGCCCGCGCGGCGCTGGAGCATGCGGCGACGGAGCGCAAACGCACCCGCGCACGCATGCAGAAAGAGCACGATGACAGCCAGCGGCGTTCGGCAAAGACATTGCGCACCGTCGATACCCTGAATATCGCGTCGTTCGAGCGGGTCAAATATAAAGGCGCGGCGAAGGAGCGGATCGGCTCCTGGAAAAAACAGCACAGTGAGCAAAATGAAGCCCTGAACGCCGCGGTAAACAAGGCGCGTGAACGCGTTGAAGACGATACGCCGGTGATGTTCACCCTGCCGGGGAGTCAGATCCCGGAAGGCAAACAGGTGCTGGTGCTGGAAGATCTGGTGCTGCCGCATGTGCCTGTTCCCCCGCTCAACTGGCGAATGGACGGGCCGATGCGCGTGGCGCTAAAGGGCCCGAACGGCTGCGGAAAATCGACGCTGTTAAAAACCATCCTCGGCGAGATTGTTCCCCGTTCGGGTACCTGTAAGGTTTCAGTCAGCTGCGCTTATCTCGACCAACATCTCTCCCGGCTCGATCTTTCGCTGTCGGTCATGACGCACCTCAACCTGAGCAATACGCCCCTGGAAGAAGGCGTATTACGAACCCGTTTGGCCCAGCTTCAACTGGGGGCCGACAAAGTCACGCTCCCGCTGGCGGAACTGAGCGGCGGTGAGCGTCTTAAGGCTGCGCTGGCCTGCGTGTTATGGCGCGCTGAAGCCACGCAGCTCCTGTTGCTGGACGAGCCGACCAACCATCTGGATCTGGCCTCGGTCCAGGCGATTGAAGCGGCGCTGGCCGGTTTCCCCGGCGCACTGCTGGTAGTGTCACACGATGAGGCTTTTTTAAGAGGGTTAACGCTATCGCACGAAATGATTTGGGAAGAGGCGGGCTGGCGTTGCGAGAGCCTTTAAACACAAGCCCCCGCAAAGGCGGGGGCGTTCAAACTTCACTACGCAATCTGTTTGCTGAGTGCAGGGTTGGCCTGGATCAGGCGCATCAGCTTTAACTCGGTTGGGGTGGGTTTCTCACGTTTTGACTCCCACTCCAGCACCATAGCCACGCTGACACCCATCGCTCTGGCGAATTCTTCAGTTTTCAGTCCTGTCCCTTTGCGCAATTGCTCATATTCTGTAAAGGGATTGGACTTTTGTTGCAGGGTAATCGCCTGCGGGACATCTTTAAAAACGATCTGTTCCAGGCTGCTCAGCAGCTCAAACTCAGGATCTTTATATTCCATTGAGGACTCCTCTTAAATCTCACATCGTGATCAAGAACATCAGAGAGCCAGTTAAGAATAGTCCCTAATACAAACCGAGGATCGTCACGGTTGTGATTAATTGTGCGGTAACGATCGCTTTACGCGATTCAGCTATATGGATAGTTATGCTAATTCCCTGATTAACCATATGTCGGCTTCGCCAGGTATTT
This sequence comes from Enterobacter sp. UPMP701, assembly GCF_053709515.1. Lineage (NCBI taxonomy): Bacteria > Pseudomonadati > Pseudomonadota > Gammaproteobacteria > Enterobacterales > Enterobacteriaceae > Enterobacter > Enterobacter sp. UPMP701. The sequence goes on along the minus strand of NZ_JBSKJN010000005.1, from coordinate 36,979 downwards.
TTTTGTAAATGGTAAGAAATAAATCGGCAATAGCCGTTTTACATGAAAAGAGTATCTTGCAAGGCTGACCTGGACTATCCTTGTCAGCGTCGGGCACGCGTGTGCCGGTGTGCGCTTTTTTGGGTGAAAGGAGTAATAAAATGGCGACAGGAAAGTCCTGCTCTCGCTGGTTTGCGCCTATTGCGGCGTTGTTGATGGTTGTTAGCCTGAGTGGGTGTTTTGATAAAGAAGGCGATCAGCGCAAAGCGTTTATCGATTTTCTGCAGAATACAGTGATGCGCAGCGGCGAGCGTTTGCCAACGCTGACTGCGGATCAGAAAAAACAGTTTGGCCCCTTCGTGTCCGATTACGCCATTCTTTATGGTTATTCACAGCAGGTGAGCCAGGCGATGGATTCCGGTATCCGCCCGGTAGTGGATAGCGTCAACGCCATCCGCGTACCACAGGATTATATGACTCAGCGCGAGCCGCTGCGCCAGTCTAACGGCGCGCTCGGCGTGCTGAGCCAACAGCTGCAGAATGCGAAGATGCAGGCTGATGCATCACGTTCAGCGCTGAAGCAGGGCGATGATCTGAAACAGGTCTTTGATAAAGTGTATGAAAAAGTGGTGACGAAACCGTCTGAAGCGATACAACCGCTGATTCCGGCCGCACAAGTCTTCACTCAGCAGCTGGTTCAGGTAGGGGACTTCATCTCGCAGCAGGGTACCCAGGTGAGCTTTGTTGCCAACGGCATTCAGTTCCCAACCTCGCAGCAGGCAAGCCAGTACAATACGTTGATTGGGCCGCTCGCCGCCCAGCACCAGGCCTTTAGCCAGGCGTGGAGTGCAGCCGTCGCTGCCACAGAATAAACAGAAAAACCCCGCTTCAGGCGGGGTTTTTTTATGTCTGGAGAAAATAACGCTTGTCATTCTTCTACTACATCGGTATAACTATCCCCGTCGGTTTGTTACACAGACCTAAAGCAGTTTAGTAAAGCAGTCCAGATTGTTATCCATAGATACCCTTCGTAGTGACCCTTCCTTCATCGCTTAAAAATCTGTAACGCAATCCATCAAGCCGGAAGGCACAATATATTTGTTAATAAGGTAATTTCTATGTCTGCTAAAATGACTGGTCTGGTAAAATGGTTCAACGCTGATAAAGGTTTCGGCTTCATTACTCCTGACGATGGCTCTAAAGACGTGTTCGTACACTTCTCTGCTATCCAGAACGATGGCTACAAATCTCTGGACGAAGGTCAGAAAGTTTCCTTCACCATCGAAAGCGGCGCTAAAGGCCCAGCAGCTGGTAACGTTGTAAGCCTGTAAGCTTCCAACCCAGTAGCACAAAATTCAAAAACCCGCCTTCTGGCGGGTTTTTTCATTTCTACTGTTGGATTTGCGGATTAACGCAGTTCTTATCCACTTTTCCAGCAAGCGCGGCTATCAGGTTGTCTACCGCCGTTGCCGCCATGTTGTAGCGCGTCTCGTGGGTAGCAGAGCCGATATGGGGCAGGGCAACGACGTTTGGCATAGCCAGCAGCGGGGAGTCCACCGGCAGCGGCTCCTGTTCAAACACGTCCAGACCGGCTGCGTGGATCTCTCCGTTTTGCAGCGCTTCAATCAGCGCCTGCTCATCCACCACCGGGCCACGACCCGCGTTGATGAAAATGGCGGATTTCTTCATTTTCTCAAACGCAGATTTGCCAATCAGATGTCGCGTTTCATCCGTCAGCGGCAGGATCAGGCAGACGAAATCGGCTTCCTGCAGCAGCGTATCCAGCTCGCAGTAACGCGCGTTGAAACGTTCTTCTGCTTCACTGTGGTGCCGGCGCGCGTTATACAGAATCGGCATGTTGAAGCCAAAATGCGCGCGCTGCGCCAGTGCCAGCCCGATACGCCCCATGCCTACGATACCCAGCGTTTTGCCGTGAACGTCCACGCCAAACCAGTCCGGACCAATGCTTTTTGTCCACTCTCCTGCTTTGACGCGCTCGGCCACTTCCACCACGCGACGAGCCGTGCTGAGCACCAGCGCCATCAGCGTGTCCGCCACGGTTTCCGTCAGGGCATGCGGCGTGTGCATCAGCAGAATTTTGCGGGCGTTCAGGGCATCCACGTCGAAATTGTCATAACCTACGGAAACGGTTGAGGTAGCACGAAGCTTCGGCATTTTCTCCAGCAGGGCGACATCCACTTTTTCGCTTGAACCCAGCATGCCCTCGGCGCTGGCGAACGCGTCGGCGTGCTGCGCCACGGTTTCCGGGCTCAGGTTCTTCACCTGCGTAACGGTGAAGTGGTCTTCCAGGCGTTTCTGCAGATCTTCCGGCAGAGCTTTATACAAAATGACGGACGGCTTCATGCTAATCTCCGTTGATTTTTAAGAATTCAGGCGTGACGAGCGCCGACGGGGTGCTGTTGATTATTAGCAGGCTTAACAATCAAAGTAAGCCACACGGAGGCGAAAAGCGCCACCCCCATAAAGATGTACGACGCGGACGGGCTGCCGGTGGCACCGTTCAGGTAGCCGACAAACCAGGAGCCACAGAATGACCCCAGCGCACCCATACTGTTAATTAACGCCATCGCACCACCCGCGACGTTACGCGGCAGCATTTCCGGGATGATGGCAAAGAACGGACCGTATGGGGCATACATGGCCGCACCCGCAATCACCAGCAGGGTGTACGAGGCCCAGAAGTGGTTTGCGCCCACGGCCCACGAGCCGATGAAGGCGAAAGCGGCAATCAGCAGCAGCGGCCAGACGAACAGCTTGCGGTTTTGCAGCTTGTCCGATGCCCAGGAGACGATAATCATCGCGATGGTCGCGGCCAGATACGGTACGGAAGAGAGCCAGCCCACTTCCACCATGCCAAGGTTTTCGCCACCGCTGCGGATAATTGACGGCAGCCACAGCACAAAGCCGTACACGCCGATGCTCCAGGTAAAGTACTGCGCGCACAGCAGAATCACGTTGCGGGAGCGGAACGCTTCGCCGTAATTACGTACCGCCTTCAGCCCCTGCTGTTCTTTATCCAGCTGCGCCTGCAGCGCGGCTTTTTCATCTTCGGAAAGCCACTTCGCCTGAGCAGGCTTATCTTTTACCAGCACCCACCAGCAGAATGCCCAGATAATCGCGGGCACCCCTTCGATGATAAACATTTCGCGCCAGCCGAAGGACTGGATCAGGTAGCCGGAGACCACCGACATCCACAGCACGGTGACCGGGTTACCGAGGATCAGGAAGGTATTCGCGCGGGAACGCTCAGACTTAGTAAACCAGTTGCTGATGTAAATCAGCATCGCTGGCATAACAGCCGCCTCAACGACGCCGAGGATAAAGCGAATGGCGGCCAGGGCAGGAATATTGTTCACCATGCCGGTCAGCGACGCGCAGGCGCCCCACAGGATCAGGCAGATGAAGATCAGCTTACGCACGCTGCGGCGTTCCGCGTAAATCGCGCCGGGGATCTGGAAGAAGAAGTAGCCCAGGAAGAAAAGGGCGCCCAGCAGGGATGAAATACCTTTCGTGATGCCGAGGTCTTCGGTGATCCCCGCCGCGGATGCGAAACTGAAGTTGGCACGATCGAGGTACGCCAGGCTGTACGTGATAAACACGATTGGCATGATGTACCACCAGCGTTTTACTGCATTGGTCGAACTGTTCATAGGCTTGCCTCTGTTGTTGAGGTTGTTACCGCCGTTGTCTGTAGGGTACACGGTGGCTTAATTATTTGGGCCCTCTCCCTGTGGGAGAGGGTATTTAAACGCCGAGCTCTGCTCGCGTGGGTAATCCTTCGCTGTCGCCCTGCACCTGAATGGCCAGCGAGCCAATCTTGTTGCCGCGCGCGACGGCTTGCTGCAGCGTTTTGCCTTCCAGCAGGGCGCTAATGACGCCAACGGCAAAGCCATCGCCCGCGCCGACGGTGTCGACCACGTTCTCAACCTTAACCGCCGCGACCGCACCCTGTTCGCCTTCGGCCGTTTTGAACCATGCGCCATCGGCACCGGTCTTCAGCACTACCGCTTTTACCCCTTTATTCAGGTAGAAATCGGCAATGCCTTCCGGCGTATTTTCACCCGTCAGGATCATCCCTTCTTTCAGGCCCGGGAGAACCCAGTCAGCCTGGAATGCCAGACGGTTCAGCTTCTCGACCATCTCCGCTTCGCTTTTCCACAGCACCGGGCGCAAATTCGGATCGAAAGAGATCGTTTTGCCCTGTGACTTCATGGTCGTTGCCGCATGGTCCAGCAGTTCACAGGAGCTGGCAGAGAGCGCCGCCGCCACGCCGCTGAGATGCAGATGGCGAGCGGAGGCAAAATAGTTGGCGTGATAGTCTTCCACTGAAAGATGGCTGGCCGCCGATCCTTTGCGGAAATACTCCACGATGGGATCGGTTCCATTTTCGACTTTTGATTTAAGCTGAAAGCCGGTCGGGAAGCGTCCGTCGAGGGTGACGCCTGCGGCATCAATACCCTCTTTTTTCAGGGAGTCGAGAACGAAATGGCCAAAGCTGTCATCCCCCACGCGGCTGACCCAGCCGACGTTCAGGCCAAGGCGCGCAAGTCCCGTCGCGACGTTCAGCTCTGCGCCCGCCACGCGTTTGATAAAGTGCTCTACCGCGCTCAGCTCGCCCGTTTCGGTGGCGACAAACATCGCCATGGCTTCGCCAATGGTGATGACATCCAGCGTCTTGTGCATGGTTTACTCCTCGCGCAGCAGGTTGACGTAATGGCGGGTAACGGCGGTTAAATCCGCCCCTTCCAGCGGGAATTCGATACCGCGCGGGGCATCGGCAGGCAGCTGGCCGAGCAGATCCAGCCAGCGCGCATCGGCGTGGTCCGGCGCCACGGCGCGGAAGTTGTCTTTATGCGGCACGGCGGCTTTAACGTGGATATAGCTCACGGCCGGAGCCAGACGGCGCGCGGCCTCTTCGGGGGAATCGCCGACCCACAGCCAGTTGCCCATATCGAAGGTCAGGGTGACGGGCAAGGCCATCTCCCGACAGGCGGTCTGGAAGCGCTGCATGGGCGCGAGCTGCCCGCAGTCGGTCTGATCGTTTTCCACGACCAGCGCCATGCCGCTTGCGTTGAGCAGGCTACGCAGCGCGTCGAGAGGCTGCGCATCGCGGAAATGGCCCAGGGAAACCTTCAGCCACAGGGCGTTCAGGGTGCTGGCCTCAGAGAGATAGCGGGGCAGGTCGGGGTTAAGCGTACCGTCGGGCATAAACAGGGCGGCGGGCGCGGAGTAGCACGCCAGCAGGCCGAGCAGCTCAATGGATTCTCCCAGCGCAGGCAGCGCCAGCAGCTCTTCACTGCTGAACAGTTCCCGGCGGATCTCCACGCCGTCGGCGCCTGCACCCGCAATAACGGGAAGCATCGCCCGCTGACCGCCTGCCTGTCGCACCTGTTCCGCGCCGTACGCGGCGGTGACCACCATGATTTTCCTGCCCATCTTCGGACTCCATCGCAACATAACAATACTATTACGCTAGATGGAACCGGTTCCAAAGAAAAGGTCAGGATGTCGAATTTATGATCGGTATCACAAGGGGAAATTAACGGGCGGTGGAGCCGCGCACGATCAGCTCACCGGAGAAGACCTGCTCGCGTACGGCATCGCTGGTGCCTTCAATACGACGAACCACTTGTTCAACAGCGGCGTAGCCAATCTGCCAGGTGGGCTGTTTGAGGGTCGTAATGCCGACGCCAGCCAGCTCCGCCCACTCCAGCTCATCAAAGCCGAGCAGACCGATATCGCTACCCCAGTGCAGGCCAATACGCTTGAGCGAGCGGGCGACCTGCAGCGTCAGCGCCCCGTTGGCGGAGATGACCGCTTTGCGCATCCCGCGGTGACGCGTGTGAAACTGGCGCAGGGTGTTATCGAGCTGGTCGGCTTCATGCAGCGGCGTTTCGGCATTTTCGGCGATCACGCCGGGATAACGTGCAAGCGTGGCACGAAATGCTGCCAGGCGATCGCGTCGGGTATTCACCATGCCCAGCGGTTCGCTCAGGAAAAGAATTGCTTCGAAGCCCTGTTCGATCAGGTGCTCGGTCGCGGTTGTAGCCGCCTGGGTGTTATCCAGCCCAACCACATCGCAGGCAAATTCCGGAATTTTACGGTCGATGAGGACCATGGGCAGGGAGGATTGCTGCAGGCGATTCAGCCCCTCTTCACGCATGCCCACCGCATTGACCACAATCCCTTCCACCTGGTAGCTGCGAAGCAGATCGAGGTAGTGCAGCTCCTGGTCAACTTCGTTGTTGGTATTACAGACCAGCGGTGTGAAACCCTTCTCGCGACAGGCGGCCTCAATACCGCTGAGGACGTTGACGGAGTAGGGGTTGGTGATATCGGCGATGATAAGCCCGATAAGGCGGGTGCGGCCGCGTTTAAGCCCGCGCGCCATCAGGCTGGGGCGGTAGTCGAGATCGGCGATAGCCTGTTCAATACGTGCCAGCAGCGCATCGGACAACAGGTGTTTCTCGCCGTTAAGGTAGCGCGAGATACTGGTTTTACCGGTTTTGGCGGCTTTCGCCACGTCGCTGATGGTGGCCCTGGCTGGTTTGCTCATCGCTGATTTCCCTGGATTTAGTGAGAATACCTTAGCGGGAAAATCTGACGAATCAAGTCATTTGCCCGGTGGCGCTGCGCTTACCGGAGGTTGCTGTCTGATGCCCTCACCCACGGGAGAGGGCGCAAACACTAAAAACGGCAACGGGGTTGCCGTTTTGCTTTAACCTACTGCACAGGACTCAACGTAATCTCAACGCGGCGGTTCTGCGCTTTGCCTTCCGCCGTGCTGTTGCTGGCGATAGGGTTGGCTGGACCCATGCCGCTGGTGCGGATGCGGTTTGCTTCAACGCCCTGGGTAATCAGGGAGCTGGCCACTGAATCGGCGCGCTGCTGAGAAAGACGCATGTTCAGATCCTGGCTGCCGGTGCTGTCGGTGTAGCCAATCACGTTCACGGCGGTCTTGTTGTACTCTTTCAGCACCATCGCCACGCCTGTCAGAGTGTTCGCGCCAGCAGGTTTCAGCGTTGCGCTGCTGCTGTCGAAGGTCACGTTGTTTGGCATGTTCAGGATGATGTTATCGCCGCTGCGGGTGACGCTCACGCCGGTACCCTTCATTTTGTCACGCAGTTTTGCTTCCTGCACGTCCATGTAATAGCCGACGCCGCCGCCCAGCGCTGCGCCTGCCGCTGCGCCAATCAGCGCACCTTTGCCGCGATCTTTTTTGGAGGAGGAGAGTGCGCCAACGCCAGCGCCCACCAGGGAACCAATACCTGCACCAATGCCGGATTTGCCCGCTTCGCGTTCGCCGGTGTAAGGGTTGGTTGTGCAGCCTGAAACAGCCAGTGCGCCGCTCACCAGAGCGGCAATAACGAGTACGCGTTTTTTCATCTTATTTCCTTAATCCTTTTTATTCTTTGCCACGGCGAGCGTGGCAGTTGATTATGACGTCCGGATACGGAGAAAATTCCGGGTATAACTCTGAAATTTGTGACAAACCATAAACGGCCTCAACAAGAAGGCCGTAAAACCTGCACGCAACCAGGAGCGCACGCTTGAGCACCTCAACGAAAACCATTCTGACCGCCGCCCACTGGGGGCCGATGCTGGTCGAAACCGATGGCGAAAATGTTCTGTCGTCCCGTGGGGCACTGCCAACCCAACATCCCAACTCGTTACAGACCGTCGTTCGCGATCAGGTGCATAGCAAAACGCGCGTGCGCTGGCCGATGGTGCGTAAAGGTTTTCTGGCCTCGCCGGATAAACCGCAGGGTATTCGCGGTCAGGATGAGTTTGTTCGCGTGAGCTGGGATGACGCGCTGGCGCTGATCCATACGCAGCATAAGCGTATTCGTGACAGCTATGGCCCGTCGTCCATTTTTGCTGGCTCTTACGGCTGGCGTTCGAATGGCGTACTGCACAAGGCCTCGACGCTGCTGCAGCGCTACATGACCCTGGCGGGAGGCTATACCGGCCATCTGGGAGATTATTCGACCGGCGCGGCGCAGGCGATCATGCCGTACGTCGTGGGGGGAAATGAGGTTTATCAGCAGCAGACCAGCTGGCCGCTGGTGCTGGAACACACCGATGTAGTGGTGCTGTGGAGCGCTAACCCGCTAAATACGCTGAAAATTGCCTGGAACGCCAGCGACGAGCAGGGCATCGGGTATTTCGACGCGCTGCGCAAAAGCGGCAAGCGCATCATCTGCATTGACCCGATGCGCTCTGAAACCATGGATTTCTTCGGCGACAGCGCCGAGTGGATTGCGCCGCATATGGGCACCGACGTGGCGATGATGCTGGGTATCGCTCATACGCTGGTGGAGAACGGCTGGCACGACAGCGATTTCCTCGCCCGCTGCACCTCCGGCTTCGACAAATTTTCCGACTACCTGACGGGTAAATCCGACGGCGTGGCGAAAACGGCGGAGTGGGCCGCGGAAATTTGCGGGGTTCCTGCCGCTAAAATCCACGAACTGGCTGCACTGTTCCATAAAAATACCACAATGCTCATGTCCGGCTGGGGGATGCAGCGCCAGCAGTTCGGCGAGCAAAAACACTGGATGCTGGTCACCCTTGCCGCGATGCTTGGGCAGATCGGTACGCCGGGTGGGGGCTTTGGGCTTTCCTATCACTTCGCGAATGGCGGTAACCCCACCCGTAAAGCCGCCGTGCTGGCTTCTCTGCAAGGCTCGGTGCAGGGCGGCGTGGACGCCGTGGATAAAATCCCGGTAGCGCGGATCGTGGAAGCCCTGGAAAACCCGGGCGGTTTTTATCAGCATAACGGTCTGGACCGCCACTTCCCGGACATTAAATTTGTCTGGTGGGCGGGCGGGTCGAACTTCACGCACCATCAGGATACCAATCGCCTGATCCGTGCCTGGCAAAAGCCGGAGCTGGTGGTGATTTCCGAGTGCTTCTGGACCGGCTCGGCTAAGCATGCCGATATCGTGCTGCCGGCGACCACATCGTTTGAGCGTAACGATCTCACCATGACCGGCGACTACAGCAACCAGCACATGGTGCCGATGAAGCGGGTGGTAGCCCCGCGTGATGAAGCGCGTGATGATTTCGACGTGTTTGCCGAACTGAGCGAGCTGTGGGAAGCGGGCGGCCGCGAACGCTTTACCGAAGGGAAAAATGACCTGCAGTGGCTGGAGAGTTTCTACCAGATCGCCGGGCAGCGCGGTGCGGCGCAGGGCGTAACGCTGCCTCCTTTCGCCGAGTTCTGGGAAGCGAACCAGATTATCGAGATGCCGGAGAGCGAACAGAACGCCCGGTTTGTCCGTTTCGCCGATTTTCGCCGCGACCCGGAGAACCATCCGCTGAAAACCGAGAGCGGAAAGATTGTGATCCACAGCGAGCGCATCGCCAGCTTTGCCTATGCCGATTGTCCGCCACACCCTACCTGGCTGGAGCCGGACGAGTGGCACGGCAATGCGCAGCCGGAGCAACTCCAGGTGTTGTCCGCTCATCCGGCGCATCGTCTGCACAGTCAGCTTAATTATACCTCGCTGCGCGAGCAGTATGCGGTCGCCGGGCGGGAGCCTATTACGCTGAACACCCTTGACGCCAGGGCGCGTGGGATTGCGGACGGTGACGTGGTGCGCGTCTGGAACCAGCGTGGACAGGTGCTGGCAGGGGCGGTAGTGAGCGACGGGATTAAGCCTGGCGTTATCTGTATACACCAGGGAGCATGGCCCGACCTTGATCCCGCCGAAGGCGGTATCTGTAAAAACGGGGCGGTTAACGTGCTGACCAAAGATCTCCCCAGCTCGAAGCTGGGGAATGGTTGTGCGGGAAACACGGCGCTGGCGTGGGTGGAGAAATACCAGGGGCCGGAACTTACGTTGACGGCGTTTGATCCGCCTGCCAGCTCATAATCCACGTCGGGTGCTGGGTATCATCCTGCCAGGCGCTGTCTTCAATACGAAAGCCCTGGGCGTGGTAGAAATTCACCGCCCGGATATTTTTCTGGTACACCTCCAGGCTTAAGTGCGGGAAGCGCTGTTGAATATGGTTCAGCAGCGCGCGCCCGATCCCTCGCCCGATATACGCTGGCGTGACGAACAGTGCCCCCACAAACTGCGACTGTATGACGCTGATAAACCCGCGCGGCGTGCCGTCCTCTTCCCACACCCAGGTTTCCGCCGCGGGCAGGTAGACTTCCCGCACCATGGCTTCGTTCTCTTTCCAGTAGCTTGCGCTTATAAACGGGTGCGCCTCGATGGTGCTTTCAAGCCACAGGCTCAGGAGCGGGTCAGCATTTTCACTTTGCCATTTGCGGATCATGTTGCCTCCCCGGATGACAGAAGCAGCCGGTAACATGGTCATTGACCAGGCCACAGGCCTGCATAAAGGCGTAGCAGATGGTGGAGCCGACGAACTTAAAGCCGCGTTTTTTCAGCGCCTTCGAGAGCGCGTCTGACGCGGGTGTGGACGCCGGGATCTCCGCCAGCGTGGCGGCCTGCGTGATTTGCGGATCGTTATTCACAAACGACCAGACAAACTCTGAGAACGATTCGCCGTTTTGCTCCATCGCCAGCCAGGCACGGGCGTTACCGATGATGGCCTGGATCTTACCGCGATGGCGGATAATCCCGGCATCCTGTACCAGCCGTTCTACGTCATCTTCGGTCATGGCGGCGACGGCAACAGGATCGAACTGGTGGAAAGCGTTGCGGTAGTTTTCGCGTTTCTTCAGCACCGTAATCCATGACAACCCCGCCTGCTGGCCCTCCAGGCAGATCATCTCAAAAAGTTTTTTGCCATCCGTCTCCGGCACGCCCCATTCCCGATCGTGATAGTCGATATAAAGCTGATCCTGGCTTACCCAACCGCAACGTTCCATCCGACATCTCCCTTATTGATACTGATTTCGAAAAAATTTCATTCCGTCTGTCTTGACGTGCCTGGTATAAAGACAATAGTTAATACAGGGCCATATGCCCTCTAACGTCTTCCTGAATAACGACAAATATCGCCGAATTCGGCTCTCTCTGGGGTCGCTTTGATGATGATAAAAACAATCAGTGGTCGCCATGCTGTTTCTGGCCTGGTGGGGATTTCAGCCTGCCTGTTATTGTGTAATACAGCGTCTGCCTGGCAACAGGAATATATCGTTTCAGATGCCCAAAATAATACGGCGGAACGCTATACATGGGACGCGGATCACCAACCGCGTTATGAGGATATTCTTGCTGAGCGTATTCAGTCTTCACAAAATTCGCCGGGGCTGGCGCTGAATTTACCGTCTGGCGGCACGGCGGACGCGGCGATGAGCATAGGCTGGAATTTCCCTGTCTCTGCGCGGATAAGCACGGGGCCGGTGATGACCTGGCGGTATGACGGCTCGACGCCGATGATGGTCAATGAATTTGGTGACAGTGCGACGACGCAGGGACTCGCCGATCCGCTCTGGCATGCCAGCGTCAGCACGCTTGGCTGGCGCGTGAATACCCGGTACGGCGATCTTCGTCCCTGGGCGCAGATCAGCTATAACCAGCAGTTTGGTGAAAACCAGTGGAAATCGCAGTTTGGCATGCCGCAGACCCCAACCCCGGCACAAAACGGTAACTGGATGGATGTCACCGTGGGAACCGATATTCCGTTTAACACCCACATGGCGGCCTATGCGTCGCTGGCTCAGGGGGAACGCACCACCACCGGTGAGGAGTTTCTCTATACTCTGGGCGTAAGTGCGAATTTCTGATGTTGTTACTTTTTTAAACGTTGCGATAACATCTTGAATACAATAATCACAGGCTTTACAGCGATAGCAGGCACTAACGCGCTATCGCTTTATTCGTAGTCCAGGCTATTCATTCCCGATTCCAGGCATTTCATTCCGTTCCGCCTGCATTTCATGCCGTTTTACCCCAGGCATATTAAGGTTTTGTTTATCGTTGTCCTCAGCGAACTTCCTTAATTTCTGTTGCAGGACAACGGCCATGAACACATCAACCTATAACCGTACGCGCTGGCTCACGCTCTTTGGCACCATCGTTACCCAGTTTGCACTGGGTTCGGTCTATACCTGGAGCCTGTTTAACAGCGCGCTTTCTGACAAACTCGACGCGCCGGTCAGCCAGGTAGCGTTCTCCTTCGGCCTGCTGAGCCTGGGTCTGGCGATTTCGTCTTCCGTCGCGGGCAAGCTGCAGGAACGTTTTGGCGTGAAGCGTGTGACCATGGCCTCCGGCATTCTGCTGGGCGTGGGCTTTTTCCTGACGGCGCATTCCAGCAACCTGATGATGCTGTGGCTGAGCGCCGGGGTGCTGGTGGGGCTGGCAGACGGTGCAGGTTACCTGCTGACGCTGTCGAACTGCGTGAAGTGGTTCCCTGAACGTAAAGGCTTAATTTCCGCGTTTGCTATCGGCTCCTATGGCCTGGGCAGCCTCGGTTTTAAATTTATCGACTCCCACCTGCTGGCGTCCGTTGGCCTGGAAAAAACCTTCATGATTTGGGGCGCTATCGTTCTGGTGATGATTCTGTTCGGCGCCACGCTGATGAAAGATGCCCCGCAGCAGGAAGTGAAATCCGTTAACGGTGTGGTGGAGAACGACTTTACCCTCGCGCAGTCCATGCGTAAGCCACAGTACTGGATGCTGGCGGTGATGTTCCTGACGGCCTGCATGAGCGGTCTGTATGTTATTGGTGTGGCAAAAGATATCGCGCAGGGGATGGTAAAACTGGATGCCGCGACGGCGGCGAATGCGGTAACCGTGATCTCCATCGCCAACCTCTCCGGTCGTCTGGTGCTGGGTATTCTGTCTGACAAAATTGCCCGCATCCGCGTGATTACGATTGGACAGGTGGTTTCGCTGGTGGGTATGGCGGCGCTGCTGTTCGCACCGCTGAATGAAGCGACCTTCTTTGCTGCAATTGCCTGCGTGGCCTTTAACTTCGGCGGCACCATTACCGTCTTCCCGTCGCTGGTGAGTGAGTTCTTCGGCCTGAACAACCTGGCGAAAAACTACGGCGTGATTTATCTCGGCTTCGGCATCGGCAGTATCTGCGGCTCGCTGATTGCTTCGCTGTTCGGCGGATTCTATGTGACCTTCTGCGTAATCTTTGCCCTGCTGATTATTTCGCTGGCGCTGTCCACCACGATTCGTCAGCCGCAGCGTGAAGTGTATAAAGAAGCGCACGCATGATTCGATGAGAAGAGGCCGCTGGGCCTCTTTTTTTATCTCCGCATCGCCGCCTGGCCTGTTATTTTGTAAAAATCTTCATCGATCACATTCTCTGCTGCCACTTTTTTTCCCCGCTGTGGTCTACTTATCGCGCTTGTAGACGTTTCTGATAACGGTTTCTCTCGCACCTACTTACTCTGTCTGCTTTCTCAATGAGATTCGGCGGGTCTTTATACCCCTTCCCCCAGGGTTGTTTGCATGAAATATATTAGGTCTCTTACCCAGCAAAGATTGTGTCTGATGCTGGCTGTCTATATCGGCTTGTTTCTGAATGGCGCGGTGCTGTTCAGAAGAGTGGAAGGTTATTTAGAACACCTCACCGTAAGAAATGGGATTTTCGCCGCGATTGAAGTGTTTGGCTCTGTTCTGGCCACTTTCTTCCTGTTACGTCTGCTTTCTCTCTTTGGCCGCCGTGCCTGGCAAATTCTGGCCTCGCTGGTGGTGATTATTTCCGCCGCCGCAAGCTATTACATGACATTCATGAACGTGGTGATTGGCTACGGTATTGTTGCCTCGGTGATGACCACGGATATTGACCTCTCGAAAGAGGTGGTAGGAAAGGGCTTTATCGTCTGGACGGTTTTAACCTGCCTGATACCGCTCTTCTTTATCTGGAGTAATACCTGCCGCTATACCCTGTTACGCCAGCTGCGTACGCGGGAGCAACGTATCCGCAACGTCCTCGTCGTTCTGCTGGCGGGTCTGCTGGTGTGGGCGCCGATTCGTTTGATGGAAAAACAGCAAAAACGTATCGAAAAGGCGACGGGCGTGGATATGCCAAGCTATGGCGGCGTAGTGGCCAACTCGTATTTACCCTCTAACTGGCTGTCAGCGTTAGGTCTGTATGCCTGGGCACAGGCGGACGAATCCAGTGATGTGAAGTCGCTGATCAATCCGCTGAAAAAATTCAAATACGAACCGCCGGCTGACGGACTGGATGATACGTATGTCGTCTTTGTCATCGGCGAAACGACGCGTTGGGACCATATGGGGATTCTCGGTTATGACCGTGATACCACGCCAAAACTGGCGCAGGAAAAGAACCTGGTGGCCTATCGGGGTTACTCCTGCGATACCGCAACGAAGCTCTCGCTGCGCTGTATGTTTGTGCGTGAAGGCGGTGCAAGCGATAACCCTCAGCGTACCCTGAAAGAGCAAAACGTCTTTGCCGTGCTGAAGCAGCTTGGATTTAGCGCTGACCTGTTCGCCATGCAGAGTGAGATGTGGTTCTACACCAACACGCTGGCTGATAACATCGCGTACCGCGAGCAGATTGGCGCCGAGCCGCGTAACCGCGGCAAAAACGTCGACGACATGCTGCTGCTTGAGGAGATGTCCCAGTCTCTGAAGAACCATCCGCAGGGTAAGCATCTTGTCATTCTTCACACCAAAGGGTCGCACTACAGCTATTACCAGCGCTACACGCGTGATTTCGCGAAGTGGAAACCTGAGTGCGTTGGCATTAATAAAGACTGCAGCAAGCAGGAGCTGATCAATGCCTACGATAACTCCGTTCTGTATGTGGATACCTTCCTGAGCCGCGTGATCGACCAGCTGCGTGATAAAAAAGCGATTGTCATCTATGCCGCCGACCACGGTGAGTCGATCAATGAAAAAGAGCACCTGCATGGTACGCCGCGTAAGCTGGCACCGCCGGAGCAGTTCCGCGTGCCGATGATCATGTGGATGTCGGATAAGTACCTGGAAAACCCTGACAAAGCCAAAATGTTTGCTCAGCTCAAGAAAGAGGCGGAGATGAAGGTGCCGCGTCGCCACGTTGAGCTGTACGACACCATTATGGGTTGTCTCGGTTATACCTCACCGAACGGTGGGATTAACGAAAATAACAACTGGTGTAAACTCCCGAATAACACCACAAAAGCCGCGCAGTAGCTGCTCTGGCGAGAATATCGCCAGTTGAATGGCTTTTTGAAAATAAGGGATTGACGGGGGCGCACCTCAGCAGTAAGATGCGCTCCGCATTCGGCGAGTAGCGCAGCTTGGTAGCGCAACTGGTTTGGGACCAGTGGGTCGGAGGTTCGAATCCTCTCTCGCCGACCACATTCTGAAAAGGGCTAACCGCAAGGTTAGCCCTTTTTGCATTAACGGCTTACTCATGCTGATTCAGCAAAACGCCCCTTATCCCCGCTTCTCCCTGTCTGTTAATGATTTTGTGACATAATCCATTGTATTTTTTTATATATAGATTGATCTTTTTTCGCGTTGCTTATGGATAACCTCAGCATTTTTCGCTGTGCGTTTTAACGTTCGCGGTATTTAGTGCTCAGATAATCACCATTCCGCAAGAAAATTTACCCATTCTGAATAAAAGTTAATCACTGATTGTTGCGAAATATGAAGATATTTGTGCTGCAACATGGTGAGTAGCATAAATTTCCCTGCTGAAAACTGACGTTCAGGGTTTTTTTAATCTTTGTTTGCGGTTTCTCACACTCAGCGCAAATCCCCGTCACCTGTATTGACGTTTTCACATTCTGTTGACAGATTGTAGGGCATGAGGGGCATTTCAGGGACGATCTGCGCTGCAACTCAAACGCTCTTCTGAAAGGATTCTCCATCCCTTTAACGCCTTCGGGCACCTCCGACCGGACCGGGTAAAAAATAAATAAAGGTCTGGCGGCGTAACACAACAAAGCAAAACATCACATTGGAGCAGAATAATGAGTATTTCCTTGAAGAAGTCAGGGATGCTGAAGCTTGGTCTGAGCCTGGTGGCTATGACCGTGGCAGCAAGCGTACAGGCAAAAACCCTGGTTTACTGTTCTGAAGGCTCGCCGGAAGGCTTTAACCCACAGCTCTTTACCTCTGGTACGACTTACGACGCAAGCTCTGTACCGATCTATAACCGTCTGGTTGAATTCAAAACCGGCACCACGGAAGTGATTCCGGGTCTGGCCGAGAAGTGGGACGTCAGCGAAGATGGTAAAACTTATACCTTCCACCTGCGCCAGGGCGTGAAGTGGCAGGACAGTAAAGAATTTAAACCAACGCGCGACTTTAACGCCGACGACGTTGTGTTCTCCTTCGACCGTCAGAAAAATGCCCAGAACCCGTACCACAAAGTCTCTGGCGGCAGCTATGAGTACTTCGAAGGGATGGGTCTGCCAGACCTGATCGCCGAAGTGAAAAAAGTGGACGATAAAACCGTTCAGTTCGTGCTGACCCGTCCGGAAGCGCCATTCCTGGCTGACCTGGCGATGGACTTCGCCTCTATTCTCTCTAAAGAGTACGCGGACAACATGCTGAAAGCTGGCACGCCGGAAAAAGTGGACCTGAACCCAATCGGTACCGGCCCGTTCCAGCTGCTGCAGTACCAGAAAGACTCCCGTATTCTGTATAAAGCGTTCCCGGGCTACTGGGGCACCAAGCCGCAGATCGACCGCCTGGTCTTCTCCATCACTCCTGATGCGTCCGTACGTTACGCCAAACTGCAGAAAAACGAATGCCAGGTAATGCCGTACCCGAACCCGGCTGACATCGCGCGCATGAAGCAGGATAAAAACATCAACCTGCTGGAGCAGGCGGGCCTGAACGTGGGCTATCTCTCCTTCAACACCGAGAAGAAACCGTTTGATGATGTGAAAGTGCGTCAGGCGCTGACCTACGCGGTGAACAAAGAAGCGATCATCAAAGCCGTTTACCAGGGCGCGGGCGTTGCGGCCAAAAACCTGATCCCGCCAACCATGTGGGGCTATAACGACGACGTTAAGGACTACAGCTACGATCCTGAGAAAGCGAAAGCGCTGCTGAAAGAAGCGGGCCAGGATAAAGGCTTTACCGTTGAGCTGTGGGCAATGCCTGTTCAGCGTCCGTACAACCCGAACGCGCGCCGTATGGCGGAAATGGTTCAGGCTGACTGGGCGAAGATTGGCGTACAGGCCAAGATCGTGACCTACGAGTGGGGCGAATATCTGAAGCGCGCCAAAGCGGGTGAGCACCAGGCGGTAATGATGGGCTGGACCGGTGACAACGGGGATCCGGATAACTTCTTTGCCACCCTGTTCAGCTGCGCGGCCGCGAAAGACGGTTCTAACTATTCTCGCTGGTGCTACAAGCCGTTTGAAGACCTGATCCAGCCGGCGCGTGCGACCGACGATCACAACAAACGTATTGAACTGTACAAGCAGGCTCAGGTTGTTATGCACGATCAGGCTCCGGCGCTGATTGTTGCTCACTCCACCGTGTACGAGCCAGTGCGTAAAGAAGTGAAGGGCTACGTGGTTGATCCACTGGGCAAACACCACTTCGAAAACGTATCGGTTGAATAATAAGTAGGGTGTTCTCCCTCTCCCTATGGGAGAGGGCAGGGGTGAGGGACGTGCATGCATCCCCTCACCCTAACCCTCTCCCACGGGGAGAGGGAATCTACATTTGTGAGCAATACAGACGTCATGCCACTGGGCGTGCGTCATCAGAGAGAATCCGGGTTATGTTGCAGTTCATCCTCCGACGTCTGGGACTTGTTATCCCGACGTTTATCGGTATCACCCTTCTCACTTTTGCCTTCGTCCATATGATCCCCGGCGACCCGGTAATGATTATGGCGGGCGAGCGTGGTATCTCCCCTGAACGTCATGCGCAGCTGCTGGCTGAACTCGGCCTCGATAAGCCGATGTGGCAGCAGTACCTCCACTATATCTGGGGCGTGATGCACGGTGACTTAGGGATTTCGTTAAAAAGCCGTCTTCCGGTGTGGGACGAGTTCGTGCCGCGTTTTAAAGCGACGCTGGAGCTCGGGGTCTGCGCCATGATTTTCGCCACTGCGGTGGGTATTCCTGTCGGGGTACTGGCTGCCGTTAAGCGTGGCTCAATTTTCGACCACACCGCCGTCGGCCTGGCGCTGACCGGCTACTCCATGCCTATCTTCTGGTGGGGCATGATGTTGATCATGCTGGTCTCGGTCCATTGGAACCTGACGCCGGTCTCAGGGCGCGTCAGCGATATGGTGTTCCTTGATGATACCAATCCGTTAACCGGTTTTATGCTGATCGATACGGCCATCTGGGGCGAAGAGGGCAACTTCATTGATGCCGTCGCGCACATGATCCTGCCTGCTATGGTGCTGGGCACCATTCCTCTGGCGGTGATCGTGCGTATGACCCGTTCGTCCATGCTGGAAGTGCTGGGTGAAGATTACATCCGTACCGCGCGCGCAAAAGGGTTAACCCGCATGCGCGTCATTATCGTTCACGCTTTGCGTAACGCCATGCTGCCGGTGGTGACCGTTATCGGTCTTCAGGTAGGTACGCTGCTGGCGGGGGCGATCCTGACGGAAACTATCTTCTCCTGGCCGGGCCTAGGACGCTGGCTGATTGATGCGCTGCAACGCCGTGACTATCCGGTAGTGCAGGGCGGGGTACTGCTGGTCGCGACGATGATTATTCTCGTCAACCTGCTGGTCGATTTGCTGTACGGCGTGGTGAACCCGCGTATTCGTCATAAGAAGTAAGGGGCCATCATGTCACAGGTTTCTGAAAACAAAGTTGTTGCTGCACCGGTTCCGATGACGCCGCTGCAGGAGTTCTGGCACTACTTCAAGCGCAATAAAGGCGCGGTGGTGGGGCTGGTCTATGTCGCCATCATGATTCTGATTGCGGTGTTTGCGAATTTCCTGGCGCCGTATAACCCGGCGGATCAGTTCCGCGATGCGCTGCTGGCACCTCCTGCGTGGCAGGACGGCGGTAGCCTGACGCACCTGTTAGGTACTGATGACGTGGGCCGCGATGTGCTGTCGCGTTTGATGTACGGCGCGCGTCTGTCGCTGCTGGTTGGCTGTCTGGTGGTGGTGCTGTCCCTGATTATGGGGATCATCCTCGGCCTGGTTGCCGGTTACTTTGGCGGCATCGTTGATAACATCATCATGCGCGTTGTCGACATTATGCTGGCGCTGCCAAGCCTGCTGCTGGCCCTGGTGCTGGTGGCAATCTTCGGCCCGTCGATCGGCAACGCCGCGCTGGCGTTGACCTTCGTGGCGCTTCCCCACTACGTGCGTTTAACCCGTGCGGCGGTGCTGGTGGAAGTGAACCGCGACTACGTCACCGCGTCTCGCGTGGCGGGTGCGGGTGCGATGCGCCAGATGTTCGTCAATATCTTCCCTAACTGCCTTGCGCCGCTGATCGTTCAGGCGTCGCTCGGCTTCTCTAACGCCATTCTTGATATGGCCGCTCTTGGCTTCCTGGGCATGGGTGCGCAGCCGCCAACACCGGAGTGGGGCACCATGCTCTCCGACGTGTTGCAGTTCGCACAGAGCGCCTGGTGGGTTGTCACCTTCCCGGGGCTGGCAATCCTGCTGACGGTGCTGGCATTTAACCTGATGGGTGATGGTCTGCGTGATGCGCTTGATCCCAAACTGAAGCAGTAAGAGGCACGAGATGGCGTTATTAAATGTAGATAAATTATCGGTACACTTCGGTGACGAAGGCACCCCGTTTCGCGCCGTGGACCGCATCAGCTACAGCGTAAATCAGGGCGAAGTGGTTGGTATTGTCGGCGAGTCCGGTTCCGGTAAGTCAGTGAGTTCACTGGCGATCATGGGGCTGATTGATTATCCGGGCCGCGTGATGGCGGAAAACCTGCAGTTCAACGGTCAGGACCTGAAGCGCATTTCAGAGAAACAGCGCCGCCAGCTGGTGGGCGCGGAAGTGGCGATGATTTTCCAGGACCCGATGACCAGCCTGAACCCGTGCTACACCGTCGGTTTCCAGATTATGGAAGCGATTAAGGTGCACCAGGGGGGTAACAAGAAAACCCGTCGTCAGCGCGCGATCGACCTGCTGAACCAGGTCGGTATTCCTGACCCGGCATCGCGTCTGGACGTTTATCCGCACCAGCTCTCCGGCGGGATGAGCCAGCGCGTGATGATCGCCATGGCGATTGCCTGTCGGCCAAAACTGCTGATTGCGGATGAACCGACGACGGCGCTGGATGTGACCATCCAGGCGCAAATCATCGAGCTGCTGCTGGAGCTGCAGCAGAAAGAGAATATGGCGCTGGTGCTGATTACGCACGACCTGGCGCTGGTGGCCGAAGCGGCGCATAAAATCATCGTGATGTATGCGGGTCAGGTGGTCGAGACCGGGGATTCGCACGATATCTTCCGCGCGCCGCGTCACCCGTATACGCAGGCTCTGCTGCGTGCGCTGCCGGAATTTGCTCAGGACAAAGCGCGTCTGGCGTCGCTGCCGGGTGTGGTACCGGGTAAATATGACCGTCCGCAGGGCTGTCTGCTCAATCCGCGCTGTCCGTATGCGACGGACAAATGCCGGGCAGAAGAGCCAGAGCTGAACCAGCTTGCTGACGGTCGTCAGTCGAAATGCCACTACCCACTCGATGATGCCGGGAGGCCAACACTATGAGTACGCAACAGGCCACCACGCAACAGCCGCTGTTGCAGGCCATCGACCTGAAAAAATACTACCCGGTGAAGAAGGGGCTGTTTGCCCCTGAGCGCCTGGTGAAAGCGCTGGACGGCGTCTCTTTTAACCTCGAACGCGGTAAAACGTTGGCGGTGGTGGGGGAGTCAGGGTGCGGTAAGTCCACCCTGGGCCGTCTGCTGACGATGATTGAAGTGCCGACCGGCGGTGAGCTCTACTATCAGGGGCAGGATCTGCTCAAGCACGATCCGCAGGCGCAGAAGCTTCGCCGCCAGAAAATCCAGATTGTGTTCCAGAACCCGTATGGTTCTTTAAACCCGCGTAAAAAAGTGGGGCAGATTCTGGAAGAGCCGCTGCTGATTAACAGCAATCTGAGCAAAGAACAGCGCCGTGAAAAAGCGCTGGCGATGATGGCGAAGGTCGGGCTCAAAACCGAGCATTATGACCGCTACCCGCATATGTTCTCCGGCGGCCAGCGTCAGCGTATCGCCATCGCCCGCGGGCTGATGCTCGATCCGGACGTGGTGATTGCCGATGAGCCGGTCTCTGCGCTCGACGTCTCCGTGCGTGCGCAGGTGCTGAACCTGATGATGGACCTTCAGCAGGAGCTGGGGCTCTCTTACGTGTTCATCTCCCACGACCTGTCGGTGGTGGAGCATATTGCCGATGAAGTGATGGTGATGTATCTGGGGCGCTGCGTGGAGAAGGGGAGTAAAGACCAGATCTTTAATAATCCCCGTCATCCGTACACCCAGGCGCTGCTGTCTGCGACGCCGCGTCTGAACCCGGACGATCGTCGCGAGCGTATTAAGCTGACGGGCGAACTGCCCAGCCCGCTGAATCCGCCACCGGGGTGTGCCTTTAACGCGCGTTGCAGTCGCCGCTTTGGTCCTTGCACCCAGTTGCAGCCGCAGCTGAAGGATTATGGTGGTCAGCTGGTTGCCTGCTTCGCGGTCGATCAGGATGAAAATGGCGAGAAGCCACACGCATAACGAAAAAACCGGCGCTAAGCCGGTTTTTTTATGTCTGCCAGGCTATTTCCGCAGGCGAATCTGGTCGACGGCGTGCTTCTCGCTCTTGGTGAGGATCAGGCTCGCGCGCTCGCGCGTCGGCAGGATGTTCTCTTTGAGGTTCACGTAGTTGATCTCATTCCACAATCCCCTCGCCACATTAATCGCCTCTTCTTCAGAAAGCTGGGCGTAGTGGTGGAAATAGGAGTCCGGGTCGGTGAATGCCCCTTCGCGGAACTTCAGGAAGCGGTTGATATACCAGTTCTGCAGCAGATCTTCCGGCGCATCAACATAGATAGAGAAATCGACGAAATCCGAAACGAATACATGATGCGGGTCATGAGGATAATCCATGCCGCTTTGCAGGACGTTTAACCCTTCGAGAATCAGGATGTCTGGTTGTACAACCGTTTTATCCCCATCCGGAATGCGATCGTAAATCAGATGCGAGTAAACCGGCGCAGTGACGTTTGGGGCACCGGATTTAAGGTCGGATACGAATTTCACCAGACGGTGCATATCATAAGAGAGCGGGAAGCCTTTCTTCTTCATCAGCCCGCGTTCTTTTAAGACCTCGTTCGGGTGCAGGAAGCCGTCGGTGGTGATCAGCTCTACGCTGCGGTGTTCCGGCCAGCGGCTCAGTAGCGCCTGCAGCACGCGTGCGGTGGTGCTTTTACCCACGGCCACGCTGCCTGCAATACTAATGATATAAGGAATACGCTGGCCATTGGTTCCGAGGAACTGCTCCAGCACCGCCTGACGACGCAGGTTGGAGCTGATATAGAAGTTAAGCAAGCGAGAGAGGGGGAGATAAATTTCTGCCACCTCTTCCAGGGACAGATCTTCGTTTATCCCTTTTAACCGTGCGATTTCACCTTCCGTCAGCGTCATAGGGACGGAATCACGCAGGGCAGCCCACTGGCTGCGGTTAAAGTGAAGATAAGGCGTCATTAACGTTTGCTCTTTTTTGCTCATAAGCATGCTTCAGTGAGCCAGCTCTATGCTGCCGGGACGTGGCTCATCACACAGTTAATTTTGGACAATGGGCAGGAGGTTAACACCAGATGGCGGGAATAATAAGAAAAAAGATGGAAAGCGCTGCGTTACGCGGAAGCCGTCACGCTACGGTGTATGCGGTGTAAATCACGTATGTATGTTGATTATTTGACCCGCAATGGCTACTTTTACAGCGCTTAGCGCTGCGGTCGCATAAAATGTGAGCGAAAGAACGTTTTATGCAAATTTTTAGTTGCATGACCGCGCAGGTATCCATAGAATGCGCGCTACTTGATGCCGACTTAGCTCAGTAGGTAGAGCAACTGACTTGTAATCAGTAGGTCACCAGTTCGATTCCGGTAGTCGGCACCATCAAGTCCGGTGGGGTTCCCGAGCGGCCAAAGGGAGCAGACTGTAAATCTGCCGTCACAGACTTCGAAGGTTCGAATCCTTCCCCCACCACCACTTTCTGGCAGCGTAAATGCCGCCGGAGCTGGTTGGAAAAATTAGCCAGCTCAAACTGAAAAAGAGAGAAATCTCTTTTTTTGTTACAGAAAGAACTGGGTAGCCGAGTTTCAGGATGCGGGCATCGTATAATGGCTATTACCTCAGCCTTCCAAGCTGATGATGCGGGTTCGATTCCCGCTGCCCGCTCCAATACGTGCTGATATGGCTCAGTTGGTAGAGCGCACCCTTGGTAAGGGTGAGGTCCCCAGTTCGACTCTGGGTATCAGCACCACTTCACTTCTCCTTCCCGTTTCTCTCTGTTTCAATTTTACTGTATTCAACAATTCAGGCATTTCGCCTGGTTGATGTGGTGATATCACCGATTTATCCGTGTCTTAGAGGGACAATCGATGTCTAAAGAAAAGTTTGAACGTACAAAACCGCACGTTAACGTCGGTACTATCGGCCACGTTGACCATGGTAAAACAACGCTGACCGCTGCAATCACTACCGTTCTGGCAAAAACCTACGGTGGTTCTGCTCGTGCATTCGACCAGATCGATAACGCGCCAGAAGAAAAAGCTCGTGGTATCACCATCAACACCTCTCACGTTGAGTACGATACCCCGACTCGCCACTACGCGCACGTAGACTGCCCAGGCCACGCCGACTATGTTAAAAACATGATCACCGGTGCTGCGCAGATGGACGGCGCGATCCTGGTTGTTGCTGCGACTGACGGCCCAATGCCGCAGACTCGTGAGCACATCCTGCTGGGTCGTCAGGTAGGCGTTCCTTTCATCATCGTGTTCCTGAACAAGTGCGACATGGTTGATGACGAAGAGCTGCTGGAACTGGTAGAGATGGAAGTTCGTGAACTGCTGTCTCAGTACGATTTCCCGGGCGACGACACCCCTATCGTTCGTGGTTCCGCGCTGAAAGCGCTGGAAGGCGACGCTGAGTGGGAAGCGAAAATCATCGAACTGGCTGGCTTCCTGGATTCTTACATCCCAGAACCAGAGCGTGCGATTGACAAGCCATTCCTGCTGCCAATCGAAGACGTATTCTCCATCTCCGGTCGTGGTACCGTTGTTACCGGTCGTGTAGAGCGCGGTATCATCAAAGTGGGTGAAGAAGTTGAAATCGTTGGTATCAAAGAGACTGCGAAGTCTACCTGTACTGGCGTTGAAATGTTCCGCAAACTGCTGGACGAAGGCCGTGCTGGTGAGAACGTTGGTGTTCTGCTGCGTGGTATCAAACGTGAAGAAATCGAACGTGGTCAGGTTCTGGCGAAGCCAGGCTCAATCAAGCCACACACCAAGTTCGAATCTGAAGTTTATATCCTGTCCAAAGACGAAGGCGGCCGTCATACTCCGTTCTTCAAAGGCTACCGTCCACAGTTCTACTTCCGTACAACTGACGTGACCGGTACCATCGAACTGCCAGAAGGCGTAGAGATGGTAATGCCAGGCGACAACATCAAGATGGTTGTGACTCTGATCCACCCAATCGCGATGGACGACGGTCTGCGTTTCGCAATCCGTGAAGGCGGCCGTACCGTTGGCGCGGGCGTGGTTGCTAAAGTTCTCGGCTAATTGCTGATAACATTTGACGCAATGCGCAATAAAAGGGCATCATTTGATGCCCTTTTTGCACGCTTTCACGCCAGAACCTGGCTCATCAGTGATTATTTTTGTCATAATCATTGCTGAGACAGGCTCTGCAGAGAGCGTATAATTCGAAAAGCGAATTAGCATTTCGATTTGGTTTGCCTCGCGATCGCGGGGTGAAAATGTTTGTAGAATACTTCTGACAGGTTGGTTTATGAGTGCGAATACCGAAGCTCAAGGGAGCGGGCGCGGCCTGGAAGCGATGAAATGGGTAGTAGTAGCCGTTCTGCTGATCGTAGCGATTGTCGGCAACTACCTTTATCGTGACATTATGCTGCCGCTACGCGCGCTTGCAGTGGTAATTCTGATTGCTGCAGCGGGTGGTGTCGCGCTGTTGACGACGAAAGGCAAAGCGACTGTCGCTTTTGCCCGCGAAGCGCGTACCGAAGTCCGCAAGGTAATTTGGCCGACTCGCCAGGAAACATTGCACACCACGCTGATCGTAGCGGCGGTTACCGCTGTAATGTCACTGATCCTGTGGGGACTGGATGGTATTCTGGTTCGCCTGGTATCCTTTATCACTGGCCTGAGGTTCTGAGATGTCTGAAGCCCCTAAAAAGCGCTGGTACGTCGTTCAGGCGTTTTCCGGTTTTGAAGGCCGCGTAGCAACGTCGCTGCGTGAGCATATCAAATTACACAACATGGAAGAGTTGTTTGGCGAAGTTATGGTTCCGACCGAAGAAGTGGTTGAGATCCGTGGCGGCCAGCGTCGCAAAAGCGAGCGCAAATTCTTCCCGGGTTACGTGCTGGTTCAGATGGTTATGAACGACGCGAGCTGGCACCTGGTGCGCAGCGTACCGCGCGTGATGGGCTTTATCGGCGGCACGTCTGACCGTCCGGCGCCAATCAGCGACAAAGAAGTTGATGCGATTATGAACCGCCTGCAGCAGGTGGGTGATAAGCCGCGTCCGAAAACGCTGTTTGAACCGGGTGAAATGGTTCGTGTTAATGACGGTCCGTTTGCTGACTTTAATGGCGTGGTTGAAGAAGTGGACTACGAGAAGTCCCGCCTGAAAGTTTCTGTTTCTATCTTCGGTCGTGCGACCCCGGTAGAACTGGACTTTGCCCAGGTCGAAAAAGCCTAAGCAGCGATCAAAAAAGCGACGATTTAATCGTTGCACAAGGCGCGAGATTGGAATACAATTTCGCGCCTTTTGTTTTTATGGGTTACGGCCCGTAAAACGAATTTTATTCACGGGGAGCCTCCCTGAGGCGCTATTACCCAATCAGAGGATTTTAGAATGGCTAAGAAAGTACAAGCCTACGTCAAGCTGCAGGTTGCAGCTGGTATGGCGAACCCAAGTCCACCAGTTGGTCCAGCTCTGGGTCAGCAGGGTGTGAACATCATGGAATTCTGTAAAGCGTTCAACGCAAAAACTGAATCCCTGGAAAAAGGTCTGCCAATCCCAGTCGTAATCACTGTTTACGCTGACCGTTCTTTCACTTTCGTTACCAAAACCCCTCCAGCAGCAGTTCTGCTGAAGAAAGCGGCTGGTATCAAGTCTGGTTCCGGTAAACCGAACAAAGACAAAGTGGGTAAAATTTCCCGCGCTCAGTTGCAGGAAATCGCGCAGACCAAAGCTGCCGACATGACTGGTGCCGACATTGAAGCGATGACTCGCTCAATCGAAGGTACTGCACGTTCCATGGGCCTGGTAGTGGAGGACTAAGAAATGGCTAAACTGACCAAGCGCATGTCCGTGATCCGTGACAAAGTTGATGCGACCAAACAGTACGACATCAACGAAGCTATCGCTCTGCTGAAAGAACTGGCAACGGCTAAGTTCGTTGAAAGCGTTGACGTTGCTGTTAACCTGGGCATCGACGCTCGTAAATCCGATCAGAACGTTCGTGGCGCAACTGTACTGCCACACGGTACTGGCCGTTCCGTTCGCGTAGCTGTATTTGCTCAGGGTGCAAACGCTGAAGCTGCTAAAGCTGCCGGCGCTGAACTGGTAGGTATGGAAGATCTGGCTGATCAGATCAAGAAAGGCGAAATGAACTTTGACGTTGTTATTGCTTCTCCAGATGCAATGCGCGTTGTTGGCCAGCTGGGCCAGGTTCTGGGTCCACGCGGCCTGATGCCAAACCCGAAAGTGGGTACTGTAACCCCTAACGTTGCTGAAGCGGTTAAGAACGCTAAAGCAGGTCAGGTTCGTTATCGTAACGACAAAAACGGCATCATCCACACCACCATCGGTAAAGTGGACTTTGACGCTGACAAACTGAAAGAAAACCTGGAAGCTCTGCTGGTTGCGCTGAAAAAAGCAAAACCAACTCAGGCGAAAGGCGTGTACATCAAGAAAGTTAGCATCTCCACCACCATGGGTGCAGGTGTTGCAGTTGACCAGGCTGGCCTGAGCGCTGCTGCAAACTAATGCCTTTACGTGGGCGGTGATTTTGTCTACAATCTTACCCCCACGTTTGCTAACGAAAGTTAGCGGCTAAAAGATTTGTTCGTTGGAGCCTGGCCTAATCCAGGCCTCCGTCGAAGACCGCAGGTGTTTCGCAAGAGACTTAATCCCCTGCGTAGACGGTGACAGAACGCTAAGATTATTTTTGGATACTCTGGCTTGTTTCTGCTCACCGTATTAAGACGCTCTTCCCGTTGGGTTGAGTGAAGTGAGTTCCGGAACATGAGTTCCGGCAAACATCCAGGAGCAAAGCTAATGGCTTTAAATCTTCAAGACAAACAAGCGATTGTTGCTGAAGTCAGCGAAGTAGCCAAAGGCGCGCTGTCTGCAGTAGTTGCGGATTCCCGTGGCGTTACTGTAGACAAAATGACTGAACTGCGTAAAGCAGGTCGTGAAGCTGGCGTATACATGCGTGTTGTTCGTAACACCCTGCTGCGTCGCGTAGTTGAAGGTACTCAGTTCGAGTGCCTGAAAGACACGTTTGTTGGTCCGACCCTGATTGCATACTCTATGGAACACCCGGGCGCTGCTGCTCGTCTGTTCAAAGAGTTCGCGAAAGCGAATGCAAAATTTGAGGTCAAAGCTGCAGCCTTTGAAGGTGAGTTGATCCCGGCATCGCAAATCGATCGCCTGGCAACCCTGCCGACCTACGAAGAAGCAATTGCACGCCTGATGGCAACCATGAAAGAAGCTGCGGCTGGCAAACTGGTTCGCACTCTGGCTGCTGTACGCGATGCGAAAGAAGCTGCTTAATCGCAGTTATCTTTATAAAGCATTTGCTTACGTATAAACTTATTCTGATTTTCAGGAACAATTTAAATGTCTATCACTAAAGATCAAATCATTGAAGCAGTAGCAGCTATGTCCGTAATGGACGTTGTAGAGCTGGTTTCTGCAATGGAAGAAAAATTCGGTGTTTCTGCTGCTGCTGCTGTAGCTGTAGCTGCGGGCCCGGCTGAAGCTGCTGAAGAAAAAACTGAATTCGACGTAATTCTGAAAGCTGCTGGCGCGAACAAAGTTGCTGTTATCAAAGCAGTACGTGGCGCAACTGGCCTGGGTCTGAAAGAAGCTAAAGACCTGGTAGAATCTGCTCCAGCTGCGCTGAAAGAAGGCGTGAGCAAAGACGACGCAGAAGCACTGAAAAAATCTCTGGAAGAAGCTGGCGCTGAAGTTGAAGTTAAATAAGCCAACTTTTCTGGTTGCAGCCTAAGTCATTAGGCTGATGGCTGGTGACTTTTTAGTCACCAGCCTTTTTGCGCTGTAAGGCATCAGTAGCATTTCACACTGTTTGACTGCTGATTGTCCTGACAATGCATGTTTCTATCGACGACTTAATATATTGCGACAGGGTGCTCGCTCTGTGTAAATCGCGACGAAATGATTTAAGCGTGATAGCAACAGGTATTGCGGAAAGTATTCAATTTTCCGGTCCACAAAATGGTGTTGCACAAACTGTCCCTTCGTCGGACAGATGGGTCGACTTGTCAGCGAGCTGAGGAACCCTATGGTTTACTCCTATACCGAGAAAAAACGTATTCGTAAGGATTTTGGTAAACGTCCACAAGTTCTGGACATTCCATATCTCCTTTCTATCCAGCTTGACTCGTTCCAGAAGTTTATCGAGCAAGATCCTGAAGGGCAGTACGGTCTGGAAGCAGCCTTCCGCTCCGTGTTCCCGATTCAGAGCTACAGCGGTAACTCCGAGCTGCAGTACGTCAGCTACCGCCTTGGCGAACCGGTGTTTGACGTTCAGGAATGTCAGATCCGTGGCGTGACCTATTCCGCACCGCTGCGCGTAAAACTGCGTCTGGTGATCTACGAGCGCGAAGCGCCGGAAGGCACCGTAAAAGACATTAAAGAACAAGAAGTCTACATGGGTGAAATTCCACTCATGACAGACAACGGTACTTTCGTAATTAACGGTACTGAGCGTGTTATCGTTTCCCAGCTGCATCGTAGCCCGGGCGTCTTCTTCGACAGCGATAAAGGTAAAACGCACTCTTCCGGTAAAGTACTGTATAACGCACGCATCATTCCTTACCGTGGTTCATGGCTGGACTTCGAGTTCGATCCGAAAGACAACCTGTTTGTCCGTATCGACCGTCGTCGTAAACTGCCTGCAACCATCATTCTGCGTGCACTGAACTATACCACTGAGCAGATCCTGGACCTGTTCTTTGAGAAAGTGATCTTTGAAATCCGCGACAACAAGCTGCAGATGGAGCTGGTGCCGGAACGTCTGCGTGGTGAGACCGCGTCGTTCGACATCGAAGCCGACGGCAAAGTGTATGTGGAAAAAGGTCGCCGAATCACCGCGCGCCACATCCGTCAGCTGGAAAAAGATGATATCAAACACATCGAAGTTCCAGTTGAATACATTGCAGGAAAAGTAGCCGCGAAAGATTACGTTGATGAATCAACTGGCGAGCTGATCTGCCCGGCTAACATGGAGCTGAGCCTGGATCTGCTGGCTAAGCTGAGCCAGGCTGGCCACAAACGTATCGAGACGCTGTTCACCAACGATCTGGACCACGGTCCGTACATCTCTGAGACTGTACGCGTCGACCCAACCAACGATCGTCTGAGCGCGCTGGTAGAAATCTACCGCATGATGCGTCCTGGTGAGCCGCCGACTCGTGAAGCGGCTGAAAGCCTGTTTGAGAACCTGTTCTTCTCCGAAGACCGCTATGACTTGTCTGCGGTAGGTCGTATGAAGTTCAACCGTTCTCTGCTGCGCGACGAAATCGAAGGTTCCGGTATCCTGAGCAAAGACGACATCATTGAAGTGATGAAGAAGCTCATCGATATCCGTAACGGCAAAGGCGAAGTGGACGATATCGACCACCTCGGCAACCGTCGTATCCGTTCCGTAGGCGAAATGGCGGAAAACCAGTTCCGCGTTGGCCTGGTACGTGTAGAGCGTGCGGTGAAAGAGCGTCTTTCTCTGGGCGATCTGGATACCCTGATGCCTCAGGATATGATCAACGCCAAGCCGATTTCTGCAGCAGTGAAAGAGTTCTTCGGTTCCAGCCAGCTGTCTCAGTTCATGGACCAGAACAACCCGCTGTCTGAGATTACGCACAAACGTCGTATCTCTGCACTCGGCCCAGGCGGTTTGACCCGTGAACGTGCAGGCTTTGAAGTTCGAGACGTACACCCGACTCACTACGGTCGCGTGTGTCCAATCGAAACGCCTGAAGGTCCAAACATCGGTCTGATCAACTCCCTGTCCGTGTATGCACAGACGAACGAATACGGTTTCCTCGAGACCCCGTATCGTAAAGTGACCGACGGTGTGGTTACTGACGAAATTCACTACCTGTCTGCTATCGAAGAAGGCAACTACGTTATCGCTCAGGCGAACTCCAACCTGGATGACGAAGGCCACTTTGTAGAAGATCTGGTTACCTGCCGTAGCAAAGGCGAATCCAGCTTGTTCAGCCGCGACCAGGTTGACTACATGGACGTATCCACCCAGCAGGTGGTATCCGTCGGTGCGTCCCTGATCCCGTTCCTGGAACACGATGACGCCAACCGTGCATTGATGGGTGCGAACATGCAACGTCAGGCCGTTCCAACTCTGCGCGCTGATAAGCCGCTGGTTGGTACCGGTATGGAACGTGCTGTTGCCGTTGACTCCGGTGTTACTGCAGTTGCTAAGCGTGGCGGTACCGTTCAGTACGTCGACGCATCCCGTATCGTTATCAAAGTTAACGAAGACGAGATGTATCCGGGCGAAGCGGGTATCGACATCTACAACCTGACCAAATACACCCGTTCTAACCAGAACACCTGTATCAACCAGATGCCTTGCGTATCTCTGGGTGAGCCAGTTGAGCGCGGCGACGTGCTGGCAGACGGTCCGTCCACCGACCTCGGTGAACTGGCGCTCGGTCAGAACATGCGCGTAGCGTTCATGCCGTGGAACGGTTACAACTTCGAAGACTCCATCCTCGTCTCCGAGCGTGTGGTTCAGGAAGATCGTTTCACCACCATCCACATTCAGGAACTGGCCTGTGTGTCCCGTGACACCAAGCTGGGGCCAGAAGAGATCACTGCCGACATCCCTAACGTGGGTGAAGCTGCGCTCTCCAAGCTGGATGAATCCGGTATTGTTTACATCGGTGCGGAAGTGACCGGCGGCGACATTCTGGTTGGTAAGGTAACGCCGAAAGGTGAAACCCAGCTGACGCCAGAAGAGAAACTGCTGCGTGCAATCTTCGGTGAGAAAGCGTCTGACGTTAAAGACTCTTCTCTGCGCGTACCAAACGGTGTTTCCGGTACGGTTATCGACGTTCAGGTCTTCACTCGTGACGGCGTTGAGAAAGATAAGCGTGCGCTGGAAATCGAAGAGATGCAGCTCAAACAGGCGAAGAAAGACCTGTCTGAAGAACTGCAGATCCTCGAAGCAGGTCTGTTCAGCCGTATCTATGCGGTGCTGGTTGCCGGTGGCGTTGAAGCTGAGAAGCTCGACAAACTGCCACGCGATCGCTGGCTGGAACTCGGCCTGACCGACGAAGAGAAACAAAATCAGCTGGAACAGCTGGCTGAGCAGTATGACGAACTGAAACACGAGTTCGAGAAAAAACTCGAAGCGAAACGCCGCAAAATCACTCAGGGCGACGATCTGGCACCAGGCGTGCTGAAGATTGTTAAGGTGTATCTGGCTGTTAAACGTCAGATCCAGCCTGGTGATAAGATGGCAGGTCGTCACGGTAACAAGGGTGTTATCTCTAAGATCAACCCGATCGAAGATATGCCGCACGATGCTAACGGTACACCGGTAGATATCGTACTGAACCCACTGGGCGTACCGTCTCGTATGAACATCGGTCAGATTCTGGAAACCCACCTGGGTATGGCTGCGAAAGGTATCGGCGACAAGATCAACGCCATGCTGAAACAGCAGCAGGAAGTCGCGAAACTGCGCGAATTCATCCAGCGTGCCTACGATCTGGGTACCGATGTTCGTCAGAAAGTCGACCTGAACACCTTCAGCGATGAAGAAGTGCTGCGTCTGGCAGAGAACCTGCGCAAAGGTATGCCAATCGCAACGCCGGTATTCGACGGTGCAAAAGAAGCTGAAATCAAAGAGCTGCTGCAACTGGGTGGTCTGCCAACGTCTGGTCAGATTACGCTGTTTGACGGCCGTACCGGTGAACAGTTTGAGCGTCCGGTAACTGTAGGTTACATGTACATGCTGAAACTGAACCACCTGGTCGACGACAAGATGCACGCTCGTTCTACCGGTTCTTACAGCCTGGTTACTCAGCAGCCGCTGGGTGGTAAGGCTCAGTTCGGTGGTCAGCGCTTCGGGGAGATGGAAGTGTGGGCGCTGGAAGCATACGGCGCAGCATACACCCTGCAGGAAATGCTCACCGTTAAGTCTGATGACGTGAACGGTCGTACCAAGATGTATAAGAACATCGTGGACGGCAACCATCAGATGGAACCGGGCATGCCAGAATCCTTCAACGTACTGTTGAAAGAGATTCGTTCGCTGGGTATCAACATCGAACTGGAAGACGAGTAATTCTCGCTCAAACAGGTCACTGGTGTCGGGTTAACCCCCGACACCGGATTGTGCTAACTCCGACGGGAGCAAATCCGTGAAAGATTTATTAAAGTTTCTGAAAGCGCAGACTAAAACCGAAGAGTTTGATGCGATCAAAATTGCTCTGGCTTCGCCAGACATGATCCGTTCATGGTCTTTTGGTGAAGTTAAAAAGCCGGAAACCATCAACTACCGTACGTTCAAACCTGAGCGTGACGGCCTTTTCTGTGCGCGTATTTTCGGGCCAGTAAAAGACTACGAGTGCCTGTGCGGTAAGTACAAGCGCCTGAAACACCGCGGTGTGATCTGTGAGAAGTGCGGCGTTGAAGTGACCCAGACCAAAGTACGCCGTGAGCGTATGGGCCACATCGAGCTGGCGTCCCCAACTGCTCACATCTGGTTCCTGAAATCTCTGCCGTCCCGTATCGGTCTGCTGCTGGATATGCCGCTGCGCGATATCGAACGTGTACTGTACTTCGAATCTTATGTGGTTATCGAAGGCGGGATGACGAACCTGGAACGTCACCAGATCCTGACTGAAGAGCAGTATCTGGACGCGCTGGAAGAGTTCGGTGACGAATTCGACGCGAAGATGGGTGCGGAAGCTATTCAGGCCCTGCTGAAGAGCATGGATCTGGAGCAAGAGTGCGAGCAGCTGCGTGAAGAGCTGAACGAAACCAACTCCGAAACCAAGCGTAAAAAGCTGACCAAGCGTATCAAACTGCTGGAAGCGTTCGTTCAGTCTGGTAACAAGCCAGAGTGGATGATCCTGACCGTTCTGCCGGTTCTGCCGCCAGATCTGCGTCCGCTGGTTCCACTGGATGGTGGTCGTTTCGCAACGTCCGATCTGAACGATCTGTATCGTCGCGTGATCAACCGTAACAACCGTCTGAAACGTCTGCTGGATCTGGCTGCGCCGGACATCATCGTACGCAACGAAAAACGTATGCTGCAGGAAGCGGTAGATGCCCTGCTGGATAACGGTCGTCGTGGTCGTGCGATCACCGGTTCTAACAAACGTCCTCTGAAATCTTTGGCCGACATGATCAAAGGTAAGCAGGGTCGTTTCCGTCAGAACCTGCTCGGTAAGCGTGTTGACTACTCCGGTCGTTCTGTAATCACCGTAGGTCCATACCTGCGTCTGCATCAGTGCGGTCTGCCGAAGAAAATGGCACTGGAGCTGTTCAAACCGTTCATCTACGGCAAGCTGGAGCTGCGTGGCCTGGCCACCACCATCAAAGCCGCTAAGAAAATGGTTGAGCGTGAAGAAGCTGTCGTTTGGGATATCCTGGACGAAGTTATCCGCGAACACCCGGTACTGCTGAACCGTGCACCAACACTGCACCGTCTGGGTATCCAGGCATTTGAGCCGGTCCTGATCGAAGGTAAAGCTATCCAGCTGCACCCGCTGGTTTGTGCGGCCTATAACGCCGACTTCGATGGTGACCAGATGGCTGTTCACGTACCGCTGACGCTGGAAGCCCAGCTCGAAGCGCGTGCGCTGATGATGTCTACCAACAACATCCTGTCTCCAGCGAACGGTGAACCAATTATCGTTCCATCTCAGGACGTTGTATTGGGTCTGTACTACATGACCCGTGACTGTGTTAACGCCAAGGGCGAAGGCATGGTGCTGACTGGCCCTAAAGAAGCTGAGCGTATTTATCGCGCTGGCCTGGCCTCTCTGCATGCGCGCGTTAAAGTGCGTATCACTGAATACGAAAAAGATGCAAACGGCGAATTCGTTGCGAAAACCAGCCTGAAAGACACGACCGTTGGCCGTGCCATTCTGTGGATGATCGTACCGAAAGGTCTGCCTTTCTCCATCGTCAACCAGGCGCTGGGCAAGAAAGCGATCTCCAAAATGCTGAACACCTGTTACCGCATTCTGGGTCTGAAGCCGACCGTTATCTTCGCTGACCAGACTATGTATACCGGCTTTGCTTATGCAGCGCGTTCAGGTGCATCTGTTGGTATCGATGACATGGTCATCCCAGAGAAGAAACACGAGATCATCTCTGAAGCGGAAGCCGAAGTTGCTGAGATCCAGGAGCAGTTCCAGTCTGGTCTGGTAACCGCGGGCGAACGCTACAACAAAGTTATCGATATCTGGGCAGCGGCGAACGATCGTGTATCCAAAGCGATGATGGATAACCTGCAGACCGAAACCGTGATTAACCGTGACGGCGTTGAAGAGCAGCAGGTTTCCTTCAACAGCATCTATATGATGGCCGACTCCGGTGCGCGTGGTTCTGCAGCACAGATTCGTCAGCTGGCAGGTATGCGTGGTCTGATGGCGAAGCCAGATGGCTCCATCATCGAAACGCCAATCACCGCGAACTTCCGTGAAGGTCTGAACGTACTCCAGTACTTCATCTCCACGCACGGTGCGCGTAAAGGTCTGGCGGATACCGCACTGAAGACAGCGAACTCCGGTTATCTGACGCGTCGTCTGGTTGACGTTGCGCAGGATCTGGTTGTGACCGAAGACGATTGTGGCACCCTTGAAGGTATCACCATGACCCCGGTTATCGAGGGTGGTGATGTTAAAGAGCCACTGCGCGATCGCGTTCTGGGTCGTGTGACCGCGGAAGACATTCTGAAGCCGGGCACCGCAGACATTCTGGTTCCACGCAATACGCTGCTGCACGAACAGTGGTGTGACCTGCTGGAAGCAAACTCTGTTGACTCCGTGAAAGTGCGTTCCGTTGTATCCTGTGACACCGACTTTGGTGTGTGTGCGCACTGCTACGGTCGTGACCTGGCGCGTGGCCACATCATCAACAAAGGTGAAGCCATCGGCGTTATCGCGGCACAGTCCATCGGTGAGCCGGGTACACAGCTGACGATGCGTACGTTCCACATCGGTGGTGCGGCATCTCGTGCGGCTGCTGAATCCAGCATCCAGGTGAAAAACAAAGGTAGCATCAAGCTCAGCAACGCGAAGTCTGTTGTTAACTCCGCAGGCAAGCTGGTTGTGACCTCTCGTAACACCGAGCTGAAGCTGATCGACGAATTCGGTCGTACCAAAGAGAGCTATAAAGTGCCTTACGGTGCGGTTATGGCGAAAGGTGATGGCGAGCAGGTTGCCGGCGGTGAAACCGTTGCAAACTGGGATCCACATACCATGCCGGTTATCACCGAAGTAAGTGGTTTCATCCGCTTTACGGACATGATTGACGGCCAGACCATTACTCGTCAGACCGACGAGCTGACCGGTCTGTCTTCTCTGGTGGTTCTGGATTCTGCTGAACGTACTACCGGTGGTAAAGATCTGCGTCCTGCACTGAAAATCGTTGATGCTCAGGGTAACGACGTTCTGATCCCAGGTACCGATATGCCTGCGCAGTACTTCCTGCCGGGTAAAGCGATTGTACAGCTGGAAGATGGCGTACAGATCAGCTCTGGTGACACCCTGGCGCGTATTCCTCAGGAATCCGGCGGTACCAAGGACATCACCGGTGGTCTGCCACGCGTTGCGGACCTGTTCGAAGCACGTCGTCCGAAAGAGCCTGCAATCCTGGCTGAAATCAGCGGTATCATCTCCTTCGGTAAAGAGACCAAAGGTAAGCGCCGTCTGGTTATCACTCCAGTAGATGGCAGCGAGCCATACGAAGAGATGATTCCTAAGTGGCGTCAGCTCAACGTGTTCGAAGGTGAACGTGTAGAACGTGGTGACGTGGTTTCCGACGGTCCAGAAGCGCCGCACGACATCCTGCGTCTGCGTGGTGTGCATGCTGTTACTCGTTACATTGTTAACGAAGTACAGGACGTATACCGTCTGCAGGGCGTTAAGATTAACGATAAGCACATCGAAGTTATCGTTCGTCAGATGCTGCGTAAAGCAACCATCGAAAACGCGGGCAGCTCCGACTTCCTGGAAGGCGAGCAGGT
Organism: Enterobacter sp. UPMP701; assembly: GCF_053709515.1. NCBI lineage: Bacteria > Pseudomonadati > Pseudomonadota > Gammaproteobacteria > Enterobacterales > Enterobacteriaceae > Enterobacter > Enterobacter sp. UPMP701. The sequence continues at coordinate 413 of NZ_JBSKJN010000005.1, read as the reverse complement.
TGAATACTCACGCGTTAAGATCGCTAACCGCGATCTGGAAGCGAATGGCAAAATCGGTGCGACCTTCGCGCGCGATCTGCTGGGTATCACCAAAGCGTCTCTGGCAACCGAGTCCTTCATCTCTGCAGCATCGTTCCAGGAAACCACGCGTGTCCTGACTGAAGCCGCTGTTGCAGGTAAACGTGATGAACTGCGCGGTCTGAAAGAGAACGTCATCGTGGGTCGTCTGATCCCGGCCGGTACCGGTTATGCGTACCACCAGGATCGTATGCGTCGTCGCGCAGCGGGCGAACTGCCAGCTGCACCGCAGGTTACTGCTGAAGATGCATCCGCGAGCCTGGCAGAACTGCTGAACGCAGGTCTGGGCGGTTCCGACAACGAGTAACCGTTGATGCCGTAAATAAAAAACCCGC